>NZ_MVOK01000022.1:0-108538 GCF_002018915.1 Pseudomonas sp. MF6396 | reverse complement strand
ATTCGGTCTTGTTGCCCAGCGGGTCGACCGTCTCTACCAGGTTGCCGCGCTCGTCGTAGTCGCGCAGCCAAAGGCCACCCTCGGCATCGCGGATCTTAATCAGCTGGTCATGGTCGTCGTAGGCGTAGTGCAGCGTGCTGTGGTCGGGACGGATGTGCTGCAGCAGGTTGCTGCGCTCATCAAAGCTGTAGCGGTCCTGGCTACCGTCGGGGTGCACGTGGCGGATGATGTTCGAAAAAGTGCGCAACTTCTTGCGCAGTACTGTGCAAGAAGTTGCGCAGTTGGCTGCAGGCCACGTTTATTATGACCTGCAGCAATGTATGCACAGGTTTATCCACATTTTGGTGCGCAAGAAGTTGCGCAGCTGGGTGAAAGCGACGAAAGGTGAAATCCCCCGAGAATAGCGCTCCTCGAGGGGATTCAACCGGTACAAAGCGGCCCTAGGCCGTGGCAGGCTCGAAGGCATTCGGCCGCATCGCCAACAGCACCAGCCCGAACGCGCCCGCCGCCATCAGCAGCGGCAACGCATGCCCGCTCACCCACTGGCTGCCGGCCCCTGCAGCCAATGGCCCGATCAGGCAGCCGATGCCCCACAGCTGCGCCACGTGGGCGTTGGCGCGCACCAGCGCATCATCGCGATAGCGTTCGCCGATCAGGATCAGCGACAGGGTGAACAGGCCACCGGCACTGGCGCCGAACAGCACCCACAATGGCCAGATCGCCGGCGTGTGCATCAGCACCGGAATGGCCAGGCTCGACACCAGCAGGGTCATGGCGCAGCCGGTGAACAGCGTGCGGCGCGATATGTAGTCGGCCAGCGCCCCAATCGGCAGTTGCAGTACCGCATCGCCCACCACCACGGTACTGACCATGAACAGCGCCAGCTCGGTGGTGAAGCCCTGCTGCAGGCAGTACACCGGCAACAGGGTGAGGATCATCGCCTCGAACGCGGCGAACAGCGCAATGGCCCAGGCGATTACCGGCAAGCGCCGGCAGAAGCCCACCAGGTCACGCAGGCCCACACCACAGGCTTCAGCGCTGGGCGCCCCGCTGCGGCCGATCAGCACCAGCGGTGCCACCACCAGCAACCCGGCCCCGATCCAGAAGCCCAGGTCATCCTCCGAACCCAGCACGCCCAGCAGCAGCGGCCCGGCCAGCTGGCTGAGGGCATAGCTGCTGCCATACAGCGCCACCAGGCGGCCACGCCATTGCTCGACCACCAGCTGGTTGATCCAGCTTTCGCCAAGGATGAACACGATGGTCAGGATCACCCCGATCAGCAGGCGCAACGCCAGCCACACCGGATAGCTGGGCAGCAGCGCCAGCAGGCCGATGGACAACGCACCGGCCAGCAGGCACAGGCGCATCAGCGTGGCGGTGCCGAAATACGCCGCCAGGCGGCTGGACAGGCTGGCGCCAACCAGCACGCCAATTGCCGGCATCGCCGCCATCACGCCAATGGCAAAGCTGCCATAACCCCAGCTCTCCAGACGCAGCGATACCAACGGCATGCTCACGCCCAGGGCAAGGCCGACGCTCAGAACCGACGACAGCACGGCGAAGTAGGTAGCCCAACGCATGTGTACTTCCTCGCAGAATGATGGATCGCCACAAGCAACACAGCCGGGCCTGCGCTAACGCAGGGCCCGGCTGTGGCGCGGATCGCTCGGGGCGCGGCACCAGGCCGCGCCCATGGCCTTACAGCTTGATCCAGGTGGCCTTGAGCTCGGTGTACTTGTCCCGTGCGTGCAGCGACTTGTCACGGCCGTTGCCCGACTGCTTGAAGCCACCGAACGGCGCAGTCATGTCGCCACCGTCGTACTGGTTGACCCACACGCTGCCGGCACGCAGGGCCTTGGCGGTCTTGTGCGCCTTGCTGATGTCGGCGGTCCATACACCTGCGGCCAGGCCGTAAGGGGTGTCGTTGGCGATCTGGATGGCTTCTTCGACGCTGTCGAAGGTGATCACCGACAGTACCGGGCCGAAGATCTCTTCCTTGGCGATGCGCATGGCGTTGCTCACGCCGTCGAAGATGGTCGGTTCGACATAGGTGCCGCCGGTTTCTTCGAGGATGCGCTTGCCGCCCACCAGCAGCTTGGCGCCATCGGTGTGGCCAGCCTCGATGTAGGACAGCACGGTGTTCATCTGCTGGGTGTCGACCAGGGCACCAACGGTGGTGGCCGGGTCCAGCGGGTTGCCAGGCTTCCAGGCCTTGAGGGCCTCCAGTACCAGCGGCAGGAACTTGTCCTTGATCGAGCGCTCGACCAGCAGACGCGAACCTGCGGTGCACACTTCGCCCTGGTTGAAGGCGATGGCACTGGCCGCGGCGGCGGCAGCGGCGTTCAGGTCCGGGGCATCGGCGAACACGATGTTCGGGCTCTTGCCGCCGGCTTCTAGCCACACGCGCTTCATGTTCGATTCGCCGGCGTAGATCATCAGCTGCTTGGCGATCTTGGTCGAGCCGGTGAACACCAGGGTATCGACGTCCATGTGCAGGGCCAGAGCCTTGCCGACGGTGTGGCCGTAGCCAGGCAGCAGGTTCAGCACGCCGGCCGGGATACCGGCCTCGATGGCCAGCTGGGCGATGCGGATGGCGGTCAGCGGGGACTTCTCGGACGGCTTGAGCACCACCGAGTTACCGGTGGCCAGCGCCGGGCCGAGTTTCCAGCTGGCCATCAGCAGGGGGAAGTTCCACGGCACGATGGCCGCCACCACACCCACAGGCTCGCGGGTTACCAGGCCTAGCTGGTCGTGCGGGGTGGCCGCGACTTCGTCGTAGATCTTGTCAATGGCTTCGCCGTTCCAGCTCAGTGCCTGGGCAGCGCCCGGCACGTCGATGTTCAGCGAGTCGTTGATCGGCTTGCCCATGTCGAGGGTTTCGAGCAGGGCCAGCTCCTCGACGTTCTGCTTGAGCAGCGCGGCGAAACGGATCAGGGTAGCCTTGCGCTTGGCCGGGGCCAGGCGTGACCACACGCCGGACTCGAAGGTGGCGCGGGCGTTTTCCACGGCGCGCTGGGCGTCGGCCTCGTCGCAGCTGGCGACCTGCGCCAGAAGGCGTCCGTCAACCGGGCTCAGGCACTCGAACGTGGCGTTGGAAACGGCGGCGGTGTATTCACCATTGATGAAAGCACGGCCTTCGATCTTGAGTTGCTGGGCACGCTGTTCCCAGTCCGCACGAGTCAGGGTGGTCATACGAAACTCCTCCTGTTGTTGAAATGCAGCGCCGCACGAGGGGCCAGGGCGCTGTCAGAATACGGCCGGAGCGATTGTCGCTCTACGGCACTCGACACCCTAAACTCTGGCACCTGAATTATCAATATATTTGACAATACATGGCCAAATGCCTAGTGATGTGCACTTTATTTAACAATCAGGGGACCCAAACATGAATATCCAGCAGATTGTCGACTTCGCACAGGTACTGACCGAGGCCGAGCGCTACCGCCCGGCTGCCGAAAAAGTGCTCAAGGGCGACCCGGAGCAGGCGGTCTACAACCATTACGCCAGCCCTTGCGGGCAATTCGCCGCTGGTGTGTGGGAGGGGGCGCCCGGGCAATGGACCGTCAATTACACTGAACACGAATACTGCGAGATCGTGCACGGCGTATCGGTGCTGCGCGACGAAGAAGGCAACGCCAAGACCCTGCGCACCGGTGACCGCTTCGTGATCCCGGCCGGCTTCAAGGGCACCTGGGAGGTGCTGGAGACCTGCCGCAAGATCTACGTGATGTTCGAGCCCAAGGCATAGGCCATAGATAGATACCGCCGCGCCAGCCCTCCCTGGCGCGAGCATGGCGAGGTCCTTATCCGGACCCACCTGAACTCAAGGAGCCTCACCATGCAAAAGGATCAACCGGTCGTCTGCCCCATCGAAGCGTTGCAACTGAGCAACGACGAAGTGCTCACCTGCATCGGCCGCCTGGTCGGCACCCGCTACGTGCCGACCGTGAAGGCCTACATCAGCGAACTGACCGGGCGCCAGCGCGTGGTCGGCATCGGCGAGATGTCGACCCGCGAAATGGACCCGCAACGCGTGAACATCAGCGGCAACGAGGCGGGCCTGATCAGCGGTTTCCATTTCGGCTGAACAGAAAATCGCCATAAAAAAAAGCCCGCATCGTGAGATGCGGGCCTTTTTTCGTAAGCCGGGATCAATTACTTGATCTTGGCTTCCTTGTAGATCACGTGCTTGCGAACAACCGGATCGAATTTTTTGATTTCGATTTTGTCCGGAGTGGTGCGCTTGTTCTTGTCGGTGGTGTAGAAGTGGCCGGTATTAGCGGTCGACACCAGACGGATCAATTCACGCATGATTTTCTCCCTTAGACCTTGGCGCCGTTACGGCGAATTTCGACCAGAACGGCATCGATGCCGCGCTTGTCGATGATACGCATGCCTTTGGCAGAAACGCGCAGACGCACGAAACGCTTCTCCGACTCGACCCAGAAGCGGTGATGCTGCAGGTTCGGCAGGAAACGACGACGGGTTTTGTTATTCGCGTGGGAAATGTTATTCCCGGTTACCGGACCCTTACCGGTAACTTGACAGACTCTCGACATGCCTCAGCCCTCTAAAACCACATGCCCAACCCGGCATGGGTTGGCCGCTTAATCTCTCAGTCTTTGGCGCCAGGCGCCGTGTTTCTTCAGGGTCTTATCGGCAAGATCTGCAGATGCGACAAACCGAGCCCCTAGAAAAGAGCGCTGCTTTATACCAGAAAGGCCGGGGTACAACAACATTTGATGTGATCGCACGATGCATGAATCAACCCAGGCCGCCCGGATGCAGGGCTTCCAGCGACAAAACCGCTCGTCGCAATATTCCTTGAAAAAGGAGTTGGCCATTTACGGCCTTGCGCACTAGGGTAGGAGTTTTCCAGACTGCACGGGCAGATGGGCCATTGATCAGCCAAGGAGTCACCATGCGTCGTGCCGCTTTACCCCTGTTGCTCGCAGCGCTGCTAAGCCCCGCACTGGCCCAGGCAGGCGCCTTGAGCGTATGTACCGAGGCCAGCCCCGAAGGCTTTGACGTGGTGCAGTATAACGCGCTGACCACCACCAATGCTTCTGCCGATGTGCTCATGAACCGGCTGGTGGAATTCGACGCCACCAGCGGCAAGGTGGTGCCGAGCCTGGCCGAAAGCTGGACGGTATCGGCCGACGGCCTGGTCTACGACTTCAAGCTGCGCCCAGGGGTGAAGTTTCACAGTACGCCGTACTTCAAGCCCAGCCACGTGCTGAACGCCGACGACGTGCTGTTCAGCTTCCAGCGCATGCTCTACCCCGCCCACTCCTGGCACAAGATCACCCAGAGCGGCTACCCGCATGCCCAGTCGTTGCAACTGCCTAGCCTGATCAAGCAGGTGGAGGCACCCGATCCGCTGAGCGTGCGCTTTACCCTCGACCATCCGGACGCGACCTTCCTCGCCACCCTGAGCATGGGCTTCGCCTCGATCTATTCGGCCGAATACGCCGACCAGTTGCTCAAGGCCGGCACCCCGGAGAAGCTCAACAGCCAGCCGATCGGCACCGGCCCGTTCGTGTTCCAGCGTTTCCAGAAGGACGCGGTGATCCGCTACCGCGCCAATGCCGACTATTTTGCCGGCAAGCCGAGCGTCGACCCGCTGATTTTCGCGATCACCCCCGACGCCAACGTGCGCCTGCAGAAACTGCGGCGCAACGAGTGCCAGATCGCCCTGTCGCCCAAGCCGCTGGACGTTGCGGCAGCCGCCGAAGACGCAAACCTGAAGATCGAGAAGACCGAGGCGTTCATGACCGCGTTCGTCGCGATCAACAGCCAGCACCCGCCGCTGGACAAGGTCGAGGTACGGCAGGCGATCAACCTGGCGTTCGACAAGACCAGCTACCTCAAGGCCGTGTTCGAAGGCACCGCAGTCGCCGCTGAAGGCCCCCTGCCGCCCAACACCTGGAGCTACGCCAAGGACTTGCCGGGTTACCCGACCGACGCGACCAAAGCCAAGGCGCTGCTGGTCAAGGCCGGGTTGCCGGACGGCTTCAGCACCACAATCTGGACGCGCCCTTCGGGAAGCCTGCTCAACCCCAACCCGAGCCTGGGGGCACAACTGCTGCAGGCAGACCTGGCGAAGGTCGGCATCAAGGCCGAGATTCGCGTGATCGAATGGGGCGAGCTGATCCGTCGCGCCAAGGCCGGTGAGCACGATTTGCTGTTCATGGGCTGGGCCGGCGACAACGGCGACCCCGACAACTTCCTCAGCCCGCAGTTTGCCTGCCCGGCAGTCGAGTCGGGGACCAACTTCGCGCGGTACTGCGACAAGCGCCTGGACCAGTTGATCAGTGCCGGCAAGACCACCAACGACCAGAGCGTGCGCAGCCGCCTGTACCAGCAGGCCCAGGGGCTGATCCAGCAGCAGGCGCTGTGGCTGCCACTGGCGCACCCCACGGCAGCGGTGCTGATGCGCAAGGATGTGGAGGGCTACACGGTCAGCCCGTTCGGCCGGCAGGACTTTGCCACGGTGAAGACCGCACGCTGAACGACTCGCGCCTGCAGGCTCCTGACAGCGTCCTCTGGTAGCCCGAAGGACACTGCAGCAGCCTGCAGCGCGTGTTCAGGCCGCCAGGTGACTCTCGCCAACGACTTACGATGGTTGCCCAGCGAACCGCACCGTACGGATAGCCGCATTGGATATTGAATACTGGACCGAAGCGGCTATCGCCGGCCTCACCGTGGCACTGATACTCGGCCCGGTGGTCTTCGGCGCACTGCTTCTCTACATTGCTACCCAGCGATTGGCCGAAGCACTCGAGCACCTTCACAACTCGCCGCTGGTTGACGCTCATCGGTACAGCCTCAACCTGGGCCTGCGCCAACGATTCAGGGCAGTGGGCGACATCGCCGGCCTGTTGGCCTACCCCGATTGCCCGGTCGAGTTCGGGGGCCTGAGCGCAGAGGACATCAAGCGCTTCCCCGGCAACCTCAGAACGCTGCTGGTTCTTAGCCACCACCTCAGGCTGGCAATGCTGGCCGTTCTGGTGCTGCTGGCCCTTGCCCTGCAGGTGCTCAAAGCCGTTCAGCACCAGGGCGAGCCGACGGAGTTCGGGCTCGGCGGGTATTCACCCTATTGGCTGCCCCTTGCACTGCAACTGCCTTGCATCGCCGGCCTGGGGTGGGTCGCCACCCAGTACGCACAGGCTGGCATGCGCTACATGACCAGTGCATCCCGGTACCTTACCAACTGCAAGGCGGTGGTGAATCGACAGCGCCCGGTGATGTACAACACGGTGTTTGGCAGAATCGTGTTTACCGTATGCATCGCTGCGCTTCTGGCTCATGCGAAGCTCTTCATCAGAACAGGATCGCTGCAGGCCGCAGACGTGGAGTCCTTTCCAGCCACGATCAGAACCGAGCTTGTGGTGCGTCACTACCTGCTGCTGGCTTCGGTTGTCGGGCTGGCTGCGTCGTTTGTTGCAACAAAGCTGATCGACTAGTACCGCCCACGCACAGCAGCGTCAGGCAGCGAACAAGCCCCGCTCCACCATCGACAATGGCTCCCCATCGCCGATGATGATGTGATCCAGCACCCGCACCTCGATCAGGCCCAGGGCTTTCTGCAAGCGCAGGGTCAGATTGATATCTGCCTGGCTTGGCTCGGAAACACCTGACGGATGATTGTGGCAAAGGATCAATGCTGCGGCATTTCTGGCCAACGCACGCTTGATGACTTCCCGAGGGTAGACGTTGGCACTGCTGATGGACCCGCGGAACAACGCCTCGAACCCTAGAGGACGGTGCTTGTTGTCCAGGTACAGGCAGCCGAACACCTCGCTTTCTTCATGACGCAGCATCGATTTCAGGTAACGCCGGACCGCCCCCGGGCTCTGCAACGCCGGGTCGCGGATGATGGTTTCGGCCAAGTGCCGGCGCCCAATCTCCATCACCGCCTGCAGTTGCGCATACTTCGCCGGGCCCAGCCCCAGCTCGCGCTGAAACGTCGGCTGATCGGCCTCCAGCAGTTGCCGCAAGCCGCCAAACTGCTGCAACAGGTGGCGCGCCAGGTCCACCGCGCTCTTGCCTGCCACACCGGTGCGCAGGAACACCGCCAGCAACTCGGCGTCCGACAGGCTCGCGGCCCCTCGCTCCAGCAACTTCTCCCGCGGGCGTTCCGCCGACGGCCAATCCCTGATACCCATAGCTGTCCCTCTGTCTGTGTGTGGCTGCTCCCCATTTCAGCCCTGTGCTATCGTAGCCCCCTCTTTTTACGCGACGATTCGGCCTGGGGAGGCGTCGTCGCCGCGTGCAAACACTGATCAAAGAAAGGCAAGCCTATGCAGCGGCTGTATCGGAAACGCATCGTTCTTGGCGTCGGCGGCGGCATTGCTGCCTACAAGAGCGCCGAGCTGGTTCGCCGACTCCTGGAGCACGGCGCGCAAGTGCGCGTCGTCATGACCCACGGCGGGGCCGAATTCATCACCCCGCTGACCATGCAGGCCCTGTCCGGGCATCCCGTGCACATGGACCTGCTCGACCCTGCCGCCGAAGCGGCGATGGGCCATATCGAACTGGCCAAGTGGGCCGACCTGGTGCTGATCGCACCTGCCACCGCCGACCTGATCGCGCGCCTGGCGCAAGGCGTTGCCAACGATCTGCTGACCACCCTGGTACTGGCTACCGACGCCACCGTGGCGCTGGCACCGGCCATGAACCAGGCCATGTGGCGCGACCCGGCCACCCAGGCCAACCTGCAGCTGCTGCAAAGCCGCGACATCCAGGTGTTCGGCCCGGCCTCCGGCAGCCAGGCCTGTGGCGACGTGGGCCTTGGCCGCATGCTCGAAGCCACCGACCTGGCCTGGTGCGCCGCCGAAACCTTCAAGCGCCAGTCGCTGACCGGCAAGCACGTGCTGATTACCGCAGGCCCGACCCAGGAAAACATCGACCCGGTGCGCTACATCACCAATCATAGCTCGGGCAAGATGGGCTTTGCCCTGGCCGAAGCGGCGGTGGAAGCCGGTGCTCGGGTAACCCTGGTGACAGGGCCGGTGCACCTGCCCACACCCGACCGGGTGACCCGTATCGACGTGGTGAGCGCGCGGGACATGCTCGCCGCGTGCGAAGCGGCGATCCCGTGCGATGTGTTCATCGCATCGGCTGCGGTTGCGGACTACCGCCCCGAAGTCGTCGCCCCGCAAAAGCTCAAGAAAGACCCTACGACAGGTGACGGCCTGCTGCTGCAGATGGTGCGCAACCCGGACATTCTGGCCACCATCGCCACCCGCCCCGACCGCCCGTTCAGCGTCGGCTTTGCCGCCGAGACCGAACACCTGCTCGATTACGCCGCGCGCAAGCTCAAGGACAAGAACCTCGACCTGATCGTCGCCAATGACGTGGCCAACCCCAGCATCGGCTTCAACAGCGAGGAGAACGCCTGCAGCGTGATCGATCGCCAACTTCAAGCAACACTCTTTGCACAGACCAGCAAGGGCAAGATCGCCCGTCAGCTGGTAGCCTTCATCGCCGAACGTCTCAACCAGGTTTAACTCTGCATGCACGCCTTACAAGCCAAGATTCTCGATCCGCGCCTTGGCAGCGAATTCCCGCTGCCGCAATACGCCACCCCCGGTTCTGCCGGCCTCGACCTGCGCGCCATGCTCAAGGAAGAGACCGTCCTGGAGCCGGGCCAGACCATACTGATCCCTACCGGCCTGTCGATCTACGTCGGCGACCCGGGCCTGGCCGCGCTGATCCTTCCGCGCTCGGGCCTGGGCCACAAGCACGGCATCGTGCTGGGCAATCTGGTCGGCCTGATCGATTCGGACTACCAGGGCGAGCTGATGGTGTCGTGCTGGAACCGCGGCCAGACCCCTTTCACCATCGCCATCGGCGAGCGCATTGCGCAACTGGTGCTGGTACCGGTGGTACAGGCGCACTTCGACATCGTCGAAACCTTCGACGAAACCCAGCGTGGCGCTGGCGGCTTCGGCCATTCGGGCAGCCATTGAACAACACGCGAGCCCTGCTGCCAGGCCTGTATTGGGGCCTGGCCGGCATGCTCGTCGCCGGGCTCGCGGTGTGGCTGACGCTGGTAATCCCTCTGCAACGCGAGCAACGTAACCTGCAGACGTATTTTCCGGCCTTCGGGCTGGTCATTGCGCTCGACCAGCAGATCGCCCGTCTGGTGTCCGAGGTCGACACCGTGGCCCGCCATCCGGCCCTGCTTGCCGCCGCCAAGGCGGCTGACGCCCGCCAGGCGCGCCAGGTGCTGGACGACTTCAGCTACCTCGAAGGGTTGGTCAGCAGTCGATTGCTCACGCCCGGCCAGGCCAGGCGCGAGAGCCTCCACGACCGCTCACTCAGCCCGCCATTGCTGGACATGATCGGGCGAGCCGAACGCGGGGTACCACCGAACCTGGAGGCCCACCCGACCAACGGGCAACTGCATATCCACAGTGTCACGCCCATTCGAGGCAGTGCGACAGGCGCGGTGCAGGCCGTGCTGCTCATGACTTTCGAGCTGCAACGTGTAAGTGCTGCTCTGAAAATAGACATGCCGGAAATCGGCAAGGCCAGCCTCGTGCAAGGCGTGTTCGACGACCCTCAGGCCGTACTGGCCAGCGCAGGGGAAAGTGATAGCCCGGCAATAACCCCGATAGGGACCTTCAACGATGCATGGAGCCTGCACTTTCAGCCCGGGGCGATCTTCCAGAGGTGATCGACGGATGAATCGCCCGGCTCAAGAACTCTATGTCGAAAATGCCGTCAAAGCCGGACATCTTTAGCCGCGCGGCGCGCCGGGTGCCTGCAGCGCATGCCGACCGTCGACCCAACATAGCCCCTTCCAATTGGAGTTTCCCCAGGTGAGCAACATGGAACGCATGACCCCGAACCTCCCCGCCAGCATCTTCCGCGCCTACGATATCCGAGGTGTGGTCGGCGAAGGCCTCACCGCCGAAACCGCCTACTGGATCGGCCGCGCCATCGGTGCACAGAGCCTGGCCCAGGGCGAGCCGCATGTATCGGTTGGCCGCGACGGTCGCCTGTCCGGCCCGATGCTGGTCGAGCAACTGATCAAGGGCCTGGTCGAGGCCGGGTGCAAGGTCAGCGATGTCGGCCTGGTCCCCACGCCCGCCCTGTACTACGCCGCCAACGTGCTGGCCGGCAAGTCCGGGGTGATGCTCACCGGCAGCCACAACCCGCCGAACTACAACGGCTTCAAGATCGTCATCGCCGGCGACACCCTGGCCAATGAGCAGATCCAGGCCCTCCTGATCCGCCTGCAGACCAACGACCTCACCCGCGGCGAAGGCAGCGTCGAGAAGGTCGAGATCCTGGACCGCTACTTCACCCAGATCACCGGCGACATCAAGCTGGCGAAGAAGCTCAAGGTGGTGGTGGACTGCGGCAACGGCGCCGCCGGGGTGATCGCCCCGCAGCTGATCGAGGCGCTGGGCTGCGAGATGATCCCGCTGTTCTGCGAGGTCGACGGCAACTTCCCCAACCACCACCCCGACCCGGGCAAGCCGGAAAACCTGGTGGACCTGATCGCCAAGGTCAAGGAAAGCGGCGCCGACCTGGGCCTGGCCTTCGACGGTGACGGCGACCGTGTCGGCGTAGTGACCAACACCGGCAACATCGTCTACCCCGATCGCCTGCTGATGCTGTTCGCCCAGGACGTGCTGGCGCGCAACCCGGGCGCCGAGATCATCTTCGACGTCAAATGCACCCGCCGCCTGACCCCGCTGATCGAACAGTACGGCGGCCGCGCGCTGATGTGGAAGACAGGTCATTCGTTGATCAAGAAGAAGATGAAGCAGACTGGCGCCCTGCTGGCCGGCGAGATGAGCGGGCACATCTTCATCAAGGAGCGCTGGTACGGTTTCGACGACGGCATCTACAGCGCCGCGCGCCTGCTGGAGATTCTGAGCAAGGCCGATAGCGATGCCGAAACGCTGTTCGCGGCGTTCCCGAACGATATTTGTACCCCTGAAATCAACATTGATGTGACGGACGAGGGTAAATTCAGCATCATTGAGGCACTGCAACGCGACGCCGACTGGGGCCAAGACGCCAACCTGACCACCATCGATGGTGTACGGGTCGACTACCCCAACGGCTGGGGCCTGGTTCGCGCCTCCAACACCACGCCGGTGCTGGTACTGCGCTTCGAGGCCGACAGCGAAGCCGAGCTGCAGCGAATCAAGGACGTGTTCCTTGCCCAGCTCAAGCGCGCAGCCCCTGATCTGCAACCAACGTTCTGACCGACCCCTTGTTCCAACTGGAGCCCTGCATGACCCTTGATCGTGATGCCGCCACCCATGTCGCCCAGGTACTGTCCGAAGCGCTGCCCTACATCCGCCGCTTTGTCGGCAAGACGCTGGTGATCAAGTACGGCGGCAACGCGATGGAGAGCGAAGAGCTCAAGACCGGCTTCGCCCGCGACGTGGTGCTGATGAAGGCAGTCGGCATCAACCCGGTGGTGGTGCACGGCGGCGGCCCGCAGATCGGCGACCTGCTCAAGCGCCTGTCCATCGAAAGCCGGTTTGTCGATGGCATGCGCGTCACTGATGCGCAGACCATGGACGTGGTGGAGATGGTGCTCGGCGGCCAGGTGAACAAGGACATCGTCAACCTGATCAACCGTCATGGCGGCAGCGCCATCGGTCTGACCGGCAAGGACGCCGAGCTGATTCGCGCCAGGAAGCTCACCGTCACCCGCCAGACGCCAGAGATGACCAGCCCTGAAATCATCGACATCGGTCATGTGGGCGAAGTGGTCGGGGTGAACACCGACCTGCTGAACATGCTGGTCAAGGGCGACTTCATCCCGGTGATCGCGCCAATCGGCGTGGGCGCCAACGGCGAGTCGTACAACATCAACGCCGACCTGGTGGCAGGCAAGGTGGCCGAAGCGCTCAAGGCCGAGAAGCTGATGCTGCTGACCAACATCGCCGGCCTGATGGACAAGCAGGGCACCGTGCTCACCGGCCTGACCACCGAGCAGGTTGACGAACTGATCGCGGACGGCACCATCTACGGCGGCATGCTGCCCAAGATCCGTTGCGCACTGGAAGCAGTACAGGGCGGCGTGCACAGCTCGCACATCATCGACGGCCGCGTGCCGAATGCGGTGCTGCTGGAAATTTTCACCGACAGTGGCGTGGGTACCCTGATTACCAATCACGAACCGCGCTGAGGCATCCGCCGGCAAGGCCGGCTCCTACAGGAGCGGGCCACCACAGGTACAAAAAAGGCGACCCGCGGGTCGCCTTTTTGTTTGCCTCAGATACCGTACTGGGCCCGGTAGGCCTCGACGGCCGGCAAGTGCTGCTTGAGCGCCGGGTCATCGGCGAGGAACTGCAGCACCTGGGTCAGCGATACGATGCTGACCACCGGAATGCCGAAGTCACGCTCCACTTCCTGGATCGCCGACAGGTCGCCGTTGCCACGCTCCTGGCGATTCATCGCGATCAGTACGCCCGCCGCCCTGGCCTGCTGGCCCTGGATGATCTGCATCACCTCGCGGATGGCCGTGCCGGCAGTGATCACGTCGTCGATGATCAGCACGTCGCCTGCCAGTGGCGAGCCCACCAGGCTGCCACCCTCGCCGTGTGCCTTGGCTTCCTTGCGGTTGAAGCACCACGGCACATCCAGCCCATGGTGCTCGGCCAGTTGCACCGCCGTCGCGGCAGCCAGGGGGATGCCCTTGTAGGCCGGGCCGAACAGCACGTCGAACGGGATCTTGCTGTCGACGATCGCCGCCGCATAGAACCGACCGAGCTGAGCCAGGGCAGCGCCACTGTTGAACAGGCCGGCGTTGAAGAAATACGGGCTGATGCGGCCCGACTTGAGGGTGAACTCACCGAAGCGCAGAACCCCACGATCGATGGCAAAACGAATGAATTCGCGCTGATACGGCTGCATGAAGAGTCCCGGCTACCACAGATTTAGCTAAATGAGTACAGCTCGGGTATCATACACGCACGAGATTTTTGGGGCCATTTATGCGGATCATCAGTGTGAACGTTAATGGCATTCAGGCTGCAGTCGAGCGTGGTTTGCTCAGCTGGCTACAAGCCCAGAATGCCGACGTCATCTGCCTTCAGGATACCCGCGCCTCGGCCTTTGAACTCGACGACCCAGCTTTCCAGCTCGATGGCTACTTCCTTTATGCCTGCGATGCAGAAGTTCCAGCCCAAGGCGGCGTGGCACTCTACTCGCGTTTGCAGCCCAAGGCAGTCATCAGCGGCCTGGGCTTCGAGACAGCCGATCGCTACGGGCGTTACCTGCAGGCCGATTTCGACAAAGTCAGTATTGCCACCTTGTTGTTGCCTTCGGGCATGAACGGTGACGAAGACCTCAACCAGAAATTCAAGTTGATGGACGACTTCGGCAAATACCTGGACAAGCAGCGCCGCAAGCGTCGCGAGTACATCTACTGCGGCTCGCTGTATGTGGCGCAGCAGAAGCTCGACGTGAAGAACTGGCGCGACGGCCAGCAGTCGCCGGGTTTCCTGGCGCCAGAGCGGGCCTGGATGGACGAGATCGTCGGCAACATGGGCTATGTGGATGCGTTGCGCGAAGTCAGCCGTGAGGGCGACCAGTACAGCTGGTGGCCGGACAACGAGCAGGCCGAGATGCTCAACCTGGGCTGGCGTTTCGACTACCAGCTGCTGACCCCGGGCCTGCGCCGCTTCGTACGAAGCGCTCGCCTGCCGCGTCAGCCACGCTTCTCCCAGCATGCGCCACTGATCGTGGACTATGACTGGACGCTGACGATCTGATCGCTCAGCCACAAAAAAGCCGACTGCGTGTCGGCTTTTTCGTATCTGGCCTTTGGGCCCTTTCGCCAGCAAGGCCAGCTCCTACCGGGTCAACGCAACCGCCGTAGGAGCCGGCCTTGCCGACGAAGCATGTCAGGTCAGCACACGCCAGGCCCACGGATAACGAAAGGCCTTGCCCTGCTTGACCTTGACCGCCGCAATGACGATCAGTACCGCCACCCCCAGCGAGATGATGGTCAGCGCCAGCTTGGCCATCGGTACGGTAAACCCCACCACGCACACCATGCCCAGCAGGGTCATGGTCAGCTGGAAGTTCACCGCCTCCTTGCCCTGGGCGTCGACGTACGGGTCGATGCCGCGCTTGAACCACCACAAGGCCAGCGGCGCGATCAGGTTGGCGAACGGCACCACCATGCCGGCAGCCGCCGCCAGGTGGCACAACATGCCCCAATGACGGGCTGCATCACCGGGCATCGGCGCGTTGGACGGCTCGGCCATGACGACTCCCGATCAGTCCGCCAGCGCGGCCTGCTGCAGTTGGAACAGGTCGGTCATGCCCTTCTGCGCCAGCGCCAGCATGGCGTTGAGCTCTTCAGGCTGGAACGGAGCACCTTCGGCGGTGCCCTGGACTTCGATGAAACCACCGGCGCTGGTCATCACCACGTTCAGGTCGGTTTCGGCCGCCGAATCTTCCGGGTAGTCCAGGTCGAGCACCGGCACGCCCTGGTACATGCCGACCGATACGGCCGCAATCATGTGCTTGACCGGGTCGCCGCCCTTCAGGCCGCCACGCTTCTTGACCACGCGCAGGGCGTCGACCAGCGCAACCATGGCACCGGTGATCGACGCGGTACGGGTACCGCCATCGGCCTGGATCACGTCGCAGTCGACGTACAGGGTGATGTCGCCCAGCTTGCTCATGTCCAGCGCGGCGCGCAGCGAGCGGCCGATCAGGCGCTGGATTTCGAGGGTACGACCACCCTGCTTGCCGCGGCTGGCTTCGCGCTGGTTGCGCTCGCCGGTGGCGCGCGGCAGCATGCCGTACTCGGCGGTCAGCCAGCCCTGGCCCTGGCCTTTGAGGAAGCGCGGTACGCCGTTCTCGACGCTGACCGTGCAGATGACTTTGGTGTCTCCGAACTCGACCAGTACAGACCCCTCGGCGTGTTTGGTGTAGTTGCGGGTGATGCGGATCGAGCGCAGCTGATCGGCAACGCGACCACTTGGACGTTTCATTTGGGCTACCTGTACTGGATATGAATCTGCCCGGCATTATAGGGCTACAGGGCCCTCGGTGGACATGCCTGCGGCCAAATGCACGGCCAGCCGATCATCGGCGCACCACGCCACAAGCCCCGATCTGGCCGCGCCGCCCGGTATTTGCGGCGCCCTGCCCGCTGCTTTGTAGCATCAGCGCATTGGGAGCCGGCGCCGCACTGCGTTACAATCCTGCGCCTTTGCAGGCTGTCGGCTTGCTCCCTAATCTGCGAGGTACTTCCCATGGTGCACAGCATGACCGCCTTCGCCCGCGTCGAGCAGGCCGGGACCCAGGGCACACTGATCTGGGAACTGCGCTCGGTCAATCATCGCTACCTCGAGCCGCACCTGCGCCTGCCCGAAGCCCTGCGCGACCTCGAAGGCGCGGTGCGCGAGTCCCTGCGCCAGGGCCTGTCGCGCGGCAAGGTCGAATGTACCCTGCGCTTCAATGAAGAGAACGCCGGCAAGCCGCTGCAGGTCGACCGCGAGCGTGCCGCTCAGCTGGTCGCCGCCGCCGAGACCGTGGCCGGCCTGATCAAGCAGCCCGGCCCCCTCAACCCGCTCGAGGTGCTGGCCTGGCCGGGCGTGCTGGTGGCCGATGCCAGCGACCCGCAGGCGCTCAATGCCGAGGCCATGGGCCTGTTCGAACAGGCCCTCAAGGAGCTCAAGAACGGCCGCAACCGCGAAGGCGCGGAACTCGCCCGACTGATCAACGAGCGCCTCGACAGCATGAGCGAGGAAGTCACCACCCTGCGCGCCCTGGTGCCGCAGATGCTCGCCGCCCAGCGCCAGAAGGTGCTGGACCGCTTTGCCGACATGCAGGCCGAACTCGACCCGCAGCGTCTGGAGCAGGAGATGGTGATGCTGGCGCAGAAGAGCGATGTGGCCGAAGAACTCGACCGCCTCAGCACGCATGTCACCGAAGTGCGCCGCGTGCTCACGTCGGGCGGCGCCGCCGGCCGGCGCCTGGATTTCCTGATGCAGGAACTCAACCGCGAAGCCAACACCCTGGGCTCCAAAGCCTTTGACACACGCAGCACCCAAGCGGCGGTCAACCTCAAGGTTCTGATCGAGCAGATGCGTGAACAAGTACAGAACATCGAGTAAGGCCACCCCTACCATGACCCACAGCAGCGGCACCCTTTTCATCGTCTCGGCCCCTTCGGGCGCCGGCAAGACCAGCCTGGTCAAGGCGCTCACCGACGACCTCAACCACATTCGCGTGTCGGTCTCGCACACCACGCGGGCCATGCGTCCGGGCGAGCATGACGGGGTGAACTACCACTTCGTCGACCGCGCCGAGTTCGACCGCATGATCGCCCAGGGCGACTTCCTGGAGCAGGCCGAAGTCTTCGGCAACTGCTACGGCACCTCGCGCAGCGCACTGCAGCAGACCCTTGACCAGGGCCATGACCTGATCCTGGAAATCGACTGGCAGGGTGCACAGCAGGTGCGCAAGTTGATGCCCGAGGCGCGTTCGATCTTCATCCTGCCGCCCAGCCAGCAGGCCCTGCGCCAGCGCCTGACCAACCGCGGCACCGACAGCGACGAGATCATCGAAGGGCGCATGCGCGAGGCGGTCAGCGAGATGGTGCATTACGACGAATACGAGTTCGTCATCATCAACGACGACTTCGCCACGGCACTGGACGACCTCAAGGCGGTGTTCCGTGCCAACCGCCTGCAGCGCGGCCAGCAGCAGCAACGTCACAGCGAACTGCTCAGGCAACTGCTTGCCTGAGCAGCGTGCCCCGGCCGCTTAACCGCGGCCGGGCACCGTTGCGTGACGGCGCAGGGTCATGCCCAGGAAGAACGCCGGCGCACGCAGGCGCGACAGCATCATCAGCACCAGGCCCAGCAGGGTGATGATCATCGCGATCACGAACACCAGCCCCAACCCGCCTACATGCGAACCGCTGCCGAACGACGGCGAAGCACTGTCATAGGCTGTCTGCAGGAAAATCACCGAAAGAATGCCGCCGCCCAGCAACGGGCACAGGCCGCGCATCAGGAAGTGACGCAGGCTGTCGGTGAGGCTGTGGCGGAAGTACCACACGCAGGCGAACGCGGTCAGCGAGTAGTAGAAGCAGATCATCATGCCCAGGGCAGTGATGGTGTCGGCCAGCACGTTCTCGCTCAGGGTACGCATGGTGACGTAGAACACGCCGGCGGCCACGCCGGCACAGATGGTGGCATAACGCGGGGTTTTCGAACGCGGGCAGACGCTCGCGAAACGCTCCGGCACTGCGCCGTAGTACCCCATCGCCAGCAGCGTGCGCGCCGGCGAAACGAAGGTCGACTGCAACGAGGCCGCGGTGCTGGCCAGCACCGCGATCGACATCAGGATCGCCAGTGGCCCCATCACCGGGCCGGCCAGGTGGGCGAAGACGTTTTCCTGGATACGCGGGTTGCCCAGGCCCAGGCCGATATCGCTGATGCCGGCAAACTGCAGGGTGGCAATTGCGGTCACCAGGTACAGGCCCAGAATCAGCAGCACGGTCAGGGTCGCTGCCTTGCCCGGTACGTCATCGCTGCCCACCGATTCTTCGCTGATGCTCAGGCACACGTCCCAGCCCCAGAAGATGAAGATCGACAGCGACAGGCCGGCGGTGAACGCCGAGAACGACTCCACCCCGAACGGGTTGAACCAGTCCATCTCGAAGGTCAGCGGCGGCGCCTCCGACGACCCGCCGAATGCGGCCATGGCAAAACCCAGCAGCACGATCAGTTGCAGCGCCACCAGGCCGTACTGCACGGTCATGGTGGTGGCGATGCCGCGACAGCAGATCCACACGGCCATGGCGATGAACACGCAACAGGTGGTCACATTGACCAGCAGGTTGTCGGCCAGCGCCGCCACCTCGTGTTTGCCGGTGATCTGCCCGAGGAACAGATAGAAGAAGTCCACCGCCACACCGGCGAGGTTCGACAGCACGATGGTGGTGGCGGTGACCAGCCCCCAGCCACCGATCCAGCCGATCATCGGGCCGAAGGCACGTACCGACCAGGTGAACGAGGTGCCGCTGTCGGGTTCGGCGGCATTCAGCTCGCGATAACCCAGCGCCACCAGCAACATGGGCAGGAAACCGACGATGAACACCGCCGGCAGGTGGGCGCCGACTTCGCGTACGGTCGGGCCGAGGGCGCCGGTGAGGGTATACACCGGCGCAATAGTGGAAATGCCCAGCACGATGCTGGCCAGCAGTCCGAGCCGGCCCTTGGCCAGCCCTTTGGATCGCCCGCCCACACCTGGGGACAGGCCTGCTTTGTGTTCGCTCATGAGTAGTTGCCGTCACTATTGGTATTATTTTCCGGGCCCCCCGTGGGGTGCCCGCTATCACTCAATGAAACTTGTTGCAGTGCATCGCCGGCTCAGCCGGGTGACCTCATAGGGCCTTCTCCCGGCGCAGCGCATGGGCGATGCAGGCTTCGCGAAACGCCTCGAACAGGCGCAGCGACACCGGGTTTTCGGCAAAGCGGTATTCCGGGTGCCATTGCACACCGACCACAAAGCCTGGGGCGTCATCCATGGACACAGCTTCGATCAGTCCGTCGGGAGCCAGGGCTTCGGCGCGCAGGCCGGCGGCCAGGCGTTCGATGCCCTGGCTGTGCAGCGAGTTGACCATGAAGCGGGCAGGCAGCCCCATCTGCTCGAATTTCCCCCCGGGCTGGCATGTCACCAGGTGGCGGGGGCTGTATTGCTCTTCCAGCGGCGCATCCTGCGACTCGCGATGGTCCAGGTAGCCTGGCAGCTCCTGCACACGCTGGTGCAAGGTGCCGCCCAGGCTGACGTTGAGTTCCTGGAAGCCCCGGCACACGCAGAACACCGGTACACCCCTGGCAATCGCGGCCTGCAGCAGCGGCAGGGTCAGCCGGTCACGAAACACGTCGTGGCGGGTGCCTTCCACGCTGGGGGCGCCATTGTAATGATGCGGCTCGACATTAGAAGGCGAACCGGTAAAAAGAATGCCATCCAGATGCTCCAGCACAAGGTTCGGGTCGCTTGCGACGTCCCGGGCCGGGAGAATCAGCGGCAATCCGGCAAAACCGGCCGCCTCGACATACTTGTCGCCCACGGTATGCGACGAGTTCTTGCCCAGTTGCTGGCGGCAAGCACTCACACCAATCAGGGGCAGCCGCCCTGCGCGCTCGTTCATCGGTTAAGCCTCCGTTGCAGCTTTATCCAGCCATCACACCGTATGCAGGTACCAGTTGTATTCGAGGTCGGAGATCGACACTTCGAACTCCGCCATCTCGCTTTCCTTGCAGGCCACGAAGATGTCGATGTAGTCGGGGCTGATGTACTGGTTCAGCACCTCGCTGTCATCGAGCTCGCGCAGCGCATCGCGCAGGTTGTTCGGCAGGCTCTGCTCCAGTTGCTCGTAGGAGTTGCCCTCGACCGGCTCGCCCGGGTCGACCTTGTTGGTCAGGCCGTGGTGAATGCCGGCCAGGATCGAAGCCATCATCAGGTACGGGTTGGCATCGGCGCCGGCCACGCGGTGCTCGATACGTACGGCATCGCTGCTGCCGGTAGGCACGCGCACGGCCACGGTACGGTTGTCCAGGCCCCAGCTCGGGGCATTGGGCACGTAGAACTGCGCGCCGAAACGGCGGTAGGAGTTCACGTTGGGGCACAGGAAGGCCATCGATGCCGGCATGGTTTCGAGCACGCCGCCGATGGCGTGGCGCAGGGTTTCGCTGTTTTCGGGGTCGTCGGTTGCGAAGATGTTCTTGCCGGTCTTCTTGTCCAGCAGCGAGATGTGCACGTGCAGGCCGTTGCCCGCCTGGCCAGGGTACGGCTTGGCCATGAAGGTGGAGTCCATCTCATGGTCGTAGGCGATGTTCTTGATCAGGCGCTTGAGCAGCACTGCGTAGTCGCAGGCCTTCATCGCGTCAGCCACGTGGTGCAGGTTGACCTCGAACTGCGCCGGGGCGCTTTCCTTGACGATGGCATCGGCCGGGATACCTTGCTCCTTGGCCGCTTCGAGCATGTCCTGCAGGCAGTCGACATACTCGTCCAGGTCATCGATCAGGTAAACCTGGGTCGATTGCGGGCGTTTGCCGGAGATCGGCGAGCGCGGCGGCTGCGGGCGACCGTTCAGGTTGTCCTGGTCGATCAGGTAGAACTCCAGCTCGAACGCGGCGCAGATATCCAGGCCCAGCGCGTCGAACTTCTCCACCACGCCGCGCAGCACTTCGCGCGGGTCGGCGAAGAATGGCGTGCCGTCCAGTTCATGCATGGTCATCAGCAGCTGCGCGGTGGGGCGCTTCTGCCAGGGCTCGAAGCTCAGGGTGCCGGGGATCGGGTAGCAGATACGGTCGGCGTCGCCGATGTCCAGGCCCAGGCCAGTGCTTTCGACGGTGGAACCGTTGATGTCCAGGGCAAACAGCGAAGCCGGCAGGTTGATGCCTTTTTCGTAGACCTTGACCAGGCTCGCACGCTCGATGCGCTTGCCACGCACCACGCCGTTCATGTCTGCAATCAGCAGATCGACAAATTGCACCTCAGGGTGGGCCTTGAGAAATTCACCCATCTCGTCGAGAGGGATGGCGCACGGGGAGACCGACGTCATGGCTAGGCATCCTTTGATTTTTTATCGGGCGGCAATGGAGGAGGTGTTACTGCGCTATCGGGAGCGGCGATGGTTTCATTTGTTCTTTTTAAGGTTCCCATCGTGGGGAATGCCGAACGCCGCGGCATTGCACGGTCGTTCCAGGTTCTGACAACGTCGTGGGTTGATTCACGACTGCCGCCTCACTATAGAATGGCCCCCACGCAACAGACATTGGCATTTAGGCAAGCAAAGAGTGCACCCATGCAATATCAGATCAGTCACGCCGACCTTTCCCTGGTGCTCGCGCTGGTACGCGGACGCTCCCTGGCCAAGGCTGCAGACCTGCTGCGGGTCGATGTGTCGACGGTGTTCCGCTCGATCCGGCGCATGGAGGCCGCACTGGGCACCGCGCTGTTCGTGAAGAGCCGCAAGGGCTACATCCCCACCGGCACCGCCCAGGCCCTGGCCGAGCAGGCCGAACGCGCCGAGCAGGCGCTGGATGCGGCGCGGGTGGCGCTGGAGCACGGCGAACAGGTGGTCAGCGGCACGGTGCGCCTGACCTGTACCGATGCGGTGCTGCACAGCCTGCTGCTGCCGGCCCTGGCCGACTTCATGCCGGCATACCCGGCCCTGTCACTGGAACTGGCGACCTCCAACACCTTCGCCAACCTCAGCCGGCGCGACGCCGACCTGGCGCTGCGCCTGACCAATTCGCCACCCGAGCACCTTGTGGGGCGCTGCCTGGGGGCGGCCTCGTATGTGGTGTGCGGGCGCGAGGAGTACCGCGAGCGGCTGGCCGAGGCCCCGGCCAGCGTGCCCTGGATTGCCCCCGACGACTCCATGCAGGACCACGCCACAGTGGTGTGGCGCAGCCAGCAGTTGCCGGGGGTGATGCCGCGCTATCGCTGCAGCGGAATCGCGGCGATTGCACAGCTGGTGGCGGCCGGGCTGGGGGTGGCTGCCCTGCCCGACTACATGGCCGATACCTTGCCGGGGGTGGAACAGTTGAGCGGTGCCCTGCCCGGGTGTAATACCGAACTGTGGCTGCTGACCCGCCCCGATTGCCGTGCGCTGCGTTCGGTGCAGACCCTGTTCGACGAATTGACCCCGCGTTTGCGCGGGATGCTGGGGCGCCAGGAGGGCCAGGCCTGACTTTCGGGCCCCTTCGCCGGCAAGGCCGGCTCCCACGGGGCAGGTGCGCAGTTCTGCAGGCGCCGACCTTGCCGGCCAAGCATTTGAATCCACCCCCACAAGACAGTTGTGCTAGAGCCTCACAACTGGTTATTGTCGGCTTACATAGGTCTCGACGTGAAATCAGCGCTTCCCTAAAGGCTGGTGATTTTTTAAACTATCGAGTCCGCTCGCCCATTCGGGCTGAACACCGCATTTGCTACTGAGGAAGACCATGGCCCGCGTAACCGTTGAAGATTGTCTAGAACACGTGGATAACCGCTTTGAGCTGGTCATGCTGTCTACCAAGCGTGCCCGCCAACTGGCCACCGGCGGCAAAGAGCCGAAAGTGGCGTGGGAAAACGACAAGCCGACCGTCGTCGCCCTGCGCGAAATCGCCGAAGGCATCTGCACCCCAGAATTCATGGCCGAACAGGACATCGTCCACGAAGACCCGGTCTTCGCTGCATTCGGTGAGGACGAGGCCAACGAGGCCGTCTAAGTCCATGCCTGGTCGACGTTGTACGGCGCAGGGCCCACTTTCTCGGCAGGAGCTAACATCGTGCCGAGCATAGACGCCCTCGCCGATCGCCTCTCGACCTACCTCGGCGCCGACCAGGTCAACCTGGTACGCCGGGCGTATTTCTACGCCGAACAAGCCCACGACGGCCAGCGCCGTCGCAGCGGCGAGCCATACGTCACGCACCCGCTGGCGGTGGCAAGCATTCTTGCCGACATGCACATGGACCATCAGAGCCTGATGGCCGCCATGCTGCATGACGTGATCGAAGACACCGGCATCGCCAAGGAAGCCCTCAGTTCCCAATTCGGCGAAACCGTCGCCGAACTGGTCGATGGCGTCAGCAAGCTGACCCAGATGAACTTCGAGACCAAGGCCGAAGCCCAGGCCGAAAACTTCCAGAAGATGGCCATGGCCATGGCCCGCGACATTCGCGTGATCCTGGTCAAGCTGGCCGACCGCCTGCACAACATGCGCACCCTGGAAGTGCTGTCGGGCGAAAAACGCCGGCGCATCGCCAAGGAAACCCTCGAGATCTACGCCCCCATCGCCAACCGCCTGGGCATGCACACTGTGCGCGTGGAGTTCGAGGACCTGGGCTTCAAGGCCATGTACCCGATGCGCTCGGCGCGTATCTACCAGGCAGTCAAGCGTGCCCGCGGCAACCGCAAGGAGCTGGTCAACAAGATCGAGGAATCGCTCAGCCACTGCCTGGCCGTGGACGGTATCGAAGGCGAGGTCAGCGGGCGGCAGAAGCACATCTACGGCATCTACAAGAAGATGCGCGGCAAGCGCCGCGCCTTCAACGAGATCATGGACGTGTACGCCTTCCGCATCGTGGTCGACAAGGTCGACACCTGCTATCGCGTGCTCGGCGCCGTGCACAACCTGTACAAGCCGCTGCCGGGGCGCTTCAAGGACTACATCGCGATCCCCAAGGCCAACGGCTACCAGTCGCTGCATACCACCCTGTTCGGCATGCACGGTGTGCCCATCGAGATCCAGATCCGCACCCGCGAGATGGAAGAGATGGCCAACAACGGCATCGCGGCGCACTGGCTGTACAAGTCCAGTGACGACGAGCAGCCCAAGGGCACCCATGCCCGGGCGCGCCAGTGGGTCAAGGGCGTGCTGGAAATGCAGCAGCGCGCGGGCAACTCGCTCGAATTCATCGAAAGCGTGAAGATCGACCTGTTCCCGGACGAGGTCTACGTGTTCACGCCCAAAGGCCGCATCATGGAGCTGCCAAAGGGCTCCACGGCGGTCGACTTTGCCTACGCGGTGCATACCGACGTCGGCAACAGCTGCATCGCTTGCCGCATCAACCGCCGCCTGGCACCGCTGTCCGAACCGCTGCAGAGCGGCTCGACGGTCGAGATCGTCAGCGCCCCAGGCGCACGACCGAACCCGGCCTGGCTGAACTTCGTGGTCACCGGCAAGGCGCGCACCCATATCCGCCATGCCCTGAAGCTGCAGCGCCGCTCCGAATCGATCAACCTGGGCGAGCGCCTGCTCAACAAGGTGCTCAACGGTTTCGACAGCGCGCTGGACAAGATCCCCCAGGAGCGCATCCAGGCCATGCTGGCCGAGTATCGCCTCGAAGTGATCGAAGACCTGCTCGAAGATATCGGCCTGGGCAACCGCATGGCCTACGTAGTGGCCCGCCGCCTGCTCTCCAGCGAAGGCGAGCAGTTGCCCAACCCCGAGGGTCCGCTGGCCATTCGCGGCACCGAGGGCCTGGTGCTCAGCTACGCCAAGTGCTGCACGCCGATTCCGGGCGACCCGATCGTCGGGCACCTGTCGGCGGGCAAGGGCATGGTGGTGCACCTGGAGAACTGCCGCAACATCAGCGAAATTCGCCACAACCCGGAAAAATGCATCCAGCTGTCCTGGGCCAAGGATGTCACCGGCGAATTCAATGTCGAGCTGCGCGTCGAGCTGGAACACCAGCGCGGCCTGATTGCCCTGCTGGCCAGCAGCGTCAACGCCGCCGACGGCAACATCGAGAAGATCAGCATGGACGAACGTGATGGCCGCATCAGCGTGGTCCAGCTGGTGGTCAGCGTGCACGACCGTGTGCACCTGGCCCGCGTGATCAAGAAACTGCGTGCCCTGACCGGGGTGATTCGCATCACCCGCATGCGCACGTAGCCCTCCCCCTGCAAGGAGTCACCATGACCAAGACCGTCATCACCAGCGACAAGGCCCCAGCGGCCATCGGCACCTACTCCCAGGCGATCAAGGCCGGCAATACCGTGTACATGTCGGGCCAGATCCCGCTGGACCCGAAAACCATGGAGCTGGTCGAAGGCTTCGAAGCCCAGACCGTACAGGTGTTCGAAAACCTCAAAGCCGTGGCCGAAGCTGCCGGCGGCTCGTTCAAGGACATCGTCAAGCTGAACATCTTCCTGACCGACCTGAGCCACTTCGCCAAGGTCAACGAGGTCATGGGCCGCTACTTCGAACAGCCCTACCCTGCCCGCGCCGCCATCGGCGTCGCTGCGCTGCCACGCGGCTCGCAGGTTGAAATGGACGCGATCCTGGTCCTCGAGTAATACCTCGCGCGGCGGGCCGGCCGGCTCGCCGCCGCACTGTTCTGGAAGGACCCCGCCATGCGCCACGCGCTTGCCCTGGCTCTGGCCGCCGCACTGTTGAGCGGCTGCGCCAGCCACAAACCCGAAGACTACAACGGCATCTGGATCAACCAGCAGGCCATCGATGCTGCCGCCAAAGGCGTGAGCCTGCGCAAGGCGCTGCAGGACAGCGGCGGCAACCTGGAATGGAAGGTCAACGTCGCGGCCGAACAGGCCAGCTACACCAACGGTTTCGAGATCGTCGAAGGCCAGCTCAAGGCCGGCGAAAAACAGCGGGACGTGGTATTCCCGGGGAATGAGATACAGACGCTGAGCCTGGATGGCGACGAACTGGTGCAGCACGCCACCCCGATGGCGCCGCAGCACAGCTTCCAGAAGGCCAGCTCTCCCGCCCCAATGGAAGCCCGCACCGGGACCACCTTCGAGCAGGCGCTGTACGGCGCCTACCTGAAGGGTGACTGGAAGGTGATCGAGGGCCCTGGTCAGGGCAATGTCGTGCGCTTCGGCGACACGGGCAGTGTCGAGGGCCTGCCCAATCTGGACCGCTACGCACTGTGCCTGGCCGGCGACTGCGCCAGCATGAGCGGCGAGTACGACAGCCTGTGGCTGGAGCGCAACCAGCAGGGTAACCCGTGGATCTTCAAGCGTGATGGCAAGACGCTGGAAATCCTGCGTGCCCTCAACAGCGCCCAGCCAGACGAGATGCCGCAGCTGTATCCCGGCGCCCGGCAATGGCTGCTCGAGCGCGACTGATCCGGTTAGCCCTCAGGGTTGCGCCGCCAGAATCGCCGCGTAGCCTTCCTTGTAGCTCGGGTACTGTGGCACCCAGCCCAGTGCCCGGGCACGCGCATTGCTGCAGCGCTTGCTGCCGGTGCGCCGCACACGCTGCTGCTCCGACCAATGCGTGACGCCCATGTACTCGCGCAACCAGGCCACCACGTCGGCCAATGGCGCCGGCGCATCGTCCACCCCGATGTAGCAGTCCTCCAGCGCACGCCCTGCCGCATCGGCCTTGAGCAGGAAGGCCAGCAGCCCTGCCGCGTCCTCGGCATGGATGCGGTTGCCGTACAGCGGCGGCTCTTCGGTCACCCGATACCCCTGGCGCACCTGGCTGAGCAGCCATTCGCGGCCCGGCCCGTAGATACCGGTCAGGCGCACGATGCTGGCCGGAATGCCGCTGGCCAGTGCCAGCTGTTCGGCCTGGAGCATGACCTGCCCCGAATAACCTGACGGCAAGGTGGCGGCGGTTTCATCGATCCACTCGCCGTCCTGCTGGGCGAACACACTGCTGCTGGACACGAACAGCAGGCGCTGCGGTCGCTGGCCACGCTCGGCCAGCCAGCCCAGTACATGCTTGAGGCCCTGTACATAAGCCGCCTGATAGCCCGCCTCGTCATGCTGGCTCGCGGCCACGCAGTACACCAGGTAGTCGGGTGCGACCAAAGGCCAATCGGTCGGGCACTGCGGGTTTTCCAGGTCTGCCGCGATGCCGGCAACCCCCGCGGGCAAGGCCGCCACATTTCTGCGCAAACCGCTTACCGACCAGCCAAGGCCCAGCAATTGCTGGGCCAGACGGCCACCCACATCGCCGCAACCGACGATCAGAACTGAAGGCGAAGACATCCGCACACTCCGTCAGACAAAGCCACAGCCTATCTGTGGAAATCGATAGGCGGCTAGTTAATATGCAAAAAAAGATACTGTGTACCTTCTGTTAACAAGAATTACTTGCAATAATGGCCGCCCAAATTTTGTTCTCGGCCCGACTCGAGGCCTGGAAGGACAACCACCCATTTCTTCTTCATCAGGTCCGGCCAGCATGACACGTATTCAACCTTCCGCTTCGCCAACCCTGTCGCGCGCCTGGCGCGCCATTGCCGCGCTGATGTTCAGCCTGGTACTGGCCCCCGCCGCCATGGCCGATGAGCCCGCCGCACAGAACGCCACACCGGCCGCCGCCGTTGCCCCTGCCGATGCTACCCCGGCCGCACCTGCTGCCCCGGGCGCCGAGCCTGCGGATGCCGCCGCGCCGGGCGCTGCCCCTGTCGAAGGCCAGGCCGACGACGCCACCCAAGCGCTGGTCGAAGACACCAGCCTGGGCATGGCCCACGACCTGTCGCCATGGGGCATGTACCAGAACGCCGACATCGTGGTGAAGATCGTGATGATCGGCCTGGCCATCGCCTCGCTGATCACCTGGACCATCTGGATTGCCAAGGGCTTCGAACTGATGGGCGCCAAGCGCCGCCTGCGTTCTGAAATCGCCCTGCTGAAGAAGGCCACCAGCATCAAGGACGCCAGCGAAACCGCCGACAAGCCCGGCACCCTGGCACACCTGCTGGTGCACGATGCCCTCGAGGAAATGCACCTGTCGGCCAATGCCCGTGAAAAAGAAGGTATCAAGGAGCGCGTGAGCTTCCGCCTCGAGCGCCTGGTCGCGGCCAGCGGTCGCAACATGAGCAGCGGTACAGGCGTGCTTGCCACCATCGGCTCCACCGCTCCGTTCGTCGGTCTGCTCGGTACCGTGTGGGGCATCATGAACAGCTTCATCGGCATCGCCAAGACCCAGACCACCAACCTCGCGGTGGTTGCACCCGGTATCGCCGAGGCCCTGCTGGCCACCGCCCTGGGCCTGGTTGCCGCGATCCCCGCAGTGGTCATCTACAACGTCTTCGCCCGTTCCATCGCCGGTTACAAGGCACAGGTTTCCGACGCTTCGGCGCACGTGCTGCTGCTGGTCAGCCGCGACCTGGACCACCAGCCAGGCGAGCGTTCCGCTGCGCCACACATGGTGAAAGTGGGGTAAACCATGGGCCTGCATCTTAACGAGGGCGGCGACGATCTCGCCGAGAACCACGAAATCAACGTCACGCCGTTCATCGACGTGATGCTGGTACTGCTGATCATCTTCATGGTGGCGGCGCCCCTGGCCACGGTCGACATCAAGGTCGACCTGCCGGCCTCGACCGCCAAGCCCGTGCCCAGGCCGGAGAAGCCGGTGTTCCTCAGCGTCAAGGCCGACCAGAACCTGTACGTCGGCGACGATCAGGTGCAACGCGACCAGCTGGGCGCGGTACTGGACGCCAAGACCAAGGGCGACAAGGACACCACCATCTTCTTCCAGGCTGACAAGGGCGTCGATTACGGCGACCTGATGGAAGTCATGAACACCCTGCGCGCAGCCGGCTACTTGAAGGTCGGCCTGGTGGGACTTGAGACGGCAGCCAAGAAATGACCAATACGCGGCATAAACTGGCGCGCTACGGCGTCAGCCTGGCGATTGTGCTGGCCGTGCATGCCGTTGCCGTGGTGCTGATGCTCAACTGGTCGGTGCCCCAGGCAATCGAACTGCCGCCTGCGGCGATGATGATCGAGATGGCGCCGATGCCCGAGCCGGCCCCACCACCGCCACCGAAGGTCGTGGCCCCGCCACAGCCGCCGACGCCGGTCGAGGAGCCACCACTGCCCAAGGTGGCAGAAGCGCCCAAACCGAAAATCGCGATACCCAAGCCACCGCCCAAGCCCAAGGCCAAGCCCCAGCCTCCGAAACCGGAGAAAAAACCGGAGCCGCCGCAGGACAAGCCGGTCGACCAGGAAACCGTGGATTCCCCGCCAAGCAACGCTCCGGCGCAGAAATCCGCAGCACCGGCGCCAAGCATCGCCGCCAACAGCAATGCCCTGCCTACCTGGCAGAGCGACCTGTTGCGTCACCTTGGCAAGTACAAGCGCTACCCGGAAGACGCGCGTCGGCGGGGCCTGCAGGGCATCAACCGGCTGCGCTTCGTGGTCGACGCCGAAGGCAAGATCCTGTCGTACTCGCTGGCCGGTGGTTCAGGCAGCGCGGCACTGGACCGGGCAACCCTGGAAATGATCCGCAAGGCTCAACCCGTGCCCAAGCCGCCTCAGGAACTGCTCAACAACGGCAGTATCGAAGTGGTCGCGCCGTTCGTGTACTCGCTGGACAAGAAACGCTGAGTTGTTTGTTTCTGTCACACGCACGCAAGTCTGATAACGTGCGTCTATCGATTGCAGCCGCTATGCTGGGCTCGCAACTTCATGGACGCACGTTATGACCCTCACAGAATTGCGCTACATCGTCACCCTCGCTCAGGAACAGCACTTCGGCCACGCGGCCGAGCGTTGCCACGTCAGCCAGCCGACCCTGTCGGTGGGCGTGAAGAAGCTGGAGGACGAGCTGGGCGTGCTGATCTTCGAGCGCAGCAAGAGCGCGGTGCGCCTGACCCCGGTCGGCGAAGGCATCGTGGCCCAGGCGCAGAAGGTACTGGAGCAGGCCCAGGGCATCCGTGAACTGGCCCAGGCCGGCAAGAACCAGCTGACCGCGCCGCTCAAGGTGGGGGCCATCTATACCGTCGGCCCGTACCTGTTCCCGCACCTGATTCCGCAACTGCACCGGGTTGCCCCGCAGATGCCGTTGTACATCGAAGAAAACTTCACCCATATCCTGCGTGACAAGCTGCGCAACGGCGAGCTGGACGCGGTGATCATCGCCCTGCCGTTCAATGAAGCCGACGTGCTGACGCTGCCGCTGTACGACGAGCCGTTCTACGTGCTGATGCCCAGCGAGCATCCCTGGACAAAGAAAGAGACCATCGACGCCAGCCTGCTCAACGACAAGAGCCTGCTGTTGCTCGGCGAAGGCCACTGCTTCCGCGACCAGGTGCTGGAGGCCTGCCCGACCCTGACCAAGGGCAACGACGGCGCCAAGCACACCACGGTGGAGTCCAGCTCGCTGGAAACCATCCGCCACATGGTCGCCTCGGGGCTGGGCGTGTCGATCCTGCCGCTGTCGGCCGTGCACAGCCATCACTACGCGCCGGGCATCATCGAAGTCCGCCCATTGAGCCCGCCGGCACCGTTTCGCACCGTGGCGATCGCCTGGCGCGCGAGCTTCCCGCGGCCCAAGGCCATCGAGATTCTGGCCGACTCGATCCGCCTGTGTTCGGTGGCCAAGCCACCCGCCGCACCTTAGGGCCCGAGCATGACCGAGTTGTCGAAGGTGTCGGTCACGGCACTGAAGGGCGTTGGCGAAGCCTTGGCCGAGAAGCTGGCCAAGGTTGGCCTGGAGAACATCCAGGACGTGTTGTTCCACCTGCCCCTGCGCTATCAGGACCGCACCCGCGTGGTGCCGATCGGCGCCCTGCGCCCGGGCCAGGATGCAGTGATCGAAGGCGTGGTCAGTGGCACCGACGTGACCATGGGCAGGCGCCGCAGCCTGCTGGTGCGCCTGGGCGATGGCACAGGTTCGCTGAGCCTGCGCTTCTACCACTTCAGCAACGCCCAGAAAGAAGCGCTCAAGCGCGGCACCCACCTTCGCTGCTACGGTGAAGCGCGCCCCGGCGCCTCGGGCCTGGAGATCTACCACCCCGAGTACCGCGCCCTGACCGGCGACGAGCCGCCCCCGGTCGATACCACCCTGACCCCGATCTACCCGACCACCGAAGGCCTCACCCAGCAGCGCCTGCGCCAGCTGTGCCAGCAGAGCCTGGGCCTGCTCGGCCCGCGCAGCCTGCCCGACTGGCTGCCGCTGGAACTGGCACGCGACTACCAGCTGGCACCGTTGGCCGATGCTATCCGCTACCTGCACCACCCGCCGGCCGATGCCGATGTCGAAGAACTTGCCGTGGGCCACCACTGGGCCCAGCACCGCCTGGCCTTCGAAGAGCTGCTGACCCACCAGCTGTCGCAGCAGCGCCTGCGCGAGAGCTTGCGCGCCCAGCGAGCCCCGGTGTTGCCCAAGGCGAGCAGGCTGGCGGCCCAATACCTGGCCAACCTGGGCTTCGCTCCAACCGGCGCACAGCAGCGCGTGGGCAACGAGATCGCCTACGATCTCAGCCAGCCCGAGCCGATGCTGCGCCTGGTGCAGGGCGATGTGGGTGCCGGCAAGACCGTGGTCGCCGCGCTCGCTGCCTTGCAGGCGCTGGAAGCCGGCTACCAGGTGGCGCTGATGGCCCCCACCGAGATTCTTGCCGAGCAGCACTTCGTCACCTTCAAGCGCTGGCTCGAACCGCTGGGCATCGAAGTCGCCTGGCTGGCCGGCAAGCTCAAGGGCAAGGCGCGCACCGCCGCGCTGGAGCAGATCGCCGCCGGCGCGCCAATGGTGGTGGGTACCCATGCGCTGTTCCAGGAAGAGGTGAAGTTTCACAACCTGGCGCTGGCGATCATCGACGAACAGCACCGCTTTGGCGTACAGCAGCGCCTGGCCCTGCGCCAGAAAGGCGTGGGCGGCCAGTTGTGCCCTCACCAGCTGATCATGACTGCCACGCCGATCCCGCGCACCCTGGCCATGAGCGCCTATGCCGACCTCGACACCTCGGTGCTCGACGAACTGCCGCCGGGGCGTACCCCGGTCAACACTGTACTGGTGGCCGACAGCCGCCGCATCGAAGTGGTCGAGCGCGTGCGCGCCGCCTGTGCCGAAGGGCGCCAGGCCTATTGGGTATGCACCCTGATCGAAGAGTCCGAAGAGCTGACCTGCCAGGCCGCCGAAACCACCTTCGAAGAGCTCACCAGTGCCCTGGGCGAGTTGCGCGTGGGGCTTATCCACGGGCGCATGAAGCCGGCCGAGAAGGCTGCGGTGATGGCCGAGTTCAAGCAGGGCAACCTGCAACTGCTGGTGGCCACCACCGTGATTGAGGTGGGCGTGGACGTACCCAACGCCAGCCTGATGATCATCGAGAACCCCGAACGCCTTGGTCTTGCCCAGTTGCACCAGTTGCGCGGGCGAGTCGGACGCGGCAGTGCCGCCAGCCATTGCGTACTGTTGTATCATCCGCCACTGTCGCAGATCGGGCGTGAACGCCTGGGGATCATGCGCGAAACCAATGACGGCTTTGTCATTGCGGAGAAAGACCTGCAACTGCGTGGCCCGGGCGAAATGCTCGGGACCCGCCAGACCGGCCTGTTGCAGTTCAAGGTCGCCGACCTGATGCGCGACGCCGACCTGCTGCCGGCGGTGCGCGATGCTGCACAGGCCCTGCTCGCACGCTGGCCGGACCACGTCAGCCCGTTGCTCGACCGCTGGTTACGCCACGGGCAGCAATATGGCCAGGTGTGACGTACCTCCCATGTCGACGCGGGCCGCCCCCATCGAGCCGGCTATACTGGCCGCTGAAAAAATACTGGATACAGACCATGACTGAAGTTGCCCTGGATACCGCAACCCCCCACACACCGTCTGTTATCCGGTTGCTGCTCGACAAGCTCGGCATCGCCTACCGCGAGGTCATCGACCACCCGCAGCTGCCGCCCGAGGCCAAGGTCCAGGCCGTGCTGCTCGACGACGCGGTCGGTGCGCTGATGGTGCTGTTCCCGCAGAACCAGCTGCTGGACCTCAGCCACCTGACCGAGCTGACCGGCCGCAAGCTCACCGCCGTGCCGCTCGAGCGGCTCGAACTGATGCTCAAGAAGCACGGCCTGACGATCCTGCCCGCCATTCCGGCGCTGACCAGCTCACCGTGCCTGTACGAGGAGCGCCTGCTCAAGCAGCCGGCCCTGCTGATTCATTCCGGAACCCCCGGCCTGCTGCTGGAAATCCACAGCGAGCACTTCAGGAAGATGCTGGCCAAGGCCAGTGCCGGGCATTTCGGTGTACTGCTCAGCGAGATCCGCCCCAACCTCGACCGTCCGGCCGATGACAGCAAGGAGATCACCGAGGCGGTGCAGGCATTTACCGCACGACGCATCCAGCAGCGCCTGGAATCGACCATCGAGATCCCGCCGCTGGCCGAGACCGCACAGAAGATCATCAAGCTGCGGGTCGACCCCAACGCCACCATCGACGACATCACCGGTGTGGTCGAGACCGATCCGGCGCTGGCCGCGCAGGTGGTCAGCTGGGCCGCCTCGCCCTACTACGCCTCCCCCGGCAAGATCCGCTCGGTGGAAGACGCCATCGTGCGGGTGTTGGGCTTCGACCTGGTGATCAACCTGGCGCTGGGCCTGGCCCTGGGCAAGACCCTGAGCCTGCCCAAGGATCACCCGCAGCAGACCACCCCCTACTGGCAGCAATCTATCTACACCGCCGCCGTGATCGAGGGCCTGACCCGCGCCATGCCCCGCGCCGAGCGTCCTGAGTCGGGCCTGACCTACCTGGCCGGGCTGCTGCACAACTTCGGCTACCTGCTGCTGGCGCATGTGTTCCCGCCGCATTTCTCGCTGATCTGCCGCCACCTGGAGGTCAACCCGCACCTGTGCCACAGCTATGTCGAGCAGCACCTGCTGGGCATCAGCCGCGAGCAGATCGGTGCCTGGCTGATGCGCTTCTGGGACATGCCCGAAGAGCTGGCCACCGCCCTGCGCTTTCAGCACGACCCGCATTACGCGGGGGACCATGCCGCCTTCCCCAACCTGGTGTGTGTGGCGGTACGCCTGCTGCGCGCGCGCGGCATCGGCTCGGGGCCGGACGACCGCATCCCCGACGCGTTGCTGGAGCGCCTGAACATCAGCCGCGAGAAGGCCGAGGACGTGGTGCACAAGGTGCTTGAAGCCGAATCGCTGCTGCGTGAACTGGCGTCACAGTTCACCCCGCACTGACAACCTGGAGCCTGGGCGCTGCGCTCAGGCTTTCTTCTTGCGCGGCATCAGGTACTTCATCAGGCCCTGGAACCAGATCACCAGGGCCGGGTTGCCCTTGATCTGGATCGACTTGTCCTGAATCCCCTGCATGAACGCCAGCTGCTTGTTCTTGGCCTGCAGCGTGGCGAAGCCGTAGGCGGCATCCTTGAAGGCAATGGCGAACGCAGGCTCGGCATGGGTGCCACCCTTGCTGCGGATGCGCTGGTTGCTGACGATGAAGTGCCGGGCGACCTTGCCGTCGAGGGTCTGCAACTGGAACACCAGGTCCTTGTCCTTCAGTTGCTGCTGGAACGCCGTATTGTTGCGGCTGGCCCGGGCCATCAGCAAACCCATGGCCCAGAGCAGAAAACGAAACTTCATATGCGCCCCTAGGCGAAAAGTGACTGAGGGGCGCAGTTTAGCTTTTTTGCGACCAAAGGCTACAGCCGTATTCGCTTTGTTGAAGGCGACTGTATGTCAGGGTGTGCGGCCTACCGGTTGGGGTCGGCAGCCGGTACCGCATCCAGGCGCAGTTGCACCCGTGACGGAATCTTCTGCGCCGCGCCAGCCTCCAGCATCTGCTGGCGATAGCGCGCGTAGTAAGGGCCGGCTTCGCGCGAGTTGCCGTAGCCCCAGAGAATATCGGCAATGTTCAGCTGCAGCGCCCGACGCCCCTGGGCAAAGGGCTCGATGGCGCGATAGATGCGCAGCATCAGGTTGGGGTTCCAGTCGTCGCCGATCAGGTAGCCCATGTCGTTGTAGCCGGGCACGTTGTCCTGGGGCGCATGGCAGGCCATGTAGGAATCCAGGCCCATGTACACCTCTTCGGCCAGTACGGCGTGACGCGCGGGTATCTCGCGGTTCTCGCTGCTGTGCAGCAGGCCTGCGACCTTGGCCGGCTTGAGGGTTTCCAGCTTGGTAGCCCAGGGCAGCTTGTTCTCCGGCTGCCAGGCGCCGTTCTGCCAACGGCCCACGCAGTACTGGGCCAGCCGCGTGGCCATCACACAACCGGTGTCCATCGCCACCATGTCGCAGCGCAGCGTGGGGGGCGGGAACTGCCGCCCCGACTGGCGCAGGCGGTAGAGCATCACGAAGCGCCCGTCAGGCGACACTGCCGAAGCGTCGCCATCGATCGCATCCCGCGCAAACTCGTGCGGGTACAAGGTGAAGCTCTTGCCATTGGCGCCTTGCCACTGCACCGCATGCCAGCCGTTCTCCTCGGCGCTCCATTTGGAGAACGAAAGCTTCGCCCCGCCTGCGCCCTCGATGGTTTTTTCGGCAGGTACTGCGGCATGGGCAGTGCCTGCCAGTGACAGTGACAACGCCAAGGCAACGGCGTGAGGGGTACGCTTCATTTCGAACCCTTGAAGATGAGGTTGAGAAAGTGACGGTGCAGCTGCGCATTCGCGCCGATGGCCACCAGGGTCACACTGGCAGACAGTGTGCTGTAGAACAGCGCCCGCAGCGGATGCTCGGGCCACAGGTAGAAGCCGATGATCGCCGCCATGAACACCGTGGCCTGTACCTTGCCCCACACCCGTGGCAGCAGGGCGATCAGCAGGTTCATGCCGACGAAGAACCAGAACACCATGTACATCGCTATGCCAACGGCTACCCCGCGCGACCTCAGCCCGCCGGCGTACTGCTTGTACCAGCTCACCAGCGTGCCGTTTAGCGCCACGTAGGCCACCACCGCAAACAGGTGCACCACTATCGGCAGCACCCAGCGCAGCAACTGGCGGTGGGTGACCGGGCTGTCGCCACGCCAGTGTTCGGGCAGTGGCGCCAGCCCGGACGACGGAGGCTGGTTGTCGATGTGCGCCAGATACTCTGCCCAGCCACGCGGTGCGTTGTGGCGCAGCAGGTAGGCCTGCTGGCGGGCCTTGCCCAGACGCGACCAGAACGGCCACCAGCAGTAATGCCAGTAGTGTTCGAAATCGCCCTGCAGGCTGCCCAGCCCCTGCGGGTCGAGCTCGGGAAAGCTGACCCAGGGCGCGGGCGGGCTCAGCGTCGGGTCTTGCAGGCATTCGCGCCAGTTGTGGGCTACAGGCATGGCTGGTCCTTGTCGGCGCGGGCGCCGCGTTTGATCATCTCCTGGGCATTGAAGTCCGCCCAGTCTGCACCGTGCGCCACCGCCTCGGTGTAGCAGGCCAGCGAGCGTGCCGGTTGAGCGGGCACGATTTCACCGCGCGCATACACGCTGCCCAGCTCGTTGAAGGCATTGCCCGAGCCCATTGCGGCGGACTGACGCAAGGCGTCGAGGGCCTTCTGCGGGTGTTTGCAGGTGTTGTCGTCGGGGCGGTACTGGCCCTCGTCGCAATAGAAGCTCGCCAGCATCAGTGCCCCTTCAGGCACAGTGGCCGACGACAGGCGCAGCAACTGCTCCAGGCGCTGGTTGCTCAGGCGCGGCGCCATGCCCGACAGGCTGATTGCCGCAGCGCTGTAGGCAGCGTAGGCAGAGCCCTGGTCCACGGCATCGAGGTAGCTGTTGAGCGCAGCGATGAACAGCTGCTTGTCGATGGGCTTGATTTCACCCTGGCCCAGTTGCTCGTAGGCATCGCCGCGCAGCAGCGCACGCACGCCGGGGGCGGCATCATCGGGGGTTTTCACGCTCTTGAGCGCGTCGCTCGGCGACCAGTCCTCGACCCGTGCCAGCGCCCAGCAGTCGGCCTGCTCGAAGATGAATGCCTGCAACACCTCGCCGCGCTGGTCGCGCAGGTAAACCCGGTCGGGCAGCGCGATTTCACGGATCAGCCCGTTGGCCGCCACCCGCTCCGACGACAGCTGCGAAAGATCAGGACGCAGGGCCGGCTCGAGCTTGCGTACCACCGGTTGCGGCCCCTCGGGCCCGGCCTGGAGGCGCTGCTCGACCAGGGTATGGGCGGTAAAGTCGGCCTGCAGCTGCGCATCCTCGGCAAACGCCTTGAAAAACATCGCGAAGTCGCGGCTGGGGCAAACCGGCGCGGCCTGCGCCAGCGCACTTGCCAGCAGGCCGGCCAGCAGCATCGGGATACTCGACTTCATGGCTGATACACCGGGGGCGGGTTGATGTAGTACTCGGTTTGCGTGCAGGGGTAGTCGCTGACCCACACCAGCCACAGCCACAGGTCCCAGATGTAGCGCACCAGGTGCTCGGGCTTGCGGCAGCGGGCCTGTTCTTCGGCCACGGTGTAGTCGGTATTGGCGATGAAGCTGTTGAGCCAGTGCGGCTCCCATTGCGGCATGGCGATGTCGAAATGGCGGTCGCGCTTGTTGAAATTGATCCAGTAGATGCCCACTTCGGCTTCATCCTCGAAGTCGCGCATGTCCAGCGACTGCAGGTCGTACAGCGGCGTGCGCCAGACCTCGCCCGGGCGCTCGCGATCGGTCACGCGCATGTAGCCCATGCCGCCGAAGGGTATCAGCCAACTGCGTGCCGGCACGTTCTGGAAACGGTAGCGCCCCGACTCGCTGACGAACGAGGTCTGGCCGGGTGCCTCGATCAGCGCGTGAATCTGATAGCCCACCCACGCCAGCACGCCCAGCACCACCAGCCAGCGCCACAGTTGCTGCTTTACGGTCGGGCTGCTCATTTACGCCTCAGCCAGTGCGAGATCAGCACCGCCGACAGGCTGAGGCCGCCCGCCAGGCAACTGAAGAAGTACGCCCGCACCGGGTGCTCGGGCAACAGCCACCAGAGGATCAACACGATTTGCGCGGCCACCAGCCAGTACTTGAGCTTCCAGTTGGTCAACAGGGGCAACACCACATTGAGCGGCACGAACACCCACATCACCAGGAACACAATGCTGCCGGAGGACACGCCACGGGCGGTAAAGCCGCCGTAGTGGCCCTTGTACCAGTCCACGGCAATATCGTTGAGCACCCCGTAGAGCACGATGGCCAGTGCATGCAGGGCGACATTGATCAGCAGTTGTCGCTTCATTTGGGCGGCGTTCCTTGCAGCGCATTGCACCAGCTGCGCACATCGTCACGGTCGAACGCCGGGCAGTGATTGTCCTTGGCGATAAAGCGATAGGGGTGAGCGGGCTCATGGGTGAAGTGGTAGTAGTAACGGTCGTCCTCGCCGTACAGCCAATAGTTCGATGAGCCCTGGGACACCTGATACGGCTCGAAACTCAGCAGCGACGATTCGGCGGGGATGAAGTTGTCGCGGTCCATCAGCAGCATCAGCAGGTTGCCGAACAGCGGCGTGCCCACCCCCAGCGCCAGCACGGCCACCAATACCACCCCGATTACTGCCTTCATCACGGTACCTGGGTATTCATGCAGTAGGTGCCCACACCGTGCAGCAGCACCACCGACAACAGGCAGCCAAACGTCAGCAGCCTAACCCAGCGCGTGTTGCGCTGGCGCTCGCCGAGGTTCAGCAGCAAGGCGAACAGGCACAGGATGGCCAGGCTGCCGAACAGGTTGCTGTCGGCGAGACCTGCCAGGTAATTCTTCAGCTCAAGGTCCATTGCACAGGCGCCTTTGCGCCGCCAGCAGCAGCGCGGTCAGGGTGACGAAAAAATAGCCGGCGCCCAGCAGGTAGGGCACAAAGGCCACCCACATCAGCATCAGGCCCAACCCGGCGATACGGCCGGTGAGCAGGTAGACCAGGCCATACAGCACCCAGGGCAGTGCGTAGAAAGGGACGCACCACAACGGCGCCCACCACAGGTGCCGAGGCGCCAGGTGCAGGCGGCGGCTGGCCCACAGCGCGAACAGGGGGTAGCCAAGCAGGCCGAAGCCCAGCAGGTAGATTTGCAGGAACGGCTCGAAACCGGTCACGCGCAGGCCGTACTGGTAGACATCCAGACACAGCAGCGAAACCAGGCATACCCAGGGTAACCAGACGTAGAAGCGATAGGGGGGCGCACAGCTCACAGGCATGAGCCGAACGATTCGATGAATGATGAGTTGCCCATGCCGCTCCCTCCCTGGAACACCGCCGCGCGGGTGTCGGCGGCGGCGTATGCTAGTCACAAGCACGGGGCACGGCAATAGCGCACTGCGCGGTGGGTTCCTCGCCGGCAACGCCGGCTCCTGCAGACGGCGGTTATCTCCTGCAGGCGCCGGCATTGTCGGCGAGGAGCCGCCACACAAACAAGAACGGGCACCTTGTAGGGGTGCCCGCTCTTCAATGCAATCAGTAGCCCACGGCCTTACGGATTGACGCTGTCCTTGAGGAACTTGCCTGGCTTGAACGCCACGGTGTTGCTGGCCTTGATCTTCACCGGCTCGCCCGTCTGAGGGTTCTTGCCGGTGCGCGCGCCACGGTGGCGCTGCAGGAACGTGCCGAAGCCTACCAGGGTGACGCTGTCTTTCTTGTGCAGCGCGTTGGTGATTTCTTCCAGTACGGCATTGAGCACGCGGTTGGCCTGCTCCTTGGTAAGGTCGGCTTTCTCGGCAATGGCTGCGGCGAGTTCTGGTTTACGCATGGTGAAGCCCCTCTGACGGATTTTTTGTTGTTATGCCGTGCTGCCTTGCAGGCAGCGCCTAAGGCACCGCAGGCTCTAAACTGCGGCAGACGGGTGTGAGAATGGCACGCCGCCAGTGGCCGCGCCAGTCTCTGGGCGGCCATTGTTCAGGCAATGGCAGGGTATATCCGACAGAACGACAGCTATTTATGCCAGCAACGGCGGAAGTTGACGGTTCAGCGCCAGCTTTTCCATCACTGCCGTACCGGTCAATACATAGCCCAGCAGTTGGCCATCGGCATCCCGGCAGAGCACCTTGATGTCGCTGCCCTGCCCTTCGACCTGCCACTGGCCTTCGCGGGCGCGTGGTGGCGGTGAAACGACCAGCGGGCATACCGGGGTCTTCACCGTGATGGGCATAGGCCCGTAGCTGACCACCGTCGGATTGCCCGCCAGGGTCTGCGCCAGCGCGCGCGCGCAGGCCATCAGCGGCATCACGTACAGCAGGTTGATGCCGTCGACCTCGGCACAGTCGCCCAGGGCATGGATATTGGCGTGCGAGGTGCGCAGGTGGCGGTCGACCACCACCCCGCGATTGACCTGCAGGCCAGCGGCGGCAGCCAGGTCGATGCGGGGGCGCAGGCCGATGGCCGATACCACCAGGTCGCAGACGATCACACTGCCATCGGACAGATGCGCTTGCAGGGCATCGGCCGAACGTTCCAGGCGGGTCAGCACCGGGCCCAGGTGAAAGCGCACACCAAGCCCTTGCAGCCCAGCCTGCACAGCAGCCGCGGCGGCCGGGTGCAGCAGGGTCGGCATGACCTGCTCGCAGGGGGCGACGATGTCGATCTCGAAGCCACCCAGGTGCATGTCGTTGGCGAACTCGCAGCCGATCAGCCCGGCCCCCAGAATCAGTACCCGGCGCTTGCCGGCCGCCGCGGCGCGAAAGCGCGCGTAGTCTTCGAGGTCGTTGATCGGGAAGATCGCATCGGCTGCGTCGCCCTGCACCGGCACCTGGATGGTCTGCGCGCCCAGCGCCAGCACCAGGTCGCGGTACGGCACCTGCTCCTCGCCGATCCACAGGCGCTTGTGGCCCGGGTCGATGCCACTGATGCGCGTATGGGTGCGTACCTGGGCCTTGAGCTGCTCGGCCATGGCCCCCGGCTCGGCCATGCTCAGGCCGTCGGCGTCCTTGTCCTTGGCAAAGCCGGTGGACAGCATCGGCTTGGAATACGAGCGACCATCATCGGCGCTGATCAGCAGCAACGGCGTCTCGCCGTCGAGCTTGCGAAATTCGCGGGCGAGGTTGTAGCCCGCCAGCCCCGTACCGACAATCACCACCGGATCGCTCATGCCTTCATCCCTTCCCTGTATAAAAAATGATCAGTTGATTTCGATCATCTCGAAATCCATCTTGCCCACGCCGCAGTCCGGGCACAGCCAGTCTTCCGGCACGTCCTGCCACAAGGTGCCCGGCGCAATGCCGTCATCCGGCCAGCCATCGGCCTCGTTGTAGATAAGCCCGCATACCACGCATTGCCACTTCTTCATGATCGCTCTCCCTCCAGTAATCCAGACGCACATCGGTTGTGATCATTACAGTCTTGGCGCTGCATGGATCGTCAGGGGGCTTTGTACTGAGGCTGGTGGCGCGATGCAAGCGCAACCGGCAAACATGCTAAGCTCGGCGCCTCACTGGCTTGTAACCGCATACCTACCGTGCCGTACGAAACCTCGCAAGTGCCCGCGCCACACTGGCTGCAGCAGCAAACGCCGCTGGCCGCAAGCGCCGACCCCCTTACCGCCGACTGGCTGTTCGACCAGGGCTCGTTGACCCGCCGCCTGACCCGATTATCCGCCGATCACTTCAGCGTGACCCCCCTGTACGAGGGCTGGCAGCCGCTGCGCGCCGACGAGTGCACCAGCCTCGGCCTGGCCCCGGGCAGCGAAGGCTGGGTGCGCGAGGTGTACCTGCGCGGGCATGGCCAGCCGTGGGTGTACGCACGCAGTGTGGCCGCGCGCAGCGCCCTGCAGCAGGGCGGCCTGGACATGGAAGCGCTGGGCAGCCGTTCGCTGGGCGAGTTGCTGTTCTGCAGCCCCGGGTTTGCCCGCCAGGCCATCGAGGTGTGCCACTACCCTGCCGCCTGGTTGCCCCGCGAGCAGCGCCATGACGGCCTGTGGGCACGCCGTTCGCGGTTCGACCAGGGTGAACTGAGCATCCTGGTGGCCGAGATCTTCCTGCCCGCCCTGTGGCAGGCCACCGACACCCGCCTGGAGGACCGCTGATGTACCTGAGCCTGCTCAAGTCGCTCAATCGCCTGCACCCCCGGGCCTGGGACTTCATCCAGCTCAGCCGCATGGACAAGCCGATCGGCATCTACCTGCTGCTGTGGCCCACCCTCACGGCGGTATGGATCGCGGCCAAGGGCACGCCCACCGTGGCCAACGTGCTGATCTTCCTGTTCGGCGTGGTGCTGATGCGCGCCGCGGGCTGCGCGATCAACGATTTTGCCGACCGCAAGGTCGACGGTCACGTCAAGCGCACCGCCGAACGCCCGCTGGCGGCCGGGCGCATCAGCGGGCGCGAGGCGCTGGTCCTGTTCGCGACCCTGGTGGGGCTGAGTTTCGTGCTGGTGCTGTGCACCAATGCGCAGACGGTATGGCTGTCGTTCGGCGCCGTGGCGCTGGCAGCCTGCTACCCGTTCATGAAGCGCTACACCTATTACCCGCAGGTGGTGCTGGGCGCGGCCTATTCCTGGGGCATCCCCATGGCCTTCACCGCCGCCACCGGCGAGCTGCCGGCCATCGCCTGGCTGCTGTACATCGCCAACCTGCTGTGGACCGTGGGCTACGACACCTACTACGCGATGGTCGACCGCGACGACGACCTGAAGATCGGGGTCAAGTCCACCGCGATCCTGTTCGGCGAAGCCGATCGCGCCATCATCCTGACCTTGCAGCTGCTGTCGCTGGGCTGCCTGCTGATGGCCGGCAACCGCTTCGAGCTGGGTGGCTGGTTCCACCTGGGGCTGGTAGGCGCGGCGCTGTGCTTCGCCTGGGAATACTGGTCGACCCGCAGCCTGGATCGCGACGCCTGCTTCAAGGCCTTCCTGCACAACCACTGGGCCGGGCTGCTGGTGTTCATCGGCGTGGTACTGGACTACGCCCTGCGCTAGCCGCCCCCGGGGGCGGCCGCGCAAGGCCGGCCTCATGGCTTGGCGGCGTGCCAGACGTCCTTCATGCCGTCGCCGGTCATGTCACCGCCCTTCTTGTCCTTGACGAAGGTGTACAGCGGCTTGCCATCGTAGGCCCACTGCATCGAGCCGTCTTCGCGCTTGATCTGCGTCCACTTGCCCTCGGCGGCGTCGCCCGCCATGGCCTTGAGGGGCGGCCAGTTCTTGGCGCAGTCGTCATTGCACATGGATTTGCCGCCTGCATCCTTGTCGAAGGTGTACAGCGTCATGCCGGCAGAATCGACCAGCACGCCGTTCTTCTCCATCCCCGGCGCGGCCGCTGCCACCCCCGGCAGGGCCAGTGCTGCAACAGCAAAGAGAGCCATCCAGTTCAGCGTATGTCGTGTCATTGGATTCACCGTTTTTGGTGATGGGTGGGAGCTAAAGCCTAGCTCAGCCAAGGAATGTTGCCGCCAGGCCACACGACCTGTCACACGACTGCAATAATTCCGTTATCTAATGCGGGCCAAGACACCTTAATGGGAAGAGGTTTGAGCATGGTTGGCAGGAACATTCTGATCGTTGACGACGAGGCGCCGATTCGCGAGATGATCGCCGTTGCATTGGAAATGGCCGGCTACGACTGCCTGGAGGCGGAAAACTCGCAGCAGGCCCATGCCATCATCGTCGACCGCAAGCCCGACCTGATCCTGCTCGACTGGATGCTGCCGGGCACTTCGGGCATCGAACTGGCGCGGCGCCTCAAGCGCGACGAGCTGACCGGCGACATCCCGATCATCATGCTCACCGCCAAGGGTGAGGAAGACAACAAGATCCAGGGCCTGGAAGTCGGCGCCGACGACTACATCACCAAGCCGTTCTCCCCGCGCGAACTGGTGGCCCGCCTCAAGGCCGTGCTGCGCCGTGCCGGCCCCAGTGATGGCGAGGCCCCGATCGAGGTCGGCGGCCTGCTGCTCGACCCGATCAGCCACCGCGTGACCATCGACGGCAAGCCTGCCGAGATGGGCCCTACCGAATACCGCCTGCTGCAGTTCTTCATGACCCACCAGGAGCGCGCCTACACCCGTGGCCAGCTGCTCGACCAGGTATGGGGCGGCAATGTGTATGTGGAGGAGCGCACCGTCGACGTGCATATCCGCCGTCTGCGCAAGGCGCTGGGTGAAGCCTACGAAAATCTGGTACAAACCGTGCGCGGCACGGGATACCGGTTCTCAACCAAGAGTTGAGAACACGGCAAGCTACAAGCCTCAAGTAAGAGCAAAAGCAAACGCAGATCCGCTTCAATCTTGCAGCTTGCCGCTTGCAGCTTGCAGCGGGTCCTAAGGACCCACCGTGAACCAAAACTGGCATGGCACCCTGATTCGCCACATGCTGCTGCTGACCACCGTCTGCCTGCTGGCCGGGCTGATCAGCGGCCATTACGGCTGGAGCCTGGCCCTGGGCCTTGGCGTGTATCTGGGCTGGACCCTCAAGCAGCTGCTGCGCCTGCACGACTGGCTGCGCCAGCACAAACCCGACGAGGCCCCGCCCGACGGCTATGGCCTGTGGGGCGAGGTGTTCGACAGCATCTACCACCTGCAACGCCGCGACCAACGCGTGCGCGGGCGCCTGCAGGCAGTGATCGACCGCGTGCAGGAGTCCACCGCCGCCCTCAAGGACGCGGTGATCATGCTCGACAGCGACGGCAACCTGGAGTGGTGGAACCGCGCCGCCGAGACCCTGCTGGGGCTCAAGACCCCACAGGACAGCGGCCAGCCGGTCACCAACCTGGTGCGCCACCCGCGCTTCAAGGAGTACTTCGAACAGGAGAACTACCTCGAGCCGCTGGAAATCCCCTCGCCCATCAGCGACCGCCTGCGCATCCAGCTGCACATCACCCGCTACGGCAACAACGAACACCTGATGCTGGTGCGCGACGTGACCCGCATCCACCAGCTCGAACAGATGCGCAAGGACTTCGTCGCCAACGTCTCCCACGAGCTGCGCACGCCACTGACGGTGATTGCCGGGTACCTGGAGACCCTGCTCGACAACGTCGAGGAGGTGAACCCGCGCTGGGTGCGGGCCCTGACCCAGATGCAGCAGCAAGGCGTGCGCATGCAGACGCTGCTCAACGACCTGTTGCTGCTGGCCAAGCTGGAGGCCACCGACTACCCCTCCGACAATCAGCCGGTGGCCATCGACAGCCTGCTGCAGTCGATCAAGGGCGATGCCCAGGCCCTGTCCGGCCAGCGCAACCAGCGCATCACCCTGGACGCCGAGCCGGGCGTGCGCCTCAAGGGCAGCGAGGCGGAACTGCGCAGCGCGTTCTCCAACCTGGTGTTCAATGCCGTCAAGTACACCCAGGATGAAGGCCAGATCCGCATCCGCTGGTGGGCCGACGCCCAGGGCGCGCACCTGAGCGTGCAGGACTCGGGCATCGGCATCGACCCCAAGCACCTGCCACGCCTGACCGAGCGTTTCTACCGCGTCGACTCCAGCCGCAACTCCACCACCGGCGGCACCGGTCTTGGCCTGGCGATCGTCAAGCACGTACTGCTGCGCCACCGCGGCCGGCTGGAGATCAGCAGCGTACCGGGCCACGGCAGTACCTTTACCTGCCATTTCGCCCCCGTTCAGGTGGCAACCCGCACCGTTTCCTGAGCGACCGCCCTTTAAATTTGCGCAGTCAGCCGCTACATTGGCTGACTCGCGCCAGTACCTGCTGGCATTGCCACACTCCCTTATTTCAGAAGACGGACCCCGTAAAACTCCATCATGGACCCTTCCCCTGGTATCACCCTCGCTTCACTGTTCGCCGATTTCGGCATGATTCTTTTTGCTCTGCTGCTGGTTCTGCTCAACGGATTCTTCGTTGCGGCCGAGTTCGCCATGGTCAAGCTGCGCTCGACCCGGGTCGAGGCGATTGCCGGCAAGAACGGCTGGCGCGGGCATATCCTGCGTACCGTACACAGCCAGCTGGACGCCTACCTGTCGGCCTGCCAGCTGGGCATCACACTGGCCTCGCTGGGCCTGGGCTGGGTCGGCGAGCCGGCCTTCGCGCACCTGCTCGAGCCGCTGCTGGCGGCGGTGGGCGTGCAATCGCCCGAAGTCATCAAGGGCGTATCGTTCTTCAGCGCCTTCTTCGTGATCTCCTACCTGCACATCGTGGTCGGCGAGCTGGCGCCCAAGTCCTGGGCCATTCGCAAGCCCGAACTGCTGTCGCTGTGGACGGCGGTACCGCTGTACCTGTTCTACTGGATGATGTACCCGGCCATCTACCTGCTCAACGCCAGTGCCAACGCCATCCTGCGCATCGCCGGCCAGGGCGAGCCCGGCCCGCACCACGAGCACCATTACAGCCGCGAGGAGCTCAAGCTGATCCTGCACTCCAGCCGGGGCCAGGACCCCAGCGACCAGGGCATGCGCGTACTGGCCTCGGCGGTGGAGATGGGCGAACTGGAGGTGGTCGACTGGGCCAATTCCCGTGAAGACATGGTCAGCCTCGACGCCCATGCGCCGCTCAAGGAGATCCTCGCGATGTTCCGCCGGCACAAGTTCAGCCGCTACCCGGTGCTCGACGCCGAAAGCGGCGAATTCGTCGGCCTGCTGCACATCAAGGACCTGCTGCTGGAACTGGCCGCGCTGGACCACCTGCCCGAGTCGTTCAACCTGGCCGAGCTGACCCGCCCGCTGGAACGCGTATCGCGGCACATGCCGCTGTCGCAGCTGCTGGAGCAGTTCCGCAAGGGCGGCGCGCACTTTGCCCTGGTCGAAGAGGCCGATGGCAAGGTGATCGGCTACCTGACCATGGAAGACGTGCTCGAAGTGCTGGTGGGCGACATCCAGGACGAACACCGCAAGACCGAGCGCGGTATCCTCGCCTACCAGCCCGGCAAGCTGCTGGTGCGCGGCGACACCCCGCTGTTCAAGGTCGAGCGCCTGCTGGGCGTGGACCTGGACCATATCGAGGCCGAAACCCTTGCTGGCCTGGTCTACGAGACGCTCAAGCGCGTACCGGAAGAAGAAGAGGTGCTGGAGGTCGACGGCCTGCGCATCATCATCAAGAAGATGAAAGGGCCCAAGATCGTGCTGGCCAAGGTGCTCAAGCTCGATTGACGCGCCTTACGGGTTGCCGGCGGTAAAGCTCGGCAGCCCGCCGATGGGCTGGTTGAACTGGTACGGGATCGACTCCAGCGCCAGCCCCACGTTGCGCTGCACCACGAAATGCAGGTGCGGCCCGCTGCTGTTGCCGGTGTTGCCGGACCTTGCCAGCGGCGTGCCATAGGCCACCCGCTGGCCTTCGCTGACCACCACCGACCCGCGCATCAGGTGCAGGTACACGCCCATGGTGCCGTCGGCATGCAGAATCCGCACGAAATTGCCTGCCGGGTTGGTACCGCGCCCGCTCTGGGTGTTTTCCGTCTTTATCACCACCCCTGCCCGCGCCGCGATGATCGGCGTGCCTTCGGGCATGGCGATGTCCATGGCATAGCGGCCCTTGGGGCCGAAGTGGCTGTAGGTGCCATTGGGGCCCTGGGAGAGGCGGAACGGGCCGCCGCGCCAGGGGAACGGGTAGCGATAGGCCTGGGTGCGCTGGGCGGGGTTGCCCAACGTGTAGTTGAACTGCTCGCGGTAGCTGACCGGGGTACCGGGCTTGCGCGCACCGAGGGCAGTGAGCAGCAGCGTGGAACGGGCCGGTACCACCCGCCGGACGATGCGCGGCGCCAGGTTCTGCACGTTGCCCAGGCGCTCCAGGCGCAGTTCCACTTCGACCGGGGCGTGCAGCTCGTTGCGGGCACTGAAACGCACGCCGTCGGCGTACTTGCTGACCTGCAACTGCACCTGCTGGCCCAGCTGCTCGACCATGCGATCACGGAACACCAGTGCGCGAGCGCCGGGGCTGGGGCGATCGGAATAGGACACCACGCCGTCGGCGTCGGTGTTCTTGTAGATGGTCATGGCCCAGCTCGGGCCGGCAGCCAGCAACAGGGCGCAGAACAGCAGCAGGTGTGGCGGCATCGGTAGTGGCCATCTGACAGGTTAGCTGTGAGCAAGCCTAGCAGGGGAATATGGAGGGCGTGTTGCGGGGAGTGATGCGGGGTATGGCAGGCGATCAGTGGTGTGTCCTTCGCCGGCAAGGCCGGCTCCTAAGGCTGTAGGAGCCGGCCTTGCCGGCGAAGAGGCCGCGAGCAGCAAAGGGCCTGTCAGGCCCCCGGCACGAAGTGCTTGAGCGCCGTACCGCGGGCAATCAGCCGCGACAGGTAGTCGAGCTTCTGCGCATCCTGATCGACAAAGCGGAAGGTCAGCTGCAGCCAGTCGCTGTCCGGCTTGGATTCCACCGCCACCACCGCATGCAGGTACCCGTTGAGCCGCGCGATCTCGGCATTGTCGCCCTGCTCCAGGTCCAGCACCGCGCCTTCCAGGATCTGCGGCAGCACTTCGCCACGGCGTACCACCAGCAAGGCTTCCTTCAGGCTCAGGGCCTTGATCACGCAGGCCTGGTTGCCGCTGGACAGGCGCAGCTGGCCCTGTCCGCGGCCCGCCGGCGCCGCCTTGGCCGCGCCCGGTTGCGGCGCATTGATCAGTGGCTTGGCCGCCGCCACCGGGGCCGCGGCTGGGGCGGCCGGGCGCACGGTCTCGGCCTTGCCGCCGGTCAGGGCCGACAGCGAGTCATTGGCAAACGCGGAGGTGGCGCGGGTGGGCGCACTGGCCATCAGGGTATCGAGCTTGCCCAGCTTGGTCAGCGCCTTCTTCACCTTGGTCAGCAACTGCTCGTTGGTGAACGGCTTGCCGACAAAGTCCGACACACCGGCCTGGATCGCCTGCACCACGTTTTCCTTGTCGCCACGGCTGGTCACCATGATGAACGGCATGGCCTTGAGCGCTTCGTGCTGGCGGCACCAGGTCAGCAGCTCCAGGCCCGACATCTCGGGCATCTCCCAGTCGCACAGCACCAGGTCGAAACGCTCGCGCTCCAGCAGCACCTGGGCCTTGCGACCGTTGACCGCGTCCTCGATGACCATGCCGGGGAAGTAATTGCGCAGACACTTTTTCACCAGGTCACGGATAAACGGCGCGTCATCCACGACCAGAACACTGACTTTACTCATCGCCACTCCTTCAAGACCCGGCTAGCATAACGTTGACTGATGGCCATTTGCCAAGACTTCGCTCATGCCGGGGCTCCGTCAAATCATTCGCGGGTGCGTGCTGTTGCGCTGCCGCAAACGAAAACGCCCGGCCAAGGCCGGGCGTTCATTCTCGGGGCAGTCCTATTTATCGTCAGGTTTGCCCGGAACATTAGCTTTTTCGCCGTTGCCGTTGCCCTCGACTTCTTCCTTCATTCGCTTCAGGCCCAGGTGACGCACGTCGGTACCGCGCACCAGGTAGATCACCAGCTCGGCGATGTTGCGCGCGTGGTCGCCGATGCGCTCCAGCGAACGCAGCGCCCAGATCACGCTCAGTACCCGCGAGATCGAGCGCGGGTCTTCCATCATGTAGGTCACCAGCTCGCGCAGGGCGGTCTTGTACTCGCGGTCGATGGTCTTGTCGTACTGCGCCACCGACAGCGCCAGCTCGGCATCGAAGCGGGCAAAGGCGTCGAGCGCGTCGCGCACCATGTTGCGTACCTGGTCGCCGATGTGACGCACCTCCACGTAGCCGCGCGGCGACTCGCCTTCTTCGCACAACTGGATGGCGCGGCGGGCGATCTTGGTCGATTCGTCGCCGATGCGCTCCAGGTCGATCACCGACTTGGAGATGCTGATGATCAGGCGCAGGTCCGACGCCGCCGGCTGGCGCCGGGCCAGGATGCGCACGCACTCCTCGTCGATGTTGCGTTCCATCTGGTTGATCTGCTCATCGACTTCGCGCACCTGCTGGGCCAGGCCCGAATCGGCCTCGATCAGCGCGGTGACGGCGTCGTTGACCTGTTTCTCGACCAGGCCGCCCATTGCCAGAAGATGGCTGCGAACCTCTTCAAGTTCGGCGTTGAACTGCTGGGAGATGTGATGGGTAAGGCTGTCTTTGTCGATCATGAGAAATCCTTGGCGCGTCCGGTAAGTGCTGTCAGGCGGCGTTCAATCGTTGAATCCTAGCCATACCGACCGGTGATGTAGTCTTCGGTCTGCTTCTTCGCCGGGTTGGTGAACAGGGTGTCGGTGTCACCGTATTCCACCAGCTTGCCCATGTACATGAACGCGGTGTAGTCCGAAACCCGCGCGGCCTGCTGCATGTTGTGGGTCACGATGACGATGGTGTACTTGGACTTGAGTTCGTAGATCAGCTCTTCGACCTTGAGCGTGGAAATCGGGTCCAGCGCCGAGCACGGTTCGTCGAGCAACAGCACCTCTGGCTCCACCGCGATGGTACGGGCGATCACCAGGCGCTGCTGCTGGCCGCCGGACAGGCCCAGGGCCGAGTCGTGCAGGCGGTCCTTGACCTCCTCCCACAGTGCGGCGCCCTTGAGTGCCCACTCCACGGCTTCATCCAGTACACGCTTCTTGTTGATGCCCTGGATGCGCAGGCCGTACACCACGTTTTCGTAGATGGTCTTGGGGAACGGGTTGGGCTTCTGGAACACCATGCCCACGCGGCGGCGCAGCTCGGCCACGTCCTCGCCCTTGCGGTAGATGTTGTTGCCGTCGAGGTTGATCGCGCCTTCCACCCGGCAGCCGTCGACCAGGTCGTTCATGCGGTTGAAGGTGCGCAGCAGGGTCGACTTGCCGCAGCCCGAGGGGCCGATGAAGGCGGTCACGCGCTGCTTGGGAATGTTCAGGCTGACATCGAACAGCGCCTGCTTCTCGCCGTAGAACAGGCTCAGGCCCGGCACTTCGATGGCCACGGTCTCGTCGGCCAGCTGCAGGCTCTGCTTGGTGCGACCCAGGGCGGACATGTCGATGCCGTGGGTGTGGGATTCATGCTGCATGGTAAGACTCCATACGCTATCAATTTCGTTTCATCGTACCGCCCGGCACAACACACGGGCGGCGCTTGCAATAAGGGGTATTAGCTATCCAGCGCCTTGTACTTCTCGCGCAGGTGGTTGCGTATCCATACCGCCGAGAGGTTGAGCGTGGCGATCACCATCACCAGCAGCAGCGCGGTGGCGTACACCAGCGGCCGTGCGGCCTCGACGTTGGGGCTCTGGAAGCCGACGTCGTAGATGTGGAAGCCCAGGTGCATGATCTTCTGGTCCAGGTGCAGGTACGGGTAGTTGCCGTCCACCGGCAGCGACGGCGCCAGTTTCACCACACCCACCAGCATCAGCGGCGCCACCTCGCCCGCGGCACGGGCCACGGCCAGGATCATGCCGGTCATCATCGCCGGGCTGGCCATCGGCAGCACGATCTTCCACAGCGTCTCGGCCTTGGTCGCACCCAGGGCCAGCGAGCCCTCGCGCACGGTCCGCGGGATCCGCGCCAGGCCTTCTTCGGTGGCCACGATCACCACCGGTACCGCCAGCAGCGCCAGGGTCAGCGAGGCCCACAGCAGGCCCGGGGTACCCAGGGTCGGCGCCGGCAGTGCTTCGGGGAAGAACAGGTGGTCGAGCGAGCCGCCCAGCACGTACACGAAGAAGCCCAGGCCGAACACGCCGTAGACGATCGCCGGCACGCCGGCCAGGTTGTTCACCGCGATGCGGATCAGCCGGGTCACCGGGCCCTGGCGGGCATATTCACGCAGGTACACCGCCGCCAGCACGCCGAACGGGGTGACGATCACGGCCATGATCAGGGTCATCATCACGGTGCCGAAGATCGCCGGGAAGATCCCGCCCTCGGTGTTGGCTTCACGCGGGTCGTCGCTGAGGAACTCCCACACCTTGGCGAAGTAGGTGCCCAGCTTGGTGAAGTTGTTCATGGCGTTGGGCTGGTAGGCGTGCACCACCTTGTCGAGGTTGATCTCGACTTCGCGGCCATTGCCGTCACGGGCCACCAGGCTGTCGCGGCTGAAGTCCTGGTGCAGCTTGCCCAGGCGGTCCTCGATGGCCTTGTAGCGGTTGTTCAGCTCGGCGCGCTCGGCATCCATGTCGGCCTGCGCTACAGGGGTCAGCTTGCCTTGCAGTTCCAGCTTGCGGGCTTGCAGGCGCAGGCGCTCAAGGCCATGGTTGATCGCACCGATGTCCTTCTTCTCGAGCTTCTGCAGCTCGCCGGCCAGGCCGGCAGCACGCTTGAGGCGTGCCTGCAGCTCGTTCCAGGCGGCCTGCCCTTCGGCAACCACCTTGCCGTTTTCCTTGACGCTGACCAGGTAGCCGTAGAAGTTGCCCCACTCGCGGCGCTCCAGGGCGATCAGGTCGACCGGCTTCTGCTGGTCCACCAGCCAGTCGCCGACCACCCAGGTGAAGTCACTGCCGTTGAGGTCGCGGTTGCCGACCTTGATCAGCTCGCGGGTCATGAACTCCGGGCCGTTGTCGGGTACCGGCAGGCCGGCCCCCTTGAGGCGTGCCAGCGGCACCTCTTCCTTCTGCACCACTTCGCCGATGACGATGTGGTTGGGCTGGCCCGGCACGTTGTAGCTGGCCTGAATCAGGTCGGCCGGCCAGAAGTGCGCCAGGCCGCGCACGGCGATCACGGAGAGCAGACCGATGGTCATGATCACCGCGATGGACACCGCGCCACCGCTTATCCAGACGCCGGGGGCGCCGCTCTTGAACCAGCTCTTGAGGGAATCCTTTTTCACGGATCTCTACCTTTCTATCAAAGCGACGAGTATTTCTTGCGCAGACGCTGGCGAATCAGCTCGGCCAAGGTGTTCATCACGAAGGTGAACATCAGCAGCACCAGCGCGGCGAGGAACAGCACGCGGTAGTGGCTGCCACCGACTTCCGATTCGGGCATCTCCACCGCGACGTTGGCCGCCAGGGTGCGCATACCTTCGAACAGGTTCATTTCCATGACCGGGGTGTTGCCCGTGGCCATCAGCACGATCATGGTTTCACCCACCGCGCGGCCCATGCCGATCATCAGCGCCGAGAAGATGCCCGGGCTGGCGGTCAGGATGACCACGCGGGTCAGGGTCTGCCACGGCGTGGCGCCGAGTGCCAACGAGCCCAGGGTCAGGCTGCGCGGCACGCTGAACACGGCGTCCTCGGCAATCGAGTAGATGTTCGGGATGACCGCAAAGCCCATGGCGATACCGACCACCAGGGCGTTGCGCTGGTCGTAGGTGATGCCCAGGTCATTGGTGATCCACAGGCGCATGTCGCCGCCGAAGAACCAGGTTTCGAGGAACGGGCTCAGGGTCAGCGCGCCCCAGCCGGTGAACAGGATCACCGGGATCAGGATCGCCGCTTCCCAGCCATCCGGCACACGCAGGCGGATCGACTCCGGCAGGCGGCTCCAGATGAAGCCGGCCAGCAGGATGCCGAACGGCATCACCACGAACAGGCTGAACACACCGGGCAGATGCCCTTCCAGGTACGGCGCCAGGAACAGCCCGGCGAAGAAGCCGAGGATCACCGTGGGCATCGCCTCCATCAGCTCGATCACCGGCTTGACCTTGCGGCGCATGCCCGGGGCCATGAAGTAGGCGGTGTAGATCGCTGCGGCAATCGCCAGCGGTGCGGCCAGGATCATCGCGTAGAACGCGGCCTTGAGCGTACCGAAGGTCAGTGGCGACAGGCTCAGCTTGGGCTCGAAGTCGGTGTTCGACGCGGTGGACTGCCAGACGTACTTGGGCTCGTCGTAGTTCTCGTACCAGACCTTGCTCCACAGCGCACTCCAGGACACTTCCGGGTGCGGGTTGCGCAGGCTGGCCGGGATCAGCTTGCCGCCCTCTTCGACGAACAGGCGGTTGGCCCGTGGCGACAGTGCCAGCACGCCGGCGCCTTCGGCCATCGGCTCCACCAGCAGGGTGCGGTGCGCGGTGCTGTGGAACACGCCGAGCTTGCCGCTGGCATCCAGTGCCACGAAGCCCTTGCGGCGCTCTTCGGCATCGATCTGCACGATCGGCGCCTTGCCCATCTGGAAGGTACGAATCTGCTTGAAGCGCTGCTCGCCGTCCGGGTCGCGGGCCATGAACCACTGGGCCAGGCCACCCTTGGAGTCACCGATGATCAGCGAGATGCCGCCCACCAGCTGGGCGCTGGCGGTGACTTCGGCATCGGCGTCGTCGAGCAGCTTGTAACGACCGTTGAGGCTCTTGTCGCGCAGGCTGAACACATCGGCCTGGGCCCGCCCGTTGATCACGTACAACCACTGCTGGCGCGGGTCGATGAAGATCGCCTTGACCGCCTCGGTCATCTGCGGCAGTTCGATGTGGTTCTGCTCGCTGGTGACTTCGCCGGTCATCATGTTTTCTTCGCGGCTCAGTTGCAGTACCTGCAACTGCGCACCGCTGGAGCCGGCCACCACCAGGGTGTCGCCATTGACGTTCAGGCTCACGTGCTCCAGCGCACGGCCCGAATCGCCGAGGGCGAACGGTTGCTGGCCATAGGGGTAGTCGATGGCCGGGGTGATGGTCTTGTGGTTGTCCGGGTAGGTGATCTTGTAGCTGTGGCTGAACACCAGTGCCTGGCCGTTGGACAGGCCCAGCACCACCAGCGGGTTGCCCGGCTGGTCGGCGCCGATCGAGGTCACCTGGGTGCCGGCCGGTACCGGCAGGTCGACACGCTTGAGCTCGGCACCGGTCTTGGTGTCGAAGAACAGCGCCTGCCCCTTGTCCGAGACGCGCATGCCGACCAGGTTCTGCTCTTCGAGCGCGATCATCAGCGGCTTGCCGGCGTCCTGGGTCAGCCAGGCCGGGGTCATGGCCTTCTTGGTGGTCAGTTCGGCGCCTTGAAACAGCGGCACCACCACGTAGGCCAGGTAGAAGAAGATCAAGGTGATCGCCGCCAGCACGGCGAGCCCGCCCACCAGTACATACCAGCGGGTCAGGCGGTCCTTGAATGCACGCAGGCGACGCTTGCGTTGCAGCTCGGGCGTATTGAAATCAATCCGCACGGGGGGAGAATTTTGGGTCATGGTGGAGTTGGCCAGATCATTCATGCGCTCACCCTAGCGGTCCCGTATGACAAAAACATGACAATGCAGTGACGCAAAAAAGCCCGCCGCTCAGGCATGCCTGGCAGCGGACTCGCAATTTGCAGCGCGGCCCGCACAGATGCAGGGCGCGCCCGTTCACACTCAGTTTGCAGCGACGCCTTTGGCGGCGTGGTTCAGGCCCAGGTCGGCCAGCGCTTTCTCGGCCACTTTGGCGGGCAGCGGGATGTAACCGTCTTTCACCACGACCTGTTGACCGGCCTGCGACAGCACCAGCTTGACGAACTCGGCTTCCAGCGGGGCCAGAGGCTTGTTCGGGGCCTTGTTGACGTAGACGTAGAGGAAACGCGACAGCGGGTAGGTACCGTTGAGGGCGTTGGCTTCGTTGTCTTCGACGAACGCGCCGCCTTCCTTCTTGGCCAGGGCCACGGTTTTCACGCTGGCGGTCTTGTAGCCGATGCCCGAGTAACCGATACCGTTCAGCGAGCTGCTGATCGACTGCACGACGGACGCCGAGCCAGGTTGTTCGTTGACGTTAGGCTTGAAGTCGCCTTTGCACAGGGCTTCTTCCTTGAAGTAGCCGTAGGTGCCGGATACCGAGTTGCGACCGAACAGCTGGACCGGCTTGTTGGCCAGGTCGCCGGTCACGCCCAGGTCGCCCCAGGTTTTCACGTCGGCCTTGGCACCGCACAGGCGGGTGGAGGAGAAGATGGCGTCGACCTGAGCCATGGTCAGGCCCTTGATCGGGTTGTCCTTGTGCACGAACACGGCCAGGGCGTCGACGGCGACCGGGATGGCGGTCGGCTTGTAGCCGTACTTCTGTTCGAACGCCTGCAGCTCGACGTCTTTCATCTTGCGGCTCATCGGGCCCAGGTTGGCGGTGCCTTCGGTCAGCGCGGGTGGCGCGGTGGAGGAGCCGGCGGCCTGGATCTGGATGTTTACGTTCGGGTATTCCTTCTTGTAGGCCTCGGCCCACAGGGTCATCAGGTTGGCCAGGGTATCGGAACCGACGCTGGAGAGGTTGCCCGATACGCCGGTGGTTTTGACGTAGGTCGGAATAGCAGGATCAACAGCGGCAACTGCGTTGGCAGTCGCAACGCCAGCGGCGGCAAAGGTCAGGGCCGCCATCAAACGCTTCAGTTTCATGCCTTACTCCTAGCAGGAATTGGGGGTAGATGGATCGGGCCCAAGTATCTGCAGGCCGTATGACTACTCTATGAACTGAATGTGACAATTAGATGAAAGGCCATCACCTCGTTCGAGGGATGGCCTTTATAGCGGACGCGGGGCGGGGTTTCAGCGCTTGGTGAGCAGCAGGTAGATGCCTACCAGCAGGCCCAGGGTGCAGATGCCGGCGACATAGTAGGCCGGGCCGAGCGGGCTGAACTTCATCAGCGAGGTGACCATGATCGGGGTCAGGCCACCGAAGATCGCGTAGGCCAGGTTGTAGGAAAACGACAGGCCGCTGAAACGCACCACCGGCGGGAAGGCGCGCACCATCACGTAAGGCACCGCACCGACGATGCCCACGCACAGCCCGGTAACGGCGTACATCGGGTACAGCCACTCAGGGTGCGCCGCCAGGTTGTGGTAGAAGCTCCAGGAGCTGGCCAGCAGCGCCAGGCTGCCGACGATGAACACGCGCCCGGCGCCGAAGCGGTCGGCCAGGCGCCCGGCCACGATGCAGCCGATGCTCAGCAGCACGATGGCCAGGCTGTTGGCCTTGAGGGCCTCGGTGGCGCTGATGCCGTAGAGAGTCTGCAGCACGGTCGGGGTCATCAGGATGACCACGATGATGCCGGCCGACAGCAGCCAGGTCAGCAGCATCGACAGTACGATGGCGCCACGGTGGTCACGCAGCACCGCGCGCAGCGGCACTTCCTCGGCCAATGCCTTGCGCTGCTGCATCTCGGCGAACACCGGGGTTTCGTGCAGCCAGCGGCGCAGGTACACCGAAAACAGGCCGAACACGCCGCCGAGCAGGAACGGGATCCGCCAGGCGTAGTCGCTCAGTTGCTCGGGGGTGTACACGGTGTTGATCAGGGTCGCGACCAGCGAGCCGAGCAGGATGCCCGAGGTGAGGCCCGCCGTCAGGGTGCCGCAGGCGTAGCCGATGTTGCGCGCCGGCACGTGTTCGGACACGAACACCCAGGCACCCGGCACTTCACCGCCAATGGCGGCGCCCTGGATCACGCGCATCAGCAACAACAGGATCGGTGCCCACATGCCGATCTGCGCGTAGGTGGGCAGCAGGCCCATGATCAGGGTCGGCACGGCCATCATGAAGATGCTCAGGGTGAACATCTTCTTGCGCCCCAGCAGGTCGCCGAAGTGGGCCATCACGATGCCGCCCAGCGGGCGCGCCAGGTAGCCGGCAGCGAAGATGCCGAAGGTCTGCATCAGGCGCAGCCACTCGGGCATGTCGACCGGAAAGAACAGCTTGCCCACCACCGCGGCGAAGAACACGAAGATGATGAAGTCGTAGAACTCCAGCGCCCCGCCCAGGGCGGAGAGCGACAGGGTCTTGTAGTCACTGCGGGTGAGCGGCCGCGAGGGCTGCTCTATGGAGGGGGGCACGGAGGTCATCGAAGCGTCTCTTATTGGCAAATCAGGCCGCGGCAGCGCTGGCCCCGGCCTGTCAGGAGGTCGAACGATAGCAAATTGTTCGAAAAAGCACATGGATCGACATAATCGGGGCAGATAATCATGACCGCATGGTCGTCGCCCCACGCGCGGCTCTATATACTGGCCGCTCGTATCAAACGGTTACGCCTTGTGTGGGATGTTGTGCGAAAACGCCGCTAGGTATGCTTAGTCGGTTTCGCAGAGTCTCCCTTCGCCGCACGGCAGAGCGAAGCAGCGTAGTATGTTCGTGCTGAATCGTTTTTCGCGGCGTCCGCACCAGCGCAAACCAACGAAGCGTTACGGGTCAGAGGCACCCCCGGCATGATTGAACTCGAACAAGAAGATCCTATTCCGCAAGGCGACCTGGCCTTGCAGATCACCGCATTGCCCCGTGAAACCAACGGTTTCGGCGATATCTTCGGCGGCTGGCTGGTCGCCCAGATGGACCTGGCCGGCACGGCCATGGCCAGCCGAGTCGCAGGCGGGCGCGTCGCCACCGTGGCGATCGACCGCATGGCCTTTCTGGTGCCGGTGGCGGTGGGCGCGCAACTGTCCTTCTATACCCAGACCCTGGAAATCGGCCGCAGCTCGATCCAGATGATGGTCGAGGTGTGGAGCGACGACCCGCTGAGCAGTGAATGGCGCAAGGTCACCGAGGCGGTGTTCGTGTTCGTCGCCATCGACGGCAGCGGCCGCACCCGCTCGGTGCCGCCTCGTCGCTGAGCCTGGGGCGCGCTAAACTCGAGGGTCTGCGCGAGGTCCAAGACCTCGTAGGCCACCCTTCGAGAGCAACGCATGTCCACATCCAAGGTAGAAGTCGAACAGCATGGCGAGCTTGCCTGCTGGCGTATCACCACGCCTCGCGCCGAGCTGCTGATTGCCCAGCAGGGCGCACAGGTGCTCAGTTACCAGCGCGTGGGCGAGCCGCCGCTGCTGTGGCTCAGCGATCAGGCGATCTTCAGGCAGGGCAAATCGGTGCGCGCCGGTGCCCCGGTGTGCTGGCCCTGGTTCGGCAACCTGCAACGCAACCCAGCGGCCGTACAGGCCATGTTCCACGGCGCCGAGGCCCCGGCCCACGGGCTGGTGCGCGGGCGTGACTGGCAGTTGCTGGGTATCGACAGCAGTGCGGATTCGGTACGCGTGGACTTCACGCTGCCCCAGGCGTTGGGAGAGCTGCCCGGCTGGCCGCACACGGTGGAACTGAAACTGAGCATCGTGCTCGGCGAGGAACTGGCGCTGACCCTCGACAGCCACAACCTGGGCAATGGCAGCGTCACCCTCAGCCAGGCGCTGCACAGCTACTTTGCAGTCAGCGACGTGCGTGGCGCGCGAGTTGAAGGCGTGGACGGGCTGGCCTACATCGAGACGCTGGCAGACTGGGAGCAACGCACCCAGCAGGGCGACCTGGGGTTTGCCGGGGAAACCGACCGCATCTACCTGCAGACACCTGAGCGTCTGAGCATCGTCGACCCGGGCTGGAACCGGCGTATCACCCTGCGTACCCAGGGTTCGCGTTCGGCGGTGATCTGGAACCCATGGGTGGACCGCGCCGCGCAGCTCACGGACATGGCCGATGACGGCTGGCAGCGGATGCTGTGCATCGAGACGGCGAACGTGTGGGATGACGTGGTGGAACTTGCGCCCGGGGCGACCCATTCGCTGAGTGTCAGTATCGGCAGCGAACCGCTCTAGACCGCTATCGCGGGTCAAGCCCGCTCCCACCGGGCATTGCACTGATCATGAGGGCAGCACTGTACCTGTGGGAGCGGGCTTGACCCGCGATGCAGACGACGCGGTTACAGGTCGGAGTCCTCCACCACCCTCACCTTCCCCGCATCCAGCGCATACGCCGCATCGGCCAGGTCATTGCTGACCTTCTCCACCTTCAGCGTGCCGCTGACCCACAGCGGCGTGTAGATATCGTCCAGCTTCAGGCCATGGGGATAACGCACCAGCACCAGCTGGTTGGGCGGCGGTGGCGGTACATGGATGCAGGCGCCCGGATAGGGCACAAGGAAGAACAGCGTGCTGTTGCCCTTGGCGTCGGTTTCCAGCGGCACCGGGTACCCGCCCAGACGGATCTGCCTGCCGTTCATGGCAGCCACCGTCTTGCTCGAATACATCACCGCCGGCAGGCCCTTGCTCTGCTTCAGGCCACCCTTCTCGGTAAAGGTACCCATCGCCTCGGGGGAGTTGTGGTCGATCTCGGGCATCTGCTCCAGCGCCTTCTGGTCCGACTTGGGCATCAGCTCCAGCCAGTCGGTCTCGGGCAGCTCGGCGCGGGCCAGGCCACTACACAGCAACAGGGTAAGCAGTACGACTCGGCGCATGAAAAAAAGCTCGGCAACTGACGGAAAGTTGCCGAGCATTCTAGCGCCCTGTCAGCGCTTTTTGATCATGCCGTAGATCACCAGCAGGATGATTGCACCCACCAGTGCACCGAGGAAGCCAGCACCCTCGCCCGCATGGTAGATCCCCAGCGCCTGGCCACCGTAGGTCGCCGCCAGAGAGCCGGCGATACCCAGCAGAATGGTCATGATCCAGCCCATGCTGTCGTCGCCCGGCTTCAGAAAACGTGCCAGCAAGCCGACGATCAGGCCGATGAAGATGGTTCCGATGATACCCATGGCATTCCCTCTGAATTGAGTGCACGAGCCAAAGCCTAGTCAGCGCTTTGGCATCCTGCCATCAGAGGGATGCGCGGCGGGAATGGTTCCGCTCAGCCTGCGATGAGCGCTTCGACCTGCTGGATCTTCTGCTCCAGCGTGGTCATGTCGGCGCAGCGCAGGGTGGCGTGACCGACCTTGCGCCCGGCCTTGAAGGCCTTGCCGTAGTGATGCAGGTGACAGTCGTCGATAGCCACGACCGCAGCCACCGCCGGCACTTCGCCGATGAAGTTGAGCATGGCGCTTTCGCCGACCTTGGCGGTCGAGCCCAGCGGCAGGCCGGCCACGGCGCGCAGGTGGTTCTCGAACTGGCTGCACTCGGCACCTTCGATGGTCCAGTGCCCGGAGTTGTGCACACGCGGCGCGATCTCGTTGGCCTTCAGGCCACCGTCGACCTCGAAGAACTCGAACGCCAGCACGCCGACATAGTCGAGCTGCTCGAGCACGCGGCTCGCGTAGTCTTCGGCCAGGCTCTGCAGCAGGTGGTCTTCGCTGGCCACCGACAGGCGCAGGATGCCGCTGTCGTGGGTGTTGTGCACCAGCGGGTAGAAGCGTGTCTCGCCATCGCGGCCGCGAACGGCAATCAGCGACACCTCGCCGGTGAACGGCACGAAGCCCTCCAGCAGGCAGGGCACGCTACCAAGTTCGGCGAACGTGTCGACAACATCGGCTTCGGTGCGGAGCACCTTCTGGCCCTTGCCGTCATAACCCAGGGTACGGGTCTTGAGCACGGCCGGCAGGCCGATGCTGGCGACGGCGGCCTCCAGGTCGGCTTGCGACTGGATGTCGGCGAAGGCCGGGGTCGGGATGCCCAGGTCACGGAACATGCTCTTCTCGAACAGCCGGTCGCGGGCGATGCGCAGCGCTTCGGCGCTCGGATACACCGGCACGAACTGCGACAGGAAGGCCACCGTCTCGGCTGGCACGCTTTCGAATTCGAAGGTCACCAGGTCGACTTCGTCGGCCAGCTGGCGCAGGTGATCCTGGTCGCCGTAGTCGGCACGCAGGTGCTCGCCCAGAGCGGCCGCACAGGCGTCAGGGGCCGGGTCGAGGAAAGCGAAGTTCATGCCCAGCGGGGTACCCGCCAGGGCCAGCATGCGGCCCAGTTGGCCGCCACCGATTACACCGATTTTCATGCGTGTGACCTCAGGCCTGGCGCGGGTCTGGATTGTCCAGAACGTTGTCTGTCTGCTCAGCGCGGAACTGTTTCAGAACGGTATGGAACTGCGGGTGCTTGGCGCCCAGGATGCTCGCCGAGAGCAGCGCGGCGTTGATCGCGCCGGCCTTGCCGATGGCCAGGGTGGCAACCGGGATGCCAGCCGGCATCTGCACGATCGACAGCAGCGAATCGACGCCCGAGAGCATGGCCGACTGCACCGGCACACCCAGCACCGGCAGGTGGGTCTTGGCGGCGCACATGCCTGGCAGGTGGGCAGCGCCACCGGCACCGGCGATGATCACCTCGATGCCACGGCCTTCGGCCTCTTCGGCGTACTGGAACAGCAGGTCCGGCGTGCGGTGGGCGGAAACCACCTTCACTTCGTAGGGAATGCCGAGTTTTTCCAGCATATCGGCGGTGTGGCTAAGGGTGGACCAATCGGACTTGGAGCCCATGATCACGCCAACCAGTGCACTCATCGTCGAGCCTCTTCTCTTGGGCGCCTTCAGGCGCGTCAAAAAACAACAAGCCACGCAGGGACGACCGGCGTGGCTTGTTATGCGAATTAGGGCCGGGTGTACCGACCGAAGGCCGCGCAGTATATCGTAAAGCCGTGTGTTTGATGCACCCCGGCGACCAACTGTAAGCCTTATTTTTCGGGCTTTTTCAGGGCTTCGGGCTGACTCTGGAGTCAAGCCGTCGCCGGCCCGCCTTCGAGCTTGCGCCACAGCAGGCGCACGTTGGCCTTGCGCACCAGCGCGCAGCGGTACAGGCGGATCTCCAGCGGCACGTGCCATTGCGCACCGCCACAGATCACCAGCTCGCCACGTTCAAGCTCGGCGCGGGCCGACAGGCGCGGCACCCAGGCAATACCCAGGCCTTCCAGGGCCATGCTCTTGAGGCTGTCGGCCATGGCGGTTTCGTAGATGGTGGTAAAGCGCAGGTTGCGCTGGCGCAGCAGCAGATTCACCGAACGCCCCAGAAACGCTCCGGCGCTGTAGGCCAGCAAGGGCACGCTGGCGTCGTTTTCCAGGTCGAACAGCGGCTTGCCGTCGGCATCCGCTGCACACACCGGCAGCATCTCGGTGTGCCCCAGGTGCAGCGAGGGGAAGATCTCGGCGTCCATCTGCAGGGCCGCATCCGGGTCGTAGAACGCCAGCATCAGGTCGCAGCCACCTTCGCGCAGGGCGTGCACCGCATCGCCGACGTTGGTCGCCACCAGCCGCGTGGCGATGTTCAGACCGTCGTTGCGCAACTGCGCGATCCAGCGCGGAAAGAAGCCCAGCGCCAGCGAGTGCGCCGCCGCCACCTGGATCACCTCGCCCTGCCCGCCTTCCAGGTGATGCAAGTGGCGCAGCACCTCGCCCAGCTGGTCGACCACCGTGCGCGCCGTCACCAGGAACAGTTGGCCGGCAGCGGTCAACTCGATCGGCGTGCGCGAGCGGTTGACCAGGGTCAGCCCCAACGCAGCCTCCAGGCTGCGAATGCGCCGGCTGAACGCCGGCTGGGTCACGAAGCGACGCTCCGCCGCCTGGGAAAAGCTGCGGGTGGCGGCCAGGGCGCTGAAATCTTCCAGCCATTTGCTTTCGAGGTTCATCGGGCTCTCCAGGCATGCACCAAAATGGTACACGCTCGAATGTCAATTGGCGTCACATGGAACGTTATGCCGTTTGTGCATAGGTTAGCGTGCAACAGCATTGGCCGCAAAATCCGTGCAGGCCTAGGATTGGCGCCATTCCGGCATGTGCCGGGCCTAACTCGAGATGATCTCTATCATGTCCGCTGCTGCATCGTTCCGTGTCGAAAAAGACCTGCTTGGCACCCTCGAAGTCCCTGCTGATGCCTACTACGGTATCCAGACCCTGCGTGCTGCCAACAACTTCCACCTCTCTGGCGTGCAGCTGTCGCACTACCCGAAAATGGTTGTCGGCCTGGCCATGGTCAAACAGGCAGCTGCCGACGCCAACCGCGAGCTGGGTCACCTGAGCGATGCCAAGCACGCCGCCATCAGCGAGGCCTGTGCCCGCCTGATCCGCGGTGACTTCCACGAGCAGTTCGTGGTCGACATGATTCAAGGCGGTGCCGGTACCTCCACCAACATGAACGCCAACGAAGTGATCGCCAACATCGCGCTGGAAGCGATGGGTCACCAGAAGGGCGAGTACCAGTACCTGCACCCGAACAACGACGTGAACATGGCGCAGTCGACCAACGACGCCTACCCGACCGCCATCCGTCTGGGCCTGCTGCTGGGTCACGATGCGCTGCTGGCCAGCCTCGACAGCCTGATCCAGGCCTTCGCTGCCAAGGGTGAAGAGTTCAGCCACGTACTGAAGATGGGCCGTACCCAGCTGCAGGACGCCGTGCCGATGACCCTGGGCCAGGAATTCCGTGCCTTCGCCACCACCCTGACCGAAGACCTCAACCGCCTGCGCACCCTGGCGCCGGAAGTGCTGACCGAAGTCAACCTGGGCGGTACCGCGATCGGTACCGGCATCAACGCCGACCCGGGCTACCAGGCCCTGGCCGTACAGCGTCTGGCGCTGATCAGCGGCCAGCCGCTGGTACCGGCTGCCGACCTGATCGAAGCCACCTCCGACATGGGCGCCTTCGTGCTGTTCTCCGGCATGCTCAAGCGCACTGCAGTCAAGCTGTCGAAGATCTGCAACGACCTGCGCCTGCTGTCCAGCGGCCCGCGCACCGGCATCAACGAGATCAACCTGCCGGCGCGTCAGCCAGGCAGCTCGATCATGCCCGGCAAGGTCAACCCGGTTATCCCGGAAGCGGTCAACCAGGTGGCCTTCGCCATCATCGGCAACGACATCGCGCTGACCATCGCGGCCGAAGGCGGCCAGCTGCAGTTGAACGTGATGGAGCCGCTGATCGCCTACAAGATCTTCGACTCGATCCGTCTGCTGCAACGCGCCATGGACATGCTGCGCGAGCACTGCATCGTCGGCATCACCGCCAACGAACAGCGCTGCCGTGAACTGGTCGAACACTCGATCGGCCTGGTCACCGCCCTGAACCCGTACATCGGCTACGAAAACGCCACCCGTATTGCCCGTATCGCGCTGGAAAGCGGCCGCGGCGTACTGGAACTGGTGCGTGAGGAAGGCCTGCTGGACGAAGCGATGCTCAACGACATCCTGCGTCCGGAAAACATGATTGCACCGCGTCTGGTACCGCTCAAAGCGTAACCGACGCCGTACTACCGCTCACCAGGTTGAGGGACTAGACACCTCTCACCTTTTGAGGGCCCAGGGACTTTGTCTCCGGGCCCTTTTTTTTGCCTGCGGTGCGACCTTCGCCAGCAATGCCGGCGCCTAAAGGGAACGGGTAGTGTCGGCTGCTTCTGCCGACGAGGGCAGCAGCAGCACATTCAGGAAGGTCGAATCGCTGACGATCTCCTTCATGAACCACCACACGAACGCCAGGCAGAGCGCCACCATGAAGGCGGTCAGATCGCCCGTGTAATGGCGCACCGTGAGCACCCCGATAAAGCACAGCACCACGCCCAGCCCGCTGATCAGGTCTGCCCAGTTGGAACGGCTGAGGTGGCGCTTCATGGCCCGGTGATCCGCCTCGGGCAACACCAGTGCCTGCGCACACTTTGCACAGGTGAGCGGCTGCCCGCCCATGAGCGTTTCCAGCTCGCCCTCGCTCGGCAACCAGACGTGGCCGCATGCCGGGCAATTGAGGTCCACCGCGGCGCACAGGCGCTCTTGCGCGGATTTGTACTTGTTCGTCGACACGTCCTTGGCACCTTCGTCCTGAAGCAGGCGCGATGGTAACCGCTGGCCGTCACGCTGCCCATCGCGAACTCGGGCGGCCCGGCCGCTGACAGCGCGCCGGGGGATGGCGTAAGGTGGTCGGCTTTCCTTCAGTCGAGCACGGAGACAGGCCATGACCCCGGCCCCTGCCCACAACATCATGGTGCTGTACACCGGTGGCACCATCGGCATGCAGGCCAGCGCCGGCGGCCTGGCCCCGGCGTCGGGCTTCGAGCAGCGCATGCGTGAGCAACTGGCCGGGCAACCGGGCCTGGCAGCCTGGCAGTTCCGCGAACTGCTGCCGCTGATCGACAGCGCCAACATGACGCCCTGCTACTGGCAGCGCCTGCGCGCCGCGATCATCGAAGCGGTGGATGGCCAGGGCTGCGATGGCGTGCTGGTGCTGCATGGCACCGACACCCTGGCCTACAGCGCCGCCGCCATGAGCTTCCAGTTGCTCGGGCTGACGGTGCCGGTGCTGTTCACCGGCTCGATGCTGCCGGCCGGTACGCCGGACAGCGATGCGTGGGAGAACCTCACGGGGGCGCTGCAGGTGCTGAGCCAGGGTACGTCGCCGGGTGTTCAGCTGTATTTCCACGGTCAGCTGCTGGCACCAAACCGCACCGCCAAGGTGCGCAGCTTCGGCCGGAACCCGTTCGCGACCTTGCAGCGCTCGGGCGGTGCGGCGCAGGCGCCTGTACCGGCAGCACTGGCTTATCGCGCGCCGCTGCAGGTGGCCAAGGTTGCAGTGTTGCCGCTGGTGCCAGGCCTCGACGCCGCGCTGTTGCAGGCCACACTCGACAGCGGGGTCCAGGGGCTGGTGCTGGAATGCTACGGTAGCGGCACCGGGCCGTGTGATGACGATGCGTTCGTGGCCGTGCTGGAACAGGCCCGCGCGCGTGACATCGTGGTGGTGGCGATCACCCAGTGCCATGAAGGCGGGGTCGAACTGGAGGTGTACGCAGCCGGCAGCCGCCTGCGCGAGGCCGGTGTGCTGTCGGGTGGCGGAATGACCCGGGAGGCGGCGTTCGGCAAATTGCTGGCATTGCTCGGTAGCCGGTTGCCGGTTGACGAGGTGCGACGGCTGGTTGGGCTGGACCTGGCTGGCGAGTTACGTTGAGCCCTTCGCTGGCTTGCCAGCGAACTGGCCCTGAAGGGCATACAAATTGCTCACTCAACCCCAAGCCCCCTCAGCCGGATGCCGAGCATGCTCCACTCCCACCTCACCACCCTGAACGCGGTTTCCCTGATGCTGCAGGCCTTCAAGGACGAAGACCGTGCCGCCCAGCGGCTGCTCGAAGGCACCGGCATCACCCCGGCCGACCTGGGCCGCGCCGACTGGCGCATCACCACGCACCAGGAACTGCGGGTGTGCGCCAACGCCGTGGCCATGCGCCGGGAAGTCGGGCTGGAACTGGGCCAGCGCATGCACGTTTCATCCTACGGCATGCTCGGTTACGCCCTGCTTTCCGGTGCCACCCTGGGTGACGCCCTGCACCTGGCCCTGCAGTACCCCGCGCTGCTGGGAACACTTTTCCAGCTGCGCCTGATCGAGGACGGCGAGCGGGTCTGGTTCAGCGCCAGCGACTACGGCCAGGCCCCGGAGCTTGCGGCGTTCAATGCCGAGTTCTGCCTGACGTCGCTCAAGGTCATCTGCAACGACCTGCTCGGCCAGCCGCTGCCCTTGCTGGGCGCGCGTTTCGCTCACCCTGCCCCGGATTACCAGGCGCTCTACAGCGCGCCTTTCGACTGCCCGCTGCAGTTCGGCGCCAGCGACAATGCCTTCGCCTTCGAACGCCACTGGCTGGCCCGGGCCCTGCCCCTGGCCGACCCGATCACCCACCGTGCGATGAGCGAACGCTGCCGCCGGCAGAACCTGGAATTCACCGGGCGCCAGGCCTGGCTCGGGCGCATTCGCCAGCTGCTGCAGCAGCAGTTGGAGGCACCACCAGGCCTCGAGGGCCTGGCGCGGCAGATGAGCTGTTCGTCACGCACCCTGCGTCGCCACCTGCACGAGCTGGGCAGCAGTTATCAACAGCTGCTAGATGAGCTGCGCTTCGAACGGGCCAAGCAGTTGCTGGCCGAGGACGAGCTACCGATCTACCGCATCGCCGAGGTGCTGGGCTTCAGCGAGCCGGCCAGCTTCCGACACGCCTTCCTGCGCTGGAGCGGCGTGGCACCGAGCCATTTTCGCGCCTGAAACACGCGCATGCACCGCGAGGGGGCGAAATGCGGACAACCGTGTTGGCCATATCGATCCCCTTTTGGCCGTTTGCGCCGTTCTGCCGGTGGGCGTACCTCCCGACAATGGGGCCACGCCAGTAAACCCGGAGAACAAAAAATGCTGACGATCTATTCCGATGACCATCGCCTGCACCACGGCCGCTGCGAGCTGATCGACGGGCAGTTGATGCCCTGCTTCGAAATGCCCTCGCGTGCCGACCATGTGCTCGAGCGGGTCAAGGCCCAGGGCCTGGGGCCCGTCGAAGGCCCTACCGATTTTGGCCGCGCACCGCTGCTGCGCGTGCACAGCGCCGACTACCTGGATTTCTTCCAGGGCGCCTGGCAGCGCTGGAGCGCACTGGGCCATGACGGCGACCTGCTGCCGTTCACCTGGCCGGCGCGCAGCCTGCGCCAGGTCAAACCCAGCGGCCTGCATGGCGAGCTGGGCTATTACAGCTTCGACGCCGGTGCACCGATCACCGCCGGCACCTGGCAGGCCGCCTACAGCTCGGCGCAGGTTGCCCTGACCGCACAGGCGGCGGTGCAGGCCGGTGCCCACAGCGCCTTCGCCCTGTGCCGGCCACCGGGGCATCATGCCGCCAGCGACGTGATGGGGGGCTACTGCTATCTGAACAACGCCGCGATCGCCGCCCAGGCCTTCATCGACCACGGTCGCCAGCGCGTGGCGATCCTGGATGTGGACTACCACCACGGCAACGGTACCCAGCAGATCTTCTACGCACGCAACGACGTGCTGTTCGCCTCGATCCACGGCGACCCGCAAGCCGAATTCCCGTTCTTCCTCGGCTATGCCGACGAGCACGGCGAAGGCGACGGGCTGGGCTGCAACTTCAACTATCCGCTGCCGGCAGGCAGCGACTGGGCCACCTGGCGCGGCGCGCTGGACGAAGCCTGCGAACGCATCGGCGCGTATGACCCCGAAGTGCTGGTGATCTCGCTGGGCGTGGACACCTTCAAGGACGACCCGATCTCGCAATTCAAGCTCGACAGCCCGGACTACCTGGCCATGGGCGAGCGCATCGCACAGCTGGGCAAGCCGACCCTGTTCATCATGGAAGGTGGCTATGCCGTGGCCGAAATCGGCGTCAACGCGGTCAACGTGCTCGAGGGTTTCGAGCGCGCCCGTCAAGGCTAGGCTCAGTCGACCCAGGCACGTGCAAGGCGTGCCAGGGCCTGGGCAATCGCGGCCTCGTTCACGGCCGCGAACCCCAGCACCAGTCCGGCACGCTTATCCACAGGCAGCGGCGTGTCGGGCAACCAGTAATCACTCAGCGCATTGAGTTCGACACCCACCGCTGCGGCACGGGCGATCAGTTCCCGTTCGCGCGCCTGGCTGTCCACGTCGATCTTCAGGTGCAGGCCCGCCGCCACCTCCGGCAAGGCTCCCAGCCCCGCCACAGCCTTCGGCCAGCCGGCCAGCAGCGCATTGCGCCGGCTCAACGCCGCGCGGCGCATGCGCCGGATATGACGCTGGAAGTGCCCTTTAGCCATGAACTGCGCCATCACCGCCTGTGTGCCGACCTCGGAATGGCGCACCGCCAACGCCCGAAAGCGCGAGAATGCCTCCACCAGCCGGGCCGGCAGCACAAGGTAGCCCAGACGCAGCGCCGGAAAGGCCACCTTGCCGAAGGTGCCGACATACAGCACCCGTCCGCTGCGGTCCAGGGCTGCCAGCGGGGCCAGCGGCGCGCCGCTGTAGCGGTACTCGCCGTCGTAGTCGTCCTCGATGATCCAGCTGTCATTGCGCTCGGCCCAGGCCAGCAGTTCCAGACGCCGCGCCAGGCTCAGGGTGACGCCGGTGGGGTACTGATGCGCGGGGGTAACGTAGCTCAGGCGACAGTTGGGCAACTGGGCCAGGGCAGCGCACTGCAACCCGTCGTGATCCACCCCCACGCCATGCACCTTCGCGCCCGCCATGGCGAAGGCTTTACCCGCCGCACGATAGCCGGGGTTTTCCACAGCCACACCGTCACCGGGCGCCAGCAGCAGCTGTGCACAAAGGCTGATTGCCTGCTGCGCACCACTGGTGATCACAATTTGTTCAGCCACGCAGGACAACCCACGGGAGCGACGCAGGTAGGTGGCAATCAGCTCGCGCAGCAGCGGTTCTCCGGCCGGGTCGCCGTAACCGAGTGACGCCGGGTCGGGATTTCGCCAGAAACCCGCCTGCAGCTTGGCCCACACCTCGAAGGGGAACAGATCGAAGGCCGGTATGCCAACCTGAAAAGCCCGCGGCGCACGAGGCTCATGCACGGATAAATGATTGTTTTCCAGGCGCTCCAGCACGTCCGTGTGGATAACTTTACTGGATAAATCCTCAGTGCAATCACCCGTTTTTGTGGATAACCCTGTGGAAAAACCCAGGGATAACCCTGTGGACAGTTTTGTGGATAGTTTTGGCAGCTGACTGACGTAGGTACCATCGCCCACCCGGCTTTCGATATAGCCTTCGGCATACAGCTGGTCGTAGGCACGAACTACGCTGTTACGTGAGACGGCCAGCGCTGCGGCCATGTCGCGGGTGGCGGGAAGACGCGTGCCGCTACCCAGGCGCCCGTCCAGCACGCGCTGGCGCAGCGCCTGGTACAACTGGCGACTGAGCCCCTGACGACGGTCCAGCACGATGCCGGTGGGGTCGAAGGGCAAGGCAACGCTACGTTCGCTCATGAAATTGGACCTACCAAATAAGCCGGAAATGGCTCTTACCATAAGCCAATAGCCTGCCTAGGATGGGGCCATTCGCCAACCCCTGTATTGCACACAAGGATCCTTCGATGTCTACCGTGACCCTGCGCCCCGTGACCGCCGATGACCACGCCGCCTGGCTGCCGCTGTGGCAGGCCTACCAGCGTTTCTATGAGACCCGCATCGATGAGGCGGTCAGTGCCGTGACCTGGCAGCGCATGCTCGACACCAGCGAGCCGACCAACGCTGCGCTGGCCTGGGTCGATGGCAAGGCGGTGGGCATGGTGCACTGGATCTACCACCGCTCCAACTGGACGGTGGAAAACGCCTGCTACCTGCAGGATCTGTATGTCGACGCCAACCAGCGCGGCAAGGGCGTGGGCCGCCAGCTGATCGAGCTGGTGTACGACACGGCGCGCCAGGCCGGCTGCACCAAGGTGCACTGGCTGACCCATGAAACCAACGCCACCGGTATTTCGCTGTATGAACAGGTGGCCGAACGGCCGGGTTTCATCCAGTTCCGCAAAGCCCTGTAATCGGAGAAGCCACCATGAGCACACCGTTGAACTGGCGGCCGGCCAAGGCCCCGCAGCCTGTCCCGCTGGTCGGGCGCTTCATCCGCCTGGAAAAACTCGACCCGCGCCGCGACCGCGAGCACCTGTGGGCGGTGTTCCAGGGCCCCGAGGCCGACCAGACACTGTGGAAGTACCTGGCCTACGGACCATTCACCGAGCGCGAAGACTTCGACCACTGGCTAGACAGCAACGCCGCCAGCAGCGACCCGCTGTTCTACAGCGTGATCGACCTGGCCAGCGGGCAGACCCAGGGTATCCTCAGCCTGATGTCGATCGTGCCCGAGCAGGGCCGTATCGAGATCGGCCACATTGCCTTCGGCGCGGCCATGCAGCGCACGCCCAAGGGCACCGAGGCCATCTACCTGCTGGGCAAGCAGGCCTTCGCCCTGGGCAACCGGCGACTGGAATGGAAGTGCAACAACGACAATGCCCGCTCCAAGCGCGCGGCCGAGCGTTTCGGGTTCACCTTCGAAGGGGTGTTTCGCAAGCACATGGTGACCAAGGACCACAACCGCGACACGGCCTGGTACTCCATCACCGATGACGAATGGCCGGCCATTGCCGCTGGTTTCGAACGCTGGCTGAGCGAGGACAACCAGCGCCCAGAGGGTCAGCTCAAGACGCTGGAAGCGTGCCGTACGGGTGCGTGAGGCGGGTACCCGAAGCGGGCGTATCCAACAGAAGATAAAAAAAGGGGAGCAATTCGCTCCCCAGAGGTTAACCGCTTGCAGATGAAGGCCTGAATCAGCCTTCGATCTCGATCAGGATCTCGCCCGGGTTGACCCGGTCGCCCTTGGCCACGTGTATGGCTGCAACCTTGCCGGCGATGGCCGATTGCACCTCGGTTTCCATCTTCATCGCTTCGGTGATCAGCACCGCCTGGCCGGCCTTGACCGTGTCGCCCTGCTTGACCAGCACATCGACGATGTTGCCCGGCATGGTGGTGCTCACATGGCCCGGCTCGCTGGCCTGCTTGCGCTTGCTGCTGCCACCGCCGACGAATTCGTTGAGCGGCTCGAACACCACCTCTTCCGGCATGCCGTCGATGGACAGGTAGAAGTGGCGCTTGCCTTCGGCCTTGACGCCCACACCGGTGATATCCACGCGGTAGGTCTCGCCGTGCACGTCGATCACGAACTCGGTTGGTACGCCTTCGCCACCGGCCGAGGCCACCGCGCCGGCTTCCGGAATCGGCAGCAGCACTTCAGGGGTCAGGCTGCCGGCTTCACGCTCTTCAAGGAACTTGCGCCCGATGTCCGGGAACATGGCGAAGGTCAGCACGTCTTCTTCGGACTTGGCCAGGCTGCCGATGTCGGCACGCAGCTTGGTCATCTCGGGCTTGAGCAGGTCGGCGGGGCGCACGTCGATGACGTCTTCGCTGCCGATGGCCTGGCGACGCAGCTTCTCGTCGACCACCCCCGGTGCCTTGCCGTAGCCACCCTGCAGGTACAGCTTCACCTCGTTGGTGATGGTCTTGTAGCGCTCGCCGGCCAGCACGTTGAAGAACGCCTGGGTGCCGACGATCTGCGAGGTGGGCGTGACCAGCGGCGGGAAGCCGAGGTCTTCACGCACCCGCGGGATCTCGGCCAGCACTTCGTTCATGCGGTTGAGCGCACCCTGCTCCTTGAGCTGGTTGGCCAGGTTGGAAATCATCCCGCCCGGTACCTGGTTGACCTGCACGCGGGTATCCACGGCGGTGAACTCGCTTTCGAACTGGTGGTACTTCTTGCGCACGGCATAGAAGTACAGGCCGATCTCCTGCAGCAGTTGCAGGTCCAGGCCGGTATCGAACTCGCTGCCCTTGAGCGCTGCAACCATCGATTCGGTGCCCGGGTGGCTGGTGCCCCAGGCGAAGCTGGAGATGGCGGTGTCGATATGGTCGGCACCGTTCTCGATGGCCTTGAGCTGGCACATCGCGGCCAGGCCGGCCGTGTCGTGGCTGTGGATGAACACCGGCAGCGACTGCTCGGCCTTGAGTGCCTTGACCAGCTCGCCGGTGGCGTAGGGGGTCAGCAGGCCGGCCATGTCCTTGATCGCGATGGAGTCGCAGCCCATGGCTTCCATCTGCTTGGCCTGGGCCACGAACGCCTCGATGGTGTGCACCGGGCTGGTGGTGTAGGCGATGGTGCCCTGGGCATGCTTGCCGGCCGCCTTCACGGCCTCGATGGCCACGCGCAGGTTGCGCACGTCGTTCATGGCATCGAAGATGCGGAACACATCGATGCCGTTGACTGCTGCCTTGGCCACGAAGGCCTTGACCACGTCATCGCTGTAGTGCCGGTAGCCAAGCAGGTTCTGGCCGCGCAGCAGCATCTGCAGACGGGTGTTGGGCAGTGCTGCGCGCAGCTTGCGCAGGCGCTCCCACGGGTCTTCCTTGAGGAAGCGCACGCAGGCGTCGAAGGTCGCGCCGCCCCACACTTCCAGCGACCAGTAGCCCACCTTGTCGAGCTTGTCGCAGATCGGCAGCATGTCGTCGGTGCGCATGCGGGTGGCCAGCAGCGATTGGTGGGCGTCGCGCAGGATCGTGTCGGTTACGAAAATTTTCTTGGACATTGTAGGGTTCCTCACAGGCCTGCGTGGGCGGCGATGGCGGCGGCGATGGCCAGGGCCAGCTCTTCGGGTTTGCGCTTGATCGAGTAGTTGGTCAGTTCGGGGTGGCTTTCAACGAAGCTGGTGTTGAACTGGCCGCTACGGAATTCCGGGTTGCGCAGGATTTCCTGGTAGTACGCGGCGGTGGTCTTGACCCCCTGCAGGCGCATGTCGTCCAGGGCCCGCAGGCCGCGGTCCATGGCTTCTTCCCAGGTCAGTGCCCAGACCACCAGCTTCAGGCACATCGAGTCGTAGAACGGCGGGATGGTGTAGCCGGTGTAGATCGCCGTGTCGGTGCGCACGCCCGGGCCGCCGGGGGCGTAGTAGCGGGTGATCTTGCCGAAGCTGGGCAGAAAGTTGTTTTTCGGGTCTTCTGCATTGATCCGGAACTGCAGCGCGAAGCCGCGGTGCTGGATGTCTTCCTGCTTGACCGACAGCGGCAGGCCCGAGGCGATGCGGATCTGTTCGCGAACGATGTCGATACCGGTGATTTCCTCGGTGATGGTGTGCTCCACCTGCACCCGGGTGTTCATTTCCATGAAGTACACCTCGCCATCGGCGAGCAGGAACTCCACGGTACCGGCATTCTCGTAGCCCACGGCCTTGGCCGCGCGCACCGACAGGTCGCCGATGTAGGCGCGCTGTTCGGGGGTCAGCTGCGGGCTGGGGGCGATCTCGATGAGCTTCTGGTTGCGGCGCTGGATCGAGCAGTCGCGCTCGAACAGGTGCACCACGTTGCCGAAGCTGTCACCCAGGATCTGCGCCTCGATGTGCTTGGGGTTGACGATGCATTTTTCCAGGAACACCTCGGCCGAACCGAATGCCTTGGTGGCTTCGGAAATCACCCGCGGAAAGGCCTGCTCGAGTTCTTCGCGGCTGTTGCAGCGACGAATGCCGCGCCCGCCGCCGCCGGAAGTGGCCTTGAGCATAACCGGGTAACCGATGCGGTCGCCCTCTTCCAGGGCTTCGTGGATGTCGGCCACGTTGCCTTCGGTGCCCGGGGTGACCGGTACGCCGGCCTTGATCATGCTGCGCCGCGCCTCGGTCTTGTCGCCCATGCGGCGAATGACTTCGGCGGCCGGGCCGATGAACTTGATCCCGCGTTCGGCGCAGATGTCCGCCAGCTCCGCGTTCTCCGACAGAAAACCATAGCCCGGGTGCAACGCATCGCAGCCGGTTTCCACTGCCAGGTTCACCAGCTTGCGCGGGTTGAGGTAACCGGCCAGGGGTTCGGCACCGATGCTATGGGCCTCGTCCGCACGCTTTACGTGCAGGGCGTGACGGTCGGCGTCGGAATAGATCGCCACCGAGCGAATGCCCATCTCGGCGCAGGCACGCACGATGCGTACTGCGATTTCACCCCGGTTGGCGATCAGGATTTTTTTTATCACTGGAGTCTTCCCAAAGCCGTTGGTAACAAACGAACCGGCAGTACCGGTCGGCGCGTGACCAGACGTCGCTGGCCAGTCGTATAATCACCCTAGCGCCGAACGTGAATAAACAAAAATCAATATTTGTTAGGGGCAGCATTAGCAATTGCTTATAGTGCCGTAACAGGGTTTTGCCGAGGCGACGGGAAATATGCGTAAGTCATTGATGCGTATGACATTGCGTCAATTGCAGATCTTCAATGAAGTGTGTGATTTGCGTTCGTACAGCCGGGCCGCCGAGGAGATGTCGCTGACGCAACCCGCCGTTAGTCTACAGATCCGCCAGCTCGAAGAACTGGTAGGCCAGCCGCTGTTCGAGTACGTCGGCAAGAAGCTCTACCTCACCGAGGCCGCCGAGGCGCTGCAGCGCGCCAGCCGGGACATCTTCGGACGCCTGGAGAGCCTCGACATGCAGCTGTCGGACATGCAGGGCTCGCTGCAGGGCCAGCTCAAGCTGGCGGTGGAGTCGAGCGCCAAGTACTTCGTGCCGCACCTGTTCGCCGCCTTCAAGCGCCTGCACCCGGAGGTCAACCTGACGCTCACCGTGGTCAACCGCGCCCAGGCCATCCGGCGCCTGTCGGACAACCGCGACGACCTGATCATCATGTCGATGGTGCCGCAGGACATGGGCCTGGAGTTTTTGCCCTTCCTGAACAACCCGATCGTGGCCGTGGCCCCGCCCGATCACCCGCTGTGCACGCTCGACAGCCTGCGCCTGCAGGACCTGGAGCCGCATACGCTGCTGGTGCGCGAACAGGGTTCGGGCACGCGCAAGGCGTGCGAGGAGTACTTCAAGGAAAAGCGCGTGCACTTCACCCAGACCCTAGAAGTGGCATCGGCCGACGCCCAGCGCGAATGCGTGATCGCAGGCCTTGGCATCGCCCTTTTGACCCGGCATGCACTGAACATGGAACTGGCCACCGGGGTGCTGCGCGAGCTGCCGGTAGAGGAGCTGCCGCTGTATCGCAGCTGGTGCGTGGTGCAGGCCAAGGCCAAGCGGCAGTCGCCGGTGGCCCTGGCCTTTGTTGCGTTCATCCGCAGCGAACGTGCGCAGATCAGCGCGCTTGTTGAGCGTTTCTCGGGGACGTTGCCGCTGACACCTGCCATACGCTGACAGCGTGCAGTTCGGGGTAGTCGGCGATGTCCTGCAGCAATTGGCGCTGCTCGGAATAGCTTTCGATCGCGCGGCGAAACTCCATGCGGCGCTGATCCTTTTCCTGCTGCTTGCGGGACTTGGCGGTAGGTTGGTGCGAGCCATCGAATTCACGAGCCATTGCGTGTCTCCCTGGTCGATTGCGGGGAGTTTCAGCGTGCCCGGGCGGGGTTACGGTTTGGCGGCGGGAGGGTTACAAAAGCATGAACAATCAGGCGTGGTATGCGGTGCTGCCCTTCGCTGGCAAGCCAGCGAAGGTGTCAGCTCGGGCGGTGCAAGACGATCAGTCGTCCATCGCCTTGATCGACTTGGGCGACAGGCGCAGGCTGCGCAAGCTGCGCTTGACGCTCTTGAGGTGGTTGACCAGGCTCGGCCCGCGCGCCATGGCAACGCCCATGGCCAGCACGTCGATCACCACCAGGTGGGCGATACGTGAGGTCAGCGGGGTGTAGATTTCGGTGTCTTCATGCACGTCGATGGCCAGGTTGACCGTGGACAGTTCGGCCAGCGGGGTCTGGCTCGGGCACAGGGTGATCAGCGTCGCACCGCTTTCACGCACCAGGTTGGCAGTGATCAGCAGGTCCTTGGAACGCCCTGACTGGGAAATGCAGATCGCTACGTCACCCGGCTTGAGGGTGACCGCCGACATCGCCTGCATGTGCGGGTCGGAATACGCCGCTGCCGTCAGCAACAGGCGGAAGAACTTGTGCTGGGCATCGGCAGCCACCGCACCCGATGCACCAAACCCGTAGAACTCCACGCGCTGCGCCTGGGCCATGGCCGTCACGGCGCGCTGCAATGCCTGGGCATCGAGGTGCTCGCGCACTTCCATCAGGGTGTGCAGGGTGGTGTCGAAGATCTTCAGGCTGTAGTCGGCTACCGAATCGTCTTCATGAATCGCGAACTGACCGAAGCTCGCACCCGCCGCCAGGCTTTGCGCCAGCTTGAGCTTGAGGTCCTGGAAACCGGTGCAACCGATCGCCCGGCAGAAACGCACGATGGTCGGCTCGCTGATCCCGACGCTGTGCGCCAGATCAGCCATGGAGCTATGCATGACAGCCGCTGGATCGAGCAATACGTGATCGGCAACCTTCAGTTCCGATTTGCGTAGCAGATGGCGCGACTGGGCGATGTGTTGCAACAGATTCAAGGGCAGGACTCGGTTATGATCGGCTGACCGGGTTGTAGCTTTCTTGTAGTTATACTACATGACCGGCGACCCGCCCAGCTAAACGATCTTGGAGAGTGGTGGCATTGACTATCCCGTGCGACATTCTGGTGTTCGGCGGCACCGGCGATCTGGCCCTGAACAAACTGCTTCCAGCGCTCTACCACCTGTTTCGCGAAGGCCGTCTGCACAACGCCGTGCGGATCATCGCCCTGGCCCGCCGGCCCTTGCCACGGATTGAATTTCTCAAGCTGGTCGAACGCCGCTGCCGCGCCCAGATCGTGCCCCAGGACTTCAGCGACGAGGTGTGGCACCGCTTTTCCACGCGCCTGGACTACTTCTCCATGGACGCCATGCAGAGCGCCGATTTCGGCCGCCTCGCCCGCTTTCTGGGCGAGCCCGGCGGGCTGACGCGGGTCTACTACCTGGCCACCGCACCCAACCTGTTCGTGCCCATCGCCACCCACCTGCAGGTGGCCGGGCTGGTCGACAGCGAAGCGCGTATCGTGCTGGAAAAACCCATCGGCCACTCACTGGAGTCCGCCACCACGATCAACAGCGCCATCGGCGCGGTATTCGCCGAATCCCAGGTGTTTCGCATCGACCACTACCTGGGCAAGGAGACGGTGCAGAACCTCATGGCATTGCGCTTCGCCAACGCGCTCCTGGAACCGGTGTGGCGCACCAACCAGGTGGACCACGTGCAGATCAGCGTGTGCGAAACCCTCGGCGTGGAAAACCGCGGCGGCTACTACGACCGTGCCGGCGCGACCCGCGACATGCTGCAGAACCACCTGCTGCAACTGCTCTGCCTGGTAGCCATGGAGCCACCTGCGCAGTTCGAGGCCGAGGCGGTGCGCGATGAAAAGGTCAAGATCCTCAAGGCCCTCAAACCCATCACCGGGCAGGACGTGCAGGACAAGACCGTGCGCGGCCAGTACAGCGCCGGCAAGATCGGCGGGCAGGAGGTTCCGGCCTACTACTTCGAGAAGGACGTGGACAACGACAGCGATACCGAAACCTTCGTCGCCGTCGAAGCCCACATCAACAACTGGCGCTGGGCCGGCGTGCCCTTCTACCTGCGTACCGGCAAGCGCATGGCCAAACGCTCCTCGCAGATCGTCATCCAGTTCAAGCCGGTGCCCCATCGCCTGTTCGACGGCGACCAGGCCAACCAGTTGCTGATCCAGCTGCAGCCCGACGAGCGCATCAGCCTGCAGATGATGACCAAGGCACCGGGCAAGGGCATGCGCCTGGAGCCGGTGGAACTGAACCTGAACCTGGCCCAGGTGTTCGGCCAGGCACGTCGCTGGGACGCCTACGAACGCCTGCTGCTGGATGTTCTGGACGGCGACTCGACCCTGTTCATGCGCCGCGACGAAGTGGAGGCCGCATGGGCCTGGATCGACCCGATCCTGACTGGCTGGCAGGAGCACTTCCAGGCCCCCCGCCCTTACCCGGCCGGCTCCAATGGCCCGGACCAGGCCCATAGCCTGCTGGCTCACCAGGGACGCGCCTGGCACGGTTGAAAGCTTTCCGGCTGCCGGGTGCAGCCGCGCTGTTCGATAGTGGGCACGCAACATCCCACCCACCATCGAATGGAGTACAAAGGAATGTCCCTGAAAGCAAAAGGCTGGATCGCGCAGAACGACAAGATGCCGGGCAACGCCAGGTTTCGAGTGCATGGCACCGTGGAAGTCGCCACCTCGGCCATCGTGCCGGTGCTGGTGAAACGCGCCATCCAGGACAAATCGCACGCCCTGGCGCTGGAACTGAAGCTGGAGAACGTGGACGCCCTGGCTGCCCAGGTGATCACCGAACGTGCGGTCTGTTTCGAAATGGACGGCGACCACAGCAACATCCCGAAAGTGGATATTTTCCACGACGGCAAACTGCTGGTGAGCCTGGAGGAGATCCTGGTCACTCACTGACCGGCAGGCTTCGACTTGTTACAACGCCAGGGCCCCGTTGATCGGGGCCCTGGCCGTGGGGCTACCAGCGCCGATCTTCACGCAGCAAGGCGGCCAGGCTGTCGGCCTCCACCGGCCGGCTTATCAGGTAGCCCTGCACCTCATCGCAGCCCTGCTCGCGCAGAAACGCCAGCTGCTCCTGGGTTTCCACCCCTTCGGCCACCACCTGCAGGCCCAGGCTGTGGGCCATGACAATGATCGCACGGGTGATTGCGGCGTCCTCGCTGCCTTCGTGCAGGCCACGGATGAAGGTCTGGTCGATCTTCACGTAATTCACCGGAAAACGCTTGAGGTAGCTGAGCGACGAATAGCCGGTGCCGAAATCGTCGATGGCCAGCTTGACCCCCAGTTCATGCAACTGATGAAAGGTCGCGATGATGTGCTCCACACTGTCGAGCAACTGGCTTTCGGTCAGCTCCAGCTCCAGCAGGTGCGGTGCCAGGCCGCTGTCTTCCAGCACCTGACGCACCAGGCTGACCAGCTTGCCCTGGCGCAACTGATACACCGACAGGTTCACCGACACGCGAATCGGCGCCAGCCCCTGCCGTTGCCATTCACAGGCCTGCCAGCACGCCTGGCGCAACACGAACTCGCCCATCGGCGCGATCAGCCCGGTCTCTTCGGCCAGGCCGATGAAGTCGCCCGGTGGCACCATGCCCACCTGCGGGTGATGCCAGCGCACCAGGGCCTCGGCAGCCTGCAGGCGGCCGCTGGTCAGGCACAGTTTGGGCTGGTAATAGACCTCCAGCTGGCGTTCTTCGATGGCCTTGCGCAGCTGGTTCTCCAGTTGCAGGCGCTCCAGGGTGCTGGCCTGCAGGCTCTCGGTGTAGAACTGGAACCCGTCGCCGCCGAGGTGCTTGGCGTGCTGCATGGCCATGTTGGCCTGGCTCACCAGGGTGCTGACATCCAGGCTGGCATCGGGCAGCAGACTGACCCCCACTGAAGCGCTGATCACCAGCTCGTGCCCGTCGACACGCAGCGGCACGCGCAACTTGTCCAGCAGGCGCGTCGCCACCCGCACCAGGCTGGACAGGTGTGAATAGCCGTCGAACAGCACCACGAACTCGTCACCGGACAGACGCGCCACGGTATCGGCCTCGGGCACTGCGTTGCCGATGCGCTGGGCCATGGTCTTGAGCAGCCGGTCGGCCAGTTCGTGGCCCAGGCTGTCGTTGAGCAGCTTGAAGCGGTCCAGGTCGATGTGCAGCAGCGCCAGGCTGCGACCGCTGCCACGCAGGCGCTGGCCGGCTTCATGCAGACGCAGGCGGAACAACGCGCGGTTGGCCAGGCCGGTCAGTTCGTCGTAGTGCGCCAGGTACCGCAGGCGCTCTTCGGACTCGCGGCGTGCCGACAGGTCGGTGAAGAAACCCACGATGGTGCCGACCTGGCCACGCGCATCCGTCACGCCGGTCAGTTGCAGCCACTGCGGGTAGAGTTCCCCGTTCTTGCGCGCCTCAACCAGCTCGCCTTCCCAGCGCCCCTGCTGCGCCAGGGCCTGGTCGATGGCACCGTAGTGCCGGCGCGCGTCGCGGCTGCATGGCAGCTCCAGCGCATTGCGCCCCAGCAGTTCTTCGCGCACGTAGCCGGTCATGTGGCAGAACGCCTGGTTGGCGGCCAGTACGGCATAGTCCGGCCCCATGATCGCGATGCCTTCGCTGGCCGCCTCGAATACGGTTGCGGCCAGGCGTTGCTGTTCCTGCTGGGCCTTGCGCGCGCTCACGTCGCGCCGGGTGCCGAGCATTCGCACCACCCGCCCGGCGGCATCGCGCTCCACCGCGCGGCCGCGGTCCTCGATCCAGCACCAGTGGCCCTGGGCGTGGCGGAAGCGGTACTCGATACGGTAATCGTCGGTGCGCCCCTTGAGGTGGTCGACCAGGGCGCGCTTGAGCGCCGGCACGTCATCCGGGTGCAGGCGCGGCTTGAGGTGCGCCTGCACCGCCCGCACCTGCTCCGGGTTCAGGCCGAACAGTTCGTGCAATTGGGTGTGATGCACCTCGTCGGTTTCCAGATTCCAGTCCCACAGCCCCAGCTCACTGGCTTCCAGCGCCAGGGCCAGGCGCTGCTCGCTCTTGCTCAGGGCCTGGTTGGCGCGGTCCAGCTCCTGGCTGCGCTGCGCCACCCTCGATTCCAGCCCGGCCTGGGCCTGACGCAGTTGCTCCTCGATCAGCCGACGCTGCTCGACCTCGGTCGCCAGGGCCTTGTTGAGCCGCTCGCTGCGCGCCTGCGCGGCCTGCAGGTGCTCGATCAGCGCCTGGTTCTGAAAGCGGCGCAACAGGCCCCCCTCGATCAGCCGATTGACCTGCCAGGCCACCACCATCAACGCGCCGAGCAGGATCAGCCCCAGCCAACCCCAGCCCTGCTGCTGCTCGTCACCGCGCCAGAACAGGAACGCGATCGGCGGCAGCAGGCACGGCAAGGTGAAACTCAGGAACGCCGGCAGGCTGACCGCGTAGGCCACACTCGCCGACAGGGTCGCGGCCCCCAGCAAGCCGAAGACCCAGGCCTGTTGCACGAAGTTATCCACAGGCACCAGGGCAATCGCCGCGCTGGCCAGGGTCAGGCCGCTGAAGGCCGAACCGAGCAGGAACATGCGCCACCAGGTCGGTTGCACCTGTCGATCGGGCATCGCCGCGTCGAAGGCCGCCACCTGAATGACCCGCAGCGCTACCAGCGCCATCAACCAGACGATCCACACACTGACCAGCAGGTAGCGCTGCGGGCTCCACAGCAGCCAGGCACACACCAGGCCGTTGAGCAGCATGAACAGGGTGGGCAGCAACGAGCCCTGGTACAACAGACGGGTACGCTCGACGGCCAGTTGCGTGGCGAACTGTTTGCGAATACCGCGGCGCGCTTCCAGCGGCACGCTGACGGAGGCAGATGCGAAGGTCATAGGCAATGTTCTTGTAATGGTGAGCCTCGAACGAGCACGGAGCATACACAAGCAGGCGCCTGGGCCAAACTGCTCTGGGTCATAAATTGTGCGTGGCAATTATGGAACCTGGTTTCAGTGCCGAGCCCTCAAGCACGCGGGCCAAGGGGCGCGCCCGATGAGCGGGCGGCGCCTTGGGCGATCTTTTTCCACCATGGGTTTGCCCCCGGCTCGCTTGCGCCCCTAAAATGGCCGGATGCGCGATGACCTCTCCCTCCTGTTGAACTCCCTCAACGACGCCCAACGCCAGGCCGTAGCGGCCCCGCTTGGTCGCCAGTTGGTTCTGGCCGGTGCCGGCTCCGGTAAGACCCGAGTGCTGGTGCACCGTATCGCCTGGTTGATCCAGGTCGAGCAGGCCTCACCCCATTCGGTGCTGTCGGTGACCTTCACCAACAAGGCCGCCGCCGAGATGCGCCAGCGCATCGAGCAGTTGATGGGCATCAACCCGGCCGGCATGTGGGTGGGTACCTTCCACGGCCTGGCGCACCGCCTGTTGCGTGCCCACTGGCAGGAAGCGGGGCTGAACCAGAACTTCCAGATCCTCGACAGCGACGACCAGCAACGCCTGGTCAAGCGGGTGATCCGCGAGCTGGGCCTGGACGAACAGCGCTGGCCGGTACGCCAGGCGCAGTGGTTCATCAACGGGCAGAAGGACGAAGGGCTGCGCCCGCAGCACATCCAGGCCAGCGGCGACCTGTTCCTGGGCACCATGCGCAGCATCTACGAGGCCTACGAGGCAGCCTGCCAGCGCGCCGGCGTGATCGACTTCTCCGAACTGCTGCTGCGCGCGCTGGACCTGTGGCGCGACAACCCGGGCCTGCTGCAGCACTACCAGCGGCGCTTCCGCCACCTGCTGGTAGACGAGTTCCAGGACACCAACGCCGTGCAGTACGCCTGGTTGCGCCTGCTGGCCCAGGGCGGTGACAGCCTGATGGTGGTGGGCGACGACGACCAGTCCATCTATGGCTGGCGCGGCGCCAAGATCGAGAACATCCACCAGTACAGTGCCGACTTCCCCGACACCCAGATGATCCGCCTGGAGCAGAACTACCGCTCCACCGCCGGCATCCTCAAGGCGGCCAACGCCCTGATCGCCAACAACAGTGATCGCCTGGGCAAGGAGCTGTGGACCGACGGCGGCGACGGCGAACCGCTGAGCCTGTACGCCGCCTTCAACGAACACGACGAAGCGCGCTATGTGGTCGAGACCATCGAGAGCGCGCTCAAGACCGGCATGGCGCGCAGCGACATCGCCATCCTGTACCGCTCCAACGCCCAGTCGCGGGTGCTCGAGGAAGCCCTGCTGCGCGAGCGCATCCCGTACCGCATCTATGGAGGTCAGCGCTTCTTCGAACGCGCCGAGATCAAGAACGCCATGGCCTACCTGCGCCTGCTTGAAGGGCGTGGCAATGATGCGGCGCTGGAGCGGGTGATCAACGTGCCGCCGCGCGGCATCGGCGAGAAGACCGTGGAGGCGATTCGCGAACACGCCCGTCACGCCCAGGTATCGATGTGGGAGTCGATGAGCCTGCTGATCGCCAACAAGGGCCTCAAGGGCCGCGCCGCCAGCGCCCTGGCCGCGTTCATCGAGCTGATCGAGAACCTCTCGGCCAAGGTCATGGACATGCCGTTGCACCTGATGACCCAGACCGTGATCGAGCAGTCCGGGCTGATCGTCTATCACCAGGAAGAAAAGGGTGAAAAGGGCCAGGCACGGGTAGAAAACCTTGAAGAACTGGTCAGCGCCGCGCGTAACTTCGAAAGCGCCGAGGAAGACGCCGAGCTGTCGCCGCTGGCTGCGTTCCTGGGCCATGCCTCCCTCGAGGCCGGCGATGCCCAGGCCGAGGAACACGAAGACAGCATCCAGCTGATGACCCTGCACAGCGCCAAGGGCCTGGAGTTCCCCCACGTGTTCCTGGTGGGCATGGAAGAGGGCCTGTTCCCGCACAAGATGAGCCTGGAAGAGCCCGGCCGCCTGGAAGAGGAACGTCGCCTGGCCTATGTGGGCATTACCCGCGCCATGCAGCAGCTGGTGATGACCTACGCCGAGACCCGCCGCCTGTACGGCAGCGAAACCTACAACAAGGTGTCGCGATTCGTGCGTGAGATCCCTGCGGGGCTGGTGCAGGAAGTGCGCTTGTCCAACAGCGTCAGCCGGCCGTTCGGCTCGGGTCAGAAACAGAATTCGAGCAGCCTGTTCGGTGCGGCGAACATCCCCGAAACCGCGTTCAACCTCGGCCAGCGCGTGCAGCACGCGGTGTTTGGCGAGGGCGTGATCCTCAATTTCGAGGGCGCCGGTGCCCAGGCGCGGGTGCAGGTGAACTTTGCCGAAGGCAGCAAGTGGCTGATGCTTGGCTACGCCAAGCTGGAGCCGTTGTAACACCCTCCGCCGGCAAGGCCGTCCCCTGTGGGAGCCGGCCTTGCCGGCGAAGGGGTCGGCCAATTCCTACACGCACTTGATAAACATCCCACAGCGCCAAGCAAAAGATAGAAACATTATGGCGCTAGTCATGTGTCCTACAACCTGTGCACCATGGCGCGCGTGCACTCCACAAAACGGGAATACCCTTCTATGCAACGTTTTCTTAGCATCGCCTTGGCGCTGTGCATCGGCCTTACGCTGAGCCTCGACGCCAACGCCAAGCGCTTCGGCGGCGGCAAGAGCTCGGGCGCCGCGCCGACCCACCAGACGCGCCAGGCCGCTCCGGCCACGCCGGCCGCCACGCCAAATGCGGCAGGCCGTCCACCGGCAGCCGCCAGCGGTGCTTCGCGCTGGCTCGGCCCTCTGGCCGGCCTCGCCGCCGGTGGCCTGCTGGCCTCCATGTTCATGGGCGACGGCTTCCAGGGCATGCAGATCTTCGACATCCTGATCATGGCGGTCATCGCCTTCCTGATCTTCCGTTTCATTGCCGCCCGTCGCCGCAAGCAACAGCCGCAGATGGCCGCTGCCGGTCACGCGCCGTTCCAGCGTGAAGTTCACGAGCAACCGGCTCAGCCGTCGATCTTCGGTGGTTCCGCTGCACCTGCCGCGGCCCGCCCGGTAATCAACGCACCAGCCTGGTTCAATGAAGAGAGCTTCCTGGCCGCTGCACGCAACCACTTCCAGACCCTGCAGCAGCACTGGGACGCCAACGAGATCGACAAGATCGCCGAGTTCGTTACCCCGCAGATGCTGCAGTTCCTGAAAAAGGAACGTGCCGAGCTGGGTGAAGGCTTCCAGTCCACCTACATCGACGACCTGAACGTGCAGCTGGAAGGCGTGGATGACCGTGCCGACCGCACCATCGCCACCCTGACCTTCAGCGGTGTGTCGAAAACCTCGCGTTTCGACCAGGGCGAAGTGTTCAGCGAAAGCTGGAACATGGAACGTGCCCAGGGCGAAAACCAGCCTTGGCTGGTCGCAGGGATCCGCCAGAACGGCTGATCTTGAGGCATTGCACAAAAAAACCCCGGGCTTGCCCGGGGTTTTGCTTTTAGCGTAGCGTCCTACTAGGGTATAACGCGCAGCGTGTCGTCAAGGTAAGAGGATTGAACCCGTGGAAGAAATCATCGAGCAACTGCGTGAAGCCAACGAACCGGTACCCGTACCGCTTGAGTTGCCCGACGAAGACCTGCTGGTCGAGATTGAAGAACAGCTGTTCATCGATATCCCGTTCGTTTTCAGGGAGTTCCTGCTGACCGTCAGCGATGTGGTGTACGGCAGCCTGGAGCCGGTGACCGTTACCGACCCGCAATCGCATACCTACCTGCCTGACGTGGCGGCCAATGCCTGGGATGCCGGCGTGGACCGTTCGCTGATTCCGATCTGCCAGGATGGTGACGATTACTACTGCGTCGAGGAAGACGGCACCGTGGTGCTGTGGTCGGCCGAAGAAGAGCTGGTGACCGAAGAAACCTGGGAATCGGTATGGCACTGGGCGCGCGACGTGTGGCTGGAAAGCTGATCCGTCAGTTTGTCGGACAAAAATGATGGCTCTGAGCTATCAATCTTCGTAGAATCGCCGCGCCTTCCTGTGCGCGGCGGTGTTGCTACCGCTCCATCCCCTCGGACATACGACCCGCGCGCACAGGAATGCACCTTCACATGCCGGGGCCCTGTCGATGTACTCCAGACTGTTCACACTGCTCGCCCTGCTGCTGGCGAGCGGCTGCCAGGCGCCGCTGACACAGTTGCAGACCCTCAGCCAGGCCCATGGCCATCGTGTCGAGATCCAGCCTACCCAGCCCTTCCCGCTGGCGCTGAGCGTTCCGCTCAAGGCGCCAGGCGCCCTGCGCCTGCGCGTCTATCTGGAAGGTGACGGACGCGCCTGGGCCACCTCCAGCCAACCCAGCCTGGACCCCAGCCCGCGCAACCTGTTGCTGGCGCGACTGGCCCTGAAAGACCCACAGCCCAGCCTGTATCTGGCGCGCCCTTGCCAGTTCGTCAGTGCGCCTGGCTGCCGCGCAGCGATGTGGACCGACCAGCGCTTTGGCAAGGCAGTGCTCGATAGCCTGGACCAAGCCCTGAGCGGCATCAAGCAGCGCTATGGCAACCAGGAGTTCGAGCTGATCGGCTATTCCGGCGGGGGTGCGCTGGCCTTGCTGCTGGCCGCCCGGCGAAGCGACGTTACCCAGGTACAGACCCTGGCCGGCAACCTCAGCCCGCGGTACTGGGCACAGACCCTGCAACTGACGCCACTGGCGGGCTCACTGGAGCCGCTGGACTATCGCCAGCGCCTGCGCGACCTGCCGCAGCGCCACCTTCTCGGGCTGCAGGACCGCAGCGTGCCGGCCTCGCTGTTCGAGCACTACCGCGTGGAACTGGGCAGTGCCCGCTGCATGCAGCAGGTTGCGCTGCCCGGTGTGAGCCACGCCGAAGGCTGGACACGGGCCTGGGCCCAATGGCGGGACCAGCCGCTGCGCTGCAAACCCTAGGGGTGGTGTTCCTTCTGATTGTCGAGGGTTTCGAGCAGTGCGATCTGCATGCGCGTGTGCACCCGGATGAACCAGCGCCACAGCAACGCCACCACGCCGGCCGCCACCACCGCAATCAGCAACAGCAGCTCGCTGGTGGGCAGGATGCTCGCCGACAGCGCCGACAGCAGCAGGAAGATCACCAGCAGCGACAGCAGCGGGATCACCTCGGCGATCACCCGGCGCACGCGCTGGGTATGGCGCCCGGCCATTTCCGGCTTGACCCCCATTTCGGCCAGCAGCATCGACAGCGCCTTGAGCTTGCGATACGCGGCAATCAGGAACGGCAATGACAGCAGCAACGCCGCGCCCCAGATCAGCGCTTTCTGCTGGGCCAGGTCGGGCAACCATTCGCTCAGGTACTCGCCGATGCGTGCCGCGAAGTAACCTCCACTGAAGAAGATCGCCACCACCAGCGCCAGGTTGACCCCCACCTGCAGCAGGATGCGCCGGATCATCGCCGCCACCATCGCGCCCTCGCCTTGCGGCTGGATGCTGCGCAGCCATTCGCCGTACAGCGACAGCACCCGCGACAGGCGCTTGGGCACCACACTGGCAAGCTTGAGCGACAGCGGGTCGGCGGCGCGAATCAGGTAGGGCGTGAGCAAGGTGGTAATGGCCGACACCGCCACCGCCACCGGGTAAAGGAAGTCGCTGGTGACCTGCAGGGTCATGCCCAGCGCAGCGATGATGAAGGAGAATTCGCCGATCTGCGAAAGCCCCATGCCCACCCGCAACGAGGTGCGACCGTCGTTGCCGGCGATGAAGGCGCCCATGCCGCACGAGAGCATCTTGCCCAGGACCACCGCTACAGTGATGACCACGATCGGCCAGATGTACTCGATGAGCACGCTCAGGTCGATCATCAGGCCGATGGCGACGAAGAAGATGGCACTGAACAGGTCGCGAACCGGCTCGATCAACTGCTCGATCTTCAGCAACTGGCGCGATTCGGCCATGATCGCCCCGATCAGGAACGCGCCCAGCACCATGCTGTACTCGAGCTTGACCACCAGCAGGCAGAAGCCGAAGCACAGGCCCAACACGGTAATCAGCAGCATCTCGTTGCTTTCGAACCTGGCCACGTAGGCCAGTACCCGCGGTACCAGCAGTATGCCGATGACCAGCGCCACGATCATGAACAGCGAGAGCTTGCCGACGGTGGAGAACACCTCGCCGGAACTGACCGCGCCGCTGACCGCAATGCCCGACAGCAGGGCAATGATGCCGATACCGAGGATGTCCTCGACGATCAGCACACCGAAGATCAGCTGGGCGAAGCGCTCGTTCTTCATCTTCAGGTCGTTGAGCGCCTTGACGATGATGGTGGTGGAAGAAATTGCCAGGATTGCGCCCAGGAACAGCGAGTCCATAGTGTTCCAGCCGAACCAGCGGCCGATCTCGAAGCCGATCCAGATCATCAGCACGATTTCGAGGAAGGCCGCAATGAACGCCGTGGCCCCCACCTTGAACAGCTTGCGCAGGCTGAACTCCAGCCCCAGGCAGAACATCAGGAAGATCACCCCGAGTTCGGCCAGCGTCTTGATCGTGTCTTCGTCGTGGATGAGGCCGAATGGCGGGGTGTGCGGGCCGATGATGAAGCCGGCGACGATATAGCCGAGTACCACCGGCTGCTTGAAACGGTGAAACAGGATGGTGACCACACCGGCAACCAGCATGATCACCGCCAGATCCTGAATAAAGCTGATGGCATGCACGGCGTGGAGCTCCTTACTTCGAACCGAAGAACAAGCCCGCCGCTCGATGACATGCCTGTCGTGGAGCGGCGGGGGAATTAGTCTGTCAAATGACGCCAGGCACCACATTGCATGGGCTTGGTCAGGTTAACACCGGCGCCTGCAACGAAAAGGCGGTGTAATATCAAGAAACAGATAGACCGGTAACACGCCAAAGATGGCACGAACGGCGTGACGGCAACGGCGCTGTCAGCGTCCCGTTTTCATGGGATTCGAAATTGGGGAAAAGAAGCGTGATGACCACTCGCCACCCCGCCTCAGCGCAACCTTACCGTGAGCACACTATGGAACCTGGAAACGCCCAGCTGTCGATGACCGTCCTGATGACCCCGGACATGGCCAACTTTTCTGGCAACGTACACGGCGGCACCCTGCTCAAGTACCTCGATGAAGTCGCCTATGCCTGCGCCAGCCGCTACGCGGGCCGTTATGTGGTGACGTTGTCGGTGGATCAGGTGGTCTTTCGCGAGCCGGTACACGTGGGCGAACTGGTGACCTTCCTGGCGTCGGTGAACTACACCGGCAACACCTCGATGGAGGTCGGGATCAAGGTCGTCACCGAAAATATCCGCGAGCGTTCGGTGCGCCACAGCAACAGCTGCTTCTTCACCATGGTCGCGGTGGACGACGATCGCAAGCCGGTCGCCGTGCCGCCACGCCAGCCAGAGACCAGCGAGGAAAAGCGCCGCTTCGTGCAAGGCAAGCAGCGCCGCCTGATTCGCCAGGAACTCGAAAAGCGCTACCAGGAACTCAAGGGCGACGCCTTCTAGAGCGACAGTCGCCGCGCCTCGAAGCGCACCCGCGGGTGCATGATGCGGTCCTGAGCACGCACCAGCTCCAGCTCGTAGCTGGTGCAAGCCTGGGTTTCCAGCAGCACCTCGTGCACGGCCGCGGCAGTGAATTCGAAAGCCGCCACCCAGCTGTCACCCAGCAGCACCCGCGCCAGGAACAGGCCGGAGGTCAGGTCGCCGACCCCCACCGGCTGCCGCGCAAAGGCCAGCAGCGGTCGTTGCAGGTGCCAACTGCCTTCGGCAGTCACCAGCAGCATCTCGAAGTCTTCGGCCTTGCGTCCCGGGTATGCCAGGTGCTTGACCAGCACAGCCTTGGGCCCGCGGGCGAGCAGGCTGCGCGCCATGGCCACGCAGTCCTCCAGCGACTCGGCCCGACGCCCGCAGAAGCTGTCGAGCTCCAACTGATTGGGGCACAGCACATCCGCCACCGCAACCGCTTCATCGAGCAGGAAGTCACTGACCTCGGCGGGTACGATGCAGCCTTTTTCCGGATGCCCCATGACGGGGTCGCACAGGTACAGGGCGTTCGGGTTGACCGCCTTGATCCGCGCCACCCCAGTAAGAATCGCACGGCCCTGGGCGGCGCTGCCGAGGTAGCCGGAAAGCACCGCATCACAGTTGCCCAGCTCGCCGATCGTCGCAATCCCGTCCACCAGCGCCGGAATTTGCTCTGGCGCAAGCACTTCGCCGGTCCACTGGCCATACTGAGTATGGTTGGAGAACTGAACGGTGTTCAGCGGCCAGACATTGACCCCCACCCGTTGCATCGGAAACACCGCGGCGCTGTTGCCGGCGTGGCCGAATACCACGTGTGACTGGATGGCGAGCAGATGCGGTGTACGTTTCATGCAGGGCTTCCAAACGATCGAATGAAAAACAAGGCGCGCAGTATGGCGCCAAATGCCACCTGTACGACAGACCGGGGTGGCAGTTAAGCTGAGCCTATCTGGTTGGAGCGAACGTAGATGTTAACCCTCGAAAACCTTCTGGTGCTGATGCTGCTGGCCACCGCAGGCGCCTGGCTGTGGCATAACCACGGCCTGCGCGAAAAGGCACTGGAACGGGTCAAGCAGCATTGCGCCAAGCTCGACCTGGAACTGCTGGATGGCAACGTGGCGCTCAAGCGCATCGGTTTTGTGCGCGATGCCAACGGGCGCAAGCGCCTGGCCCGTGTGTACAACTTCGAATTCACGGTGACAGGCGAACATCGTCACCCCGGTACGGTGACGCAGTTTGGCGCGCATACGATGCAGATCGAACTGGCACCCTACCCGTTCGAGATCAAGCCGCCGGTGCAGGGCGGCAACGTGATCGAGATGAACCAGTGGCGCCAGGAGCACAATCGCTGGCGCCAGTGACGTTCCCTCCGTCTACCGGGGCCAGCCTTGCCTGCAAAAAGGCCGGCCCTGTCTTCAGGGAATCCGGCATTCCTGCATCCCCTGCTCCAAGGCCGCCACTGCCTGCGGCTGTGCAAAAATCAGCTCGATACGCGAGTCGCGCCGCCACTCGCTGGCCTGCCAGTGCAGCGCCTGCCCCTCCAGCGCATTGGCCGACTGCCAACCCTCCGGGCTGTGGATAACCAGTTTGGCCCTGCGCCACCCAAGGCCTGCAAGCCATTGCTGCAAACGCTGCGGGTGCAACTGCTGGCTCGGGTGCCAGCGCCAGCCAATGCTCCAGCCCTGCTCCAGCTGTTGATAAAGACAGATCGGCGTCAGCGGGTTTATCCACAGCGCCGCCGGCAACGGCCTGGCCTCCGGCAGCTTGAAGTTATCCACCGGCAACGGATGCACACCAACGCCCGGCAGGCTGTTCAGCGCAATCTGCCCATGGTCCGTCCAAAGCTGGGGTACATCAGGCAACCCCTGGCTTATCCACAGGCGCGTGGCGGCCGCCAAGCCTTCAGATTTGTTGAGCACCAGCAGCCCCGCACCGTGCAGTGCCTGCGCCTGCGGCTGGGGTAATGCCTGGCCTGCCGCCAATGCCTGGGCGTCCAGTACCAGCACCGACGGCTGAACCGCCAGCACGCCTTGCCAGGGTGCTTCGCCCAGCTGGGCCAGCAACTGGGCAGGATGACCCAGCCCCGAAGGCTCGATGAACAGTCGATGAGGGCGCGCCTTGCGCAACAAGCGCCCCAGGCCCACCTGGAACGGTGCACCATTCACGCAGCACAGGCATCCGCCCGCCACTTCGCCCATCGCCACGCCATCATCGTCGGTGGCGAGCAAGGCGGCATCCAGGCCGATCTGGCCGAACTCGTTGATCAGCACCGCCCACCGCTCGTGGGCCGGGCGCTGGGCCAGCAGGTGCCGGATCAGGCTGGTCTTGCCGGCGCCCAGGGGGCCGCCGATCAGGTGGGTGGGTATGTTCTGCAGCATGCGCATCGATTCGTCAGGAAGGATACGCACTATGCTGCGCGCTCAGGCCATCCAGTCAAGCGTCAGCATCAGGCGGCGCTGCCCCGCAGGTACCGCCGGCGAACGGTGCACCAGCCCCTGCCCCTCATTGCCCAGCCACCTCTCGCCCTTGAGCACGGCCACATCACCGGTCGACAACTGCTCCACCTGCACCGCATCGGGCGCCGTCAGCCATTCACTGCCGGGGCCCGCATAGGTACAGATCAGCCGCGCCGGCACGTGGTCGACGTGAAAACGCGGGCACATTGCGCCCTCCAGTGCGCGCAGGCGCAGCCCCACCCGACGCGCGTCGAGCAGGCAGGCGTAGGCGCCCACCAGCCAGCGCACATCGCAGATGAACCCCTCATACCCCTGCAGATCGGCATACGCTGCCGCCAACCCGCGCAGGGCGGGTGCATCGTCATCTGGCTGCAACTCCAGGGTCAGGGACTCGGCCAGCGGCTGCCCAAGGGACAACAGCACCTGGGCAAAATCGGCCACATGCACCGGCAACTGGCGCTGCCACACGGCCAGATTGACGCCATCCTGCAGCACCTCGGTCAGCACCTGGGGCGATTCGCCGACTGTCTGCCGGGCGCTGCCACGGCGTTTCAGGGCCAGCATCAGGCCGCCTCTTCGTCGTGCCAGTCGCCAAACGGGTCGGGCAGGCGTTGCCAGCCCTCGGCGCCCAATGCCATTTCTTCATCGCTCAGCAGGCAGGCGCCCAGCTCGGCATCCAGTTGCGCAAAGTCGATGTGCTGCCCGATGAACACCAGCTCCTGTCGGCAATCGCCGCATTCGGCCGTCCAGTGCTTGAGGATCGCCGCCGTGTCCTGCGGGTCCTGGGGCCATTGCCCGCGTGGTACGAAACGCCACCAGCGACCGGCAAAGCCGTGGCGCATAATGCCGCCGGCCTGGGACCAGCTGCCGGCTTCCTGGTGCTTGCTGGCCAGCCAGAAAAAGCCCTTGGAACGCAACAGGCGGCCGTTGCTCCAGGGCCTGTGGATAAAGTCGAAAAAACGCTGTGGGTGCAAGGGGCGGCGGGCCTGCCAGGTAGTGGCGGCAATGCCGTACTCCTGGGTTTCCGGCACATGCGTACCGCGCAGTTCCTGCAGCCAGCCCGGCGCCTGGGCAGCACGCTCGAAGTCGAACAGGCCGGTATCGAGAATCTGCGCCAATGGCACCTGCCCCATCACCATCGGCACGATCTGGGCGTGGGCATTGAGCGAGCGCAGAATGGCGCAGAGTTCTTCGCGCTCATCGCTGCCGATCAGGTCGATCTTGCTCAACAGGATCACATCGGCGAACTCGACCTGCTCGATCAGCAGGTCGCTGATGGAACGTTCATCGCCCTCGCCCAGGGTCTCGCCGCGCGAAGCCAGGCTGTCGGCGGCCTGGTAGTCACTCAGGAAATTCAGCCCGTCGACCACCGTGACCATGGTGTCCAGCCGCGCCTGGTCGGCCAGGCTGCGGCCTTGCTCATCACGGAAGGTAAAGGTTTCGGCTACCGGTAGCGGCTCGGATATGCCGGTGGACTCGATCAACAGGTAATCGAAACGCCCCTCGCGGGCAAGCCGCGCGACCTCTTCGAGCAGATCTTCGCGCAGGGTGCAGCAGATGCAGCCATTGCTCATCTCGACCAGTTTTTCTTCTGCACGATTGAGGCTGACGTTGCGCTGCACTTCGCTGGCGTCGATATTGATTTCACTCATGTCGTTGACGATCACCGCCACCCGCAGGTTGTCGCGGTTACGCAGCACATGGTTGAGCAGGGTGCTCTTGCCGGCACCTAGAAAGCCGGACAGCACGGTAACGGGGAGACGGTCGGTCATGGCGCAAATACCTCATCAGGGCGTCGGAGCATTCGAAGGATGCCTTTTTCAATGTTATATTATAACAATGCAATTTAGCCAATCGGAGATTGGATGAAAACCTTCGTACTGCTTTCGCTCCTGCTGATCCCCGTCGCGACGGTTCACGCCGCGATGCCGCGCAGTGAGCCTGCCCAATGCACGCGCAGCGCCAACCTGCTGGCCTGCCAAGATCGCGACGGCAATGTGTACAGCGTGCACAGCCAGGGCAACACCCAGTACGTGCGCGGCCTTGAGGTGCTGGGGCAGCGGCGCTGGGTACAAACCAACAGCCTCTATGGGCCGCTGACCTTCTACACGGGCCTGGCCAGCGACGGCGAAGCCTGGGTCGGCTATAGCCGCCGGGTGGGTTGGACCACGCAGAACCGGGTGTCCAGCTCCAGCGGCCAACGCTTCAGCCTGCGTTGCAATCGCCTTGGGGGCTGCGAGTGAGGACTCGGAAAAAGCTATGATGAATGAATCGTTATAATGTAACGTATCGGTTTTTAATTCAGCGATGGTTTCAGCATGAACGCCCTGACCCTTCCCGATATCGCCGCTCAGGCCAGCCAGCAATCCATGCCTCTGGAATGGGTTGGCATGTGCGGCATCGCACTGCCGATCACACTCGACGGCGTTCAGGTACGCGCCAGCGCCGATGCCGGCGTCAGCCTGGATGATGGATCCTCGCGGGGGATTCACATGTCGCGCCTGTACCTCGCGTTGGAGGCATTCGAGCACGCGGCGTTTTCAGTAGGGTTGGTGCGCCAGGTCCTGGAACGGTTTATCGACAGCCATCAGGGCCTCTCGACCACCGCTTACCTGCGTCTGGACTTCGAATTGTTGCTCAAGCGGCCTGCGCTGGTCAGCCCGCTGGCAGGCTGGAAGGCTTACCCGATGAGTGTGGACGCGCGTTTGGAAAACGGAGTGTTCCACGTGGAACTAAACGCACAAGTCGAGTATTCCTCGACCTGCCCATGCTCCGCCGCGCTCGCCCGCCAATTGATTCAGCAGCAGTTCGTCGATGATTTCGCCAACCGGAGTAACCTCGATCATGCTGCCATCCTGCATTGGCTCGGCACCGCCCAAGGCATCGTGGCAACACCACACAGCCAACGCAGCACGGCCCATCTGCACCTGCGCCTGGCCCCAGGCGAGGAGCAAATGCCCTTTCGACAGCTGATCGACCTGGCTGAGGCAGCTCTCGGCACTGCTGTGCAGACAGCCGTGAAACGAGCCGACGAACAGGCGTTTGCGCTGGCCAACGGGCAGAACCTGATGTTCTGCGAAGACGCCGCGAGGCGCCTGCATCTGGCCCTGCAACCGCTGCCGTGGATCGACGGCTTCAAGCTGCGTGTGGAACATGCCGAAAGCCTGCATGCCCACGACGCTGTCGCGCAGAGCCAATGGCAGTGGCACCTGCGCTGATCAGGTGCGCGGCTTGACCGTGCCGCAATCGTTGCCCAGCCATACCGCACGGGTGTTCATGCTGCCCTTTTGCTCAACACCGGACGCATTGAACGTGCCGCTGACCTTGGTCAGAAATTCCCGATCGCTGAGAAACTGCGCTTCACCGTTGCCTTGAGCCTTGGGGCAACTGAAGGTGAACTTCCACACATTGCCGTTGCGCTCGGTGATCTTCTGCGTGCACCCCGACTGCGGGTCCTGCAGCGGAATGTCGTTGGTCTGAACCTGCTCCTGGGTCAGGCACGAACGCACCCCTTTGCCCCCGACGCTGATGCCTTGCTTGGCCAGGCCACCCTCGATCATTGCGCGCTGCTCGGGCGGCAGGTTCTTCAACTGGCCGAGCATGAATTCCATGTCGGGCAGTGGCTTGCCATCGACCTGCATGTTGCTGCTGGTCAACTCCCACAGGCCCGGTTGCAACATCTGCGCATGCACCAACGGGCTCGCCAGGCCCAGTACCAGTGCCAGCATCGGCAGACGACTTTTCATGTAGTGACTCCTTCAGAATCCGGCCCCAAGCCGGAACACAGCTTAGACGCGTTTTCGTGCTTTCAGTTGCAAGTGCAGGCGCGAACGTGCTCTGTTAGCGGGCAGTGCCCTCGGATAGCAGAATGTGTATGGATTACCACAGCCCTTACTTCTTCGGTTACCTCATCGGTGTGATTCACCTGCTGGGCGTGATTGCCGCCCTGCATGCCGTGTTCACCGTGCGCACTGCCCAAGGTGCAATTGCCTGGGCCATGTCGCTGCTGTTTATCCCCTACTTCACGCTGATTCCGTACCTGGTATTCGGCAGTCGCACCTTCGACGCCTACATCCAGGCCCGCCGCCAGGCCAACCGCGAAATGCATGTGGCCATGGCCGACCTCAACTGGCGCCCCTGGGTGGAAGAGGCGCTGACCGCGCGCAACTCCGAATCCTATGCGGCGCTGCGGGCCATGCCCAAGCTTGGGCGCATGCCGTGCCTGGCCAACAACCAGGTCAGCCTGCTGATCGACGGGCAGGCCACCTTCGACGCGATCTTCAAGGCGATAGAAGCGGCCCACGACACGGTACTGATCCAGTTCTTCATCATCCACGACGACGGCATCGGCCGTGAGCTCAAGGCGCTGCTGCTGAGAAAGGCCGCTGAAGGGGTGAAGATCTACGTGCTGTTCGACAGCGTTGGCAGTCACGCCCTGCCCTCCGCCTATATACAGAGCTTGCGCGAAGGCGGCGTGAACATCCGCGCCTTCGCCACCCGCCGCGGCTGGTTCAACCGCTTCCAGGTCAACTTCCGCAACCATCGCAAGATCGTGGTGGTCGACGGCATGCTGGGGTTCATGGGGGGCCATAACGTGGGCGACGAATACCTGGGCGGCAACCCCAGGCTATCGCCCTGGCGCGACACCCATGTGCAGGTCAGCGGCCCGGTGCTGGCCTGCCTGCAGGAATCCTTTGCCGAAGACTGGTACTGGGCGGCGCGCCAGTTGCCGCCACTGATACTGCCCGACACCTACCCGGACAACGGCGTACTTTGCCAGGTACTGGCCAGCGGGCCCGCCGATCCGCAGGAGACCTGTTCGCTGTTTTTTGTCGACGCCATCCACGCGGCGCGCGAGCGGCTCTGGATCACCAGCCCGTACTTCATTCCCGACGAGGCCGTGTCGGCCGCGCTGCGCCTGGCGGTGTTGCGGGGCGTCGACGTGCGTATCCTGATTCCCTCGCGCCCTGACCACCGTATCGTGTACGCCGCCTCCAGCCTGTTCGCCTTCGAGGCGGTGCAGGCCGGGGTGCGCATGTTCCGCTACGGGCCGGGGTTTCTGCACCAGAAGGTGGTGCTGGTCGACAACGAAGTCAGCGCCATCGGCAGTGCCAACCTGGACAACCGCTCGTTCCGCCTGAACTTCGAAATCATGCTGCTGACCGTAGACCTTGCCTTTGCCGCGCAGGTCGAAGCCATGCTCCAGCACGACTTCGACCAAGCGCGGGAAAGCACCCCCGAGGACAGCCAGCAGACGCGCCGCCTGCAACAACTGGGGATGCGCATCGCCCGACTGATCTCGCCGATCCTCTGAGCGCGACTGTCAGCGGTACAGGTCCTCGCGGGTCAGCGGCAGGTCGTGGCCACCATCGGCGAACGGCTTGACTGCCAGAATCTGGTGCAGGTTGATCCAGCCCTTGGCAAAGGCATAGGAGCAACCGGCCAGGTACAGCCGCCAGATGCGCAGGGCCTTTTCCGGCACCAGGCTCGCGGCCTTGTCCAGCTGGCTTTCCAGGCGATCGCTCCACTGCGCCAGCGTCCGTGCGTAATGCAGGCGCAGGCTCTCGACGTCGACCACTTCCAGCCCCGCTTCGCTGATACGCGCACTGATCATCGACAGGTGCGGCAGCTCGCCATGGGGGAACACATAGCGCTCGATGAAATTGCCCGCGCCGCGCCCCACCGGGCGCCCGTCCACATGCTTGGCGGTGATGCCGTGGTTCATCACCAGGCCACCTTCGCGCACCGCGCCGAACAAGCGCTGGCAGTACAACGCCAGGTTGGCATGCCCCACGTGTTCGAACATGCCGACACTCACCACCTTGTCGAAGCGACCGTCCTGGGGCAGGTCGCGGTAGTCGAGAATCTGCAGTTCCACCTGATCTTCAAGCCCTTCTGCCTTGACCCGTTCACGCCCCAACTTGAGCTGCTCCTTGCTCAGGGTGATGCCGAACACCTTGGCGCCGAACTCACGTGCGGCATAACGTGACAACCCGCCCCAGCCACAGCCCACGTCCAGCAGGTAGTCGCCCTGCTTGAGCCGCAGCTTGCGGCACAGGTGCTCGAACTTGTTCTGCTGGGCCTGCTCAAGGGTGTCGCCGGGGGTCTTGAAGTAGGCGCAGGAATACGCCATGTCGCGGTCCAGCCACAGCTGGTAGAAATCGTTGGACAGGTCGTAATGGTAGGAAATGGCCGCCGCGTCGGTGGCCTTGTCATGCTCGCTGCGCACCGGCTGGTCTTCTTCCTCGTCCGTGAGCAACGCCTGACTGAGCTCGTCGCACACGCGGATGACTTCGCCGATGGTGCCCTCCAGTTCCAGCTTGCCCTCGACGAACGCCGCGCCCAGCTCATCCAGGCTGGGGTGGGTCAACTGGCCGATCAGCTGGGGATCCTTGACCACGATGGTGACCTGCGGCTGGGGGCCGAGATCGAATTCGTGACCATCCCAAAGCTTGAGTCGCAAGGGCAACCGCAGGCTTTGCAGAACAGGTGGAAGTTGCGCAAGCATGAAATGAGCCTCCCGTAATCTTCGGACGTCTGCACAAAAGGGTAGCCCATCCTCAAGAACAGGGAGGCATGCCGGACTATCGTCGTAGACCGGCCGATGCAAAAAGGTAGTGGCATAAATTGTATACAACCTCCAGATCGGCCCCTAACCTTGGCGGCATTGTCGATTCTTCATCCGGGAGTACAACAATGAAAACCTATGATGTCGTGATCATCGGCGGCGGCCCTGGCGGCTACAACGCTGCCATTCGCGCAGGCCAGCTGGGCCTGAGCGTGGCCTGTGTCGAAGGTCGCCCGACCCTCGGTGGCACCTGCCTGAACGTTGGCTGCATGCCGTCCAAGGCCCTGCTGCATGCCTCCGAACTCTACGAAGCGGCTGCCGGCAGCGAGTTCGCCAACCTCGGTATCGAGGTCAAGCCAAGCCTGAACCTGGCGCAGATGATGAAACAGAAGGACGAGAGCGTCGCGGGCCTGACCAAGGGCATCGAGTTCCTGTTTCGCAAGAACAAGGTCGACTGGATCAAGGGCTGGGGCCAGCTCGATGGCGTGGGCAAGGTCAAGGTCACCGATGACCAGGGCGCCGTGACCGAACTGCAGGCCAAGGACATCGTCATCGCCACCGGGTCCGAGCCGACTCCGCTGCCCGGCGTGACCATCGACAACCAGCGCATCATCGACTCCACCGGCGCCCTCGCCCTGCCCCAGGTGCCCAAACACCTGGTGGTGATCGGCGCGGGCGTGATCGGGCTGGAGCTGGGCTCGGTGTGGCGCCGCCTCGGTAGCCAGGTCACCGTGGTGGAATACCTCGACCGTATCTGCCCCGGCACCGACGAAGAAACCGCCAAGACCCTGCAGCGCGCATTGGCCAAGCAAGGCATGAGCTTCAAGCTGGGCAGCAAGGTGACCCAGGCCACGCCGTCGGCCGACGGTGTCAGCCTGACCCTCGAACCGGCCGCCGGCGGCACCGCCGAAACCCTGCAGGCCGACTACGTGCTGGTCGCCATCGGCCGTCGCCCCTACACCCAGGGCCTGGGCCTGGAAACGGTAGGCCTGCAGACCGACAAGCGCGGCATGCTCGAGAACCAGGGCCATCGCACCAGCGTGCCGGGCGTGTGGGTGATCGGCGACGTCACCAGCGGCCCGATGCTCGCCCACAAGGCAGAAGACGAAGCCATCGCCTGCATCGAGCGAATCCACGGCAAGGCCCACGAAGTGAACTACGGGCTGATCCCGGGGGTGATCTACACCCGCCCCGAACTGGCCAGCGTGGGCAAGACCGAAGAGCAGCTCAAGGCCGAAGGCCGCGCCTACAAGGTCGGCAAGTTCCCGTTCATGGCCAACAGCCGGGCCAAGATCAACCACGAGACCGAAGGCTTCGCCAAGGTGCTGGCCGATGCCGAAACCGACGAGGTGCTCGGCGTGCACCTGGTTGGCCCGTGCGTCAGCGAGATGATCGGTGAGTACTGCGTGGCCATGGAGTTCTCGGCCTCGGCCGAAGACATCGCCCTCACCTGCCACCCGCACCCGACTCGCTCCGAGGCCTTGCGCCAGGCGGCGATGAACGTCGAAGGCATGGCCATGCAGATCTGACCCCGGTCAGCCTGCACGCTTGATCCGTGCGCCTGAACCGACGGCGACCATCACCGCAGGTTCAGGCACGCACCGGGTCAGGCCTGGGCGGCTTTGGGCAGAGTACCGAAGCGGTCCGCGAGGAACGGCGTCAGGTCCAGCGGCAGTGCCTCTTCATGCAGCACCTTGTCGATCAGCACGCCAGTGATCGCCGAGGTCAGGATGCCGGTGCGAAAGTGCCCACAGGCATTGAGGTAGCCACTCACGCTCTGCACCGGGCCGAGAATCGGCAGCTCGTCCGGCGAACCGGGACGCAGGCCTGCCCAGCTGCGCTTGAGGTTGATCTGCGCCAGCTCCGGAATGCATCGCACCGCGCCCTGCACCAGACCGTTGATTTCCGGATAGGTGGTGGTGACGTCGAAGCCCTTGTCTTCGGTGGTGCTGCCGATCAGGATCTCGCCGTTGTCCTTCTGCGCCATGTAGCAATCGGCGGTGGTCAGGCAGCCCTGCAGCAGCTTGGGCATGCGCTCGGTGAGCAGGATCTGGCCCTTGACCGGCTTGACCGGAATGCTCAGGCCGGTGGCCATCTCGCTCAGTTCTGCCGCCCAGGCGCCGCCGGCGTTGATCAGGGTCTGGCAGTGAAACTCGCCTTCCACGTCGGTCTTGACCCCCACCACCCGGTCGCCCTGGTGCAGCACGCCGGTGACGTTGGTGTTGAGGAACAGGTCGACGCCGTTCTGCCGCGCACCTTCGGTGTAGGCATCGGCCAGACGGAACGGGCTGACCTGGTGATCGCACAGGAACTCCAGCGCGCCGTGGGCATGGTGGCTGACGGCTGGCTCGGCCTTGCGCAGGGCATCGCGGTCGAGCCAGCGAACCTCGTGGGCCAGGTGCGGGATCTGCGCGACGATATGCTCGGCGTACAGGCGGTCCTCGTCGTCGTAGATCACGTACTTGAGGCCGGTGCGCTCGAACTTGAAGTCCATGCCGTGGCGCTCCATCAGTTCCTGGTGCAGGCCGGGGTACAAGGCATTGGATTGCAGCGCGAAGTCGAAGAACGACTGCGGCAGGATGTGCGGGGTGCTGGAATCGACCGCCACGGCGGCGCCGTTGGCTTCGCGCTTGTGCTTTTGCGACATCATGCGAAAGAAGATCACCCCGCAGCCCAGGCCGACCGATTCGCCGATCGCCCACAACCCGCCCGCCGAGGCGCGGGTAGCGTTGCCGGGGCGCTTGGCGTCGATCAGCGCGATCCTGAGGTTGCCACGCTTGGACAACTGGTAGGCGCAGGAAGCGCCGATCACACCGCCGCCGGCGATGACCACATCATAGGTTCTGTTCATGCTTCAGCTTCCGTGCCGAGGTTCTTGAATGCGGAGAAAGGGATCGGATCGATGGGGAACCGCGGGCGCAGCCAGCCCACATCGGCACGCCCGGTGGCCTGGCGCAGGCGATCGTTGCAGTAGCCCACGCACATGCGGCCCTGGCAATCGCCCATGCTCACGCGGGTGCGCATCTTCAGCCCGGCCATGTCCTGTACACCCTGCTCCAGGGCGCGGTCGATGTCGCTGCGGGTGACGTGCTCGCAGCGGCAGATGACGGTGTCGGGTGCGGGCAGCGTGATCTGCTCAGTGCCGCGCAGTGTGTAGCGGTCTACCCCGGCACGAAAGCGCTTGATCGCGGCAAGCTTGCCCAGGTAGCGCTCGCGCAGGTCCAGCGCCTGTTCGGGGGTGATGACCTGAGCCTGGTGCAGGATCGACACGGCGGCGATGCGCCCGGTGAGCATCGCGGCTTCGCCACCGCGAATCCCGCCCATGTCACCGGCCAGGTGAATGTGCGGCTCGCTGCTCTGTTGCCACACGTTGCTTTCGGCGCGCAGGTAGCCGTCTTCGTTGAAGCCGTGGGCCAGGCCCATCTGCTGACTGAGCTGGGTGCGCGGAATGAAGCCGTAGCCCACGGCCAGGGTCTGCGCCGAGACGCGCTGCACACGGCTGATGTCCGGCTGCCAGTTGTCACTGTAGGGGGCCAGGCGCACTTCGGTGAGTTCGCCCTCGCCGTTGGCACCTACCACGCCCCAGCCGTAGTTCATGGGGATACCGTTGAGCTTCAGATAACCGAGCATGCTCAGGCCGTCGAGAAACAGCTGCGGCTTGTTCAGCAGCGCCAGGCTTTCCTTGGCGATCTTGCCGAAGGCACATGCCTCGTACACCCCTTCCACCTTGACCCCGGCCGCGTGCAGTTGGCATGCCACCAGGGGCAGCAGCGGGCCGGTGCCGGCGATGACGGTGGTGCCCAGCGGCTTGACCACGCCGCTCTTGATCTGCAACTGCAGACCGCCCAGCAGCATCACGCCGGGCAGGGTCCAGCCGGGGAACGGCACGTTGCGCTCGTGGCAGCCGGCGGACAGTACCAGGTGGCTGTATTCCACTTCGTGCAGCTGCTCGTCGCTGTCCAGCACCATCAGGCGGTTGCCGCCTTCGCCCCCGACCACACGGGTTTCCAGGCGCACGTCGATGCGCTCGGCACAATCGGCGAACTCTTCGTGCAGGGTGTTCAGCGCGCTGGCATAACGCTTGCCCAGGTAGCCCAGGTCGACGCCGCTGCGCAAAGGGCCGCGATAGACCACCCCGCCCAGACGCGAAGCTTCGTCGAACAGCACGCTGGAGACGCCATGCCGGGCCAGTTCGATGGCAGCCGCCATGCCTGCCGAACCGCCGCCGACTATTACCGGACGCAGGCTCATTCGACACCCTCCACGTCGAAGCGGTTGACCCCGGTTTCGACCTGCATGCCCGGCTTGACGATGGTCTGGCAGGCGCGGCGCTTGGGGCGACCGTTGATCGACACCAGGCAGCAGTGGCACACGCCCATGCCGCAGAAGGCACCCGTGACCTGGCCATGGTCGTTGCGCGCCACCTGGCGCAGGCCCACCGCGTGCAGCACGTTGAGCACGCTTTCGCCTGCCGCGGCCGGTACCGGCCGCCCGTTGAGCTCGATGGTCATGTCTGCCCGCGACAGGGGCTGAATATCATGATTGCGGTCCATTGACTGCATTGCGTTTCATCCTTGAAAAGAGTGGCAGGAACCCACCACGGTAAGCCATGGAGGCGCATTCGACATTGATCCAGGCCAGAAAACTGGGTTTCGACTTGTTGCCGGAATGCTGTGGAGATGTACTGCACTTGGTACCATCACCACATTTACATGACGACATGATGACGAACGCCCCCGTGAAACGTATCTATCGCTGGTTGCAGCACCCTCGCGCTTCGCTCGCCGCCCTGTTCGGGCTGCTGGTGGTGGTTCCTGTATGCCTGCGCGTGGCGAACGGCTGGGCCGATCCGCTGGGGTACCTGTCCGACGTGGGCCTCGGTGGAGCACTGGTCGTTCTGCTGTACCGTCGTCCGGTATGGCTGGCAGTGCCCGTGGTGCTGGCGTGGGGAGTGCTGAGCCTGGCCAGTGCCGAGCTGGTGGCCGCAGTAGGCCGATTGCCGACCCCGGCCGACCTGCACTACCTCACCGATGTGCAGTTCATGGAAAACTCCGCCGGTGGCAGCCTGGCCAACCCTGGCTTCGCCATTGCCCTGGGGCTTGGCCTGCTGTTGTGGCTTGCGACCCGCTGGGCGGCCCGGGCCAGACCCGTCGCGCCATTGCCGCGGCACCTGTGGGCGGTGCCCGTGACCTGCCTGCTGGTGCATGCCGGTACCCAGGCCTGGGAACCTGCCGAAGCGGACGAGTGGCAGGTGTTCAACCTGCCACATCAATTGCTGGCGGTAGGCGTGGGTGAAAGCCAGGCGCGTATCGAAGACTGGCTGGAGGCCGATGTGGTCGACCCGCCCGTGGCCATGGCCGGCCTGACCCGCCTGGACCTGAGCGGCAAGCCGCTGCTCGACGCGCCCGGCAGCGCGCGCAACGTGCTGGTGGTCGCGCTGGAAGGCATCCCGGGGGCTTACCTGGACATCAACCGACGCACCCTCAACCCCGCCTACCAGGAACACCTGATGCCCAAGCTGAGCGCCTGGGCCGAACGCGGCATGAACACCCCCGACTACGTGCTGCATACCCACCAGACCATCCGTGGCCTCTACGCCATGCTGTGTGGCGACTACGACAAGCTCGACAACGGTACCCCCAAGGGGGTCGAGATGCTGACGCAGAACCAGCGCAACCAGGAATGCCTGCCGGCGCAATTGCGCGAACATGGCTTCAGTACGCACTACCTGCAGGGTGCCGGGCTGCGCTTCATGGCCAAGGACAAGATCATGCCGCACATCGGCTTCGATACCACCCTGGGCCTGGACTGGTTCAAGAACCCCAACTACCTGGACTTCCCGTGGGGCAAGGACGACAAGGCGTTTTTCGAAGGCGCGCTGGACTATGTCGGCCAACTGCAGAAGCAGCCTGAACCGTGGATGCTCACCCTGCTGACCGTGGGCACCCACCAGCCCTACTCCGCGCCGGCGGAATACCTCGAACGCTACGCCACGCCCAAGCAGGCGGCAGTGGCCTATCTCGACGACGCTGTGGATAACTTTCTTGCCGGACTGGAACGTCAGGGGGTACTCAAGGACACCCTGGTGGTGATCACCTCGGACGAATCCCATGGCATCGACGGTGTACGCCTGGCGTCTTCGTGGGGCTTCAACCTGATGCTGGCGCCCGAGCAGGCACAACTGCCACAGGTGAAATCCGGCGTGTACGGTCACGTCGACCTGACCGCATCGGTGCTCGACTACTTCGGCTTCCCGGTGCCCAACGCACTCAGTGGGCGTTCGCTGCTGCGCGACTATGACAACGGGCGTGAAATCATGTCGTTCACCAACGGCAAGCTGCGCTATCACGATGGCAATGCCACCTTCACCGAATGCGATTTCCAGCAGCGCTGCCGGTCGTATGCCAGTACCGGCTTCATTGCCGAACGCGCCAACCTGACAGATCGCTTCCGTGGCCAGCGGGCACGCCAGGTGCAGGCGCGCGCCAGCGCACTGGATCAATCAGTGATGGGCTCACCGCTGAACCAGCACTACCAGTTTGGCAGCGCGACAGTGATCCCGCTGCAGCCGCAGATCAAGGATGACTGGGCCGACAACCTGATCGGCGCGCAGTACCTGGAGATGCCCAAGGGCTCGCACACCCGGGTACGCCTGACGGTACGCTCGGCCGACCCGCAGCAGAACGCCTATATCGTGCTCAAGACCAAGGAGTTCGAGCAGGAGGTGCTGGTGGGGCTACCTACCGAGGAGATGCTGGTCACGCCGGATCAGCCCCTGGAAATGGAGTTCACGTTCGACAACAACGAGTCGCGCAAGGCGTTCTCGTTCCACCTGCTGGGGCATGGGTTGGGGGCGGTCGAAGTGAGCGACTTCAGTGTGGTGACCGAAGCGCCGGGGCAGATTGATGAGCTGGATGAAACGCTGGCGCGGTTGAACGGCAAACCCAGTTGATTCCCTGATTGTCGGTGGACAGTTCACCGGCCTTCAGCGCACAACGCGGCTGTTCAACCAGCAGAAGCGGCTGCCCGTTTTGCCTGTGTGAAGCGTGGCGCTGGCCGACGCTGTGATGGCCTGAGCAGCGACCGCACGGGTGTGCGGGGCAAGCAGGATCCGGGAAGGCGAACCTTCCCGGATCCTTTTGCGGTGTGGAGTGATCTTAAACAATTAAGTCAGTCTCGTCGGCTAGCGTAAATTGGCGTCTGTAGGCTGCCACTTTGGGTTTTTAAAGTCAGTCTCGCGAGGCCGCCAACCTGGGTGTGCGCCTCGCAAAAATAATTAAGTCAGTCTCGCTTGAAGAAAAGGCGTCCGTGGGACCAGAGGCTGAACAGACACTTCAAAATCAGCAACAATCGCCTACCGCTACCAAGGAATGTGTAGACCATGGCTCGAAAAACCTCCTCAGTTGTACCTCCACAGCCGAAGCTGAAACTGACACCTCAAGAGATCGAGCGTGGTCTAGCTCGGCTATCTGAACGAATTGCAGAACTTCGCGCTTTTGATCTCGATACCGTCCGCAGTGGGAATACACCGGAGCTAAAGGCCATGGAGGTTGCCATCAAGGACAGTCTGACCAGATGCTTCGGGGAGGACACCAGTGCGTATCGCACCTACGCTGCCGCCACAGACCTCACGTATTCCCCGATGGTGTTCACCACAGGGCAAGTAATCGATTACCACACGCCGATTCAACGGAGGGTGCTGCATTCTATTGCTCTGCTTGAACAAGCACAGAAAAGCTTGAAAGAGGACTTGGCGGATCTCCCAGCCTTGGAGGGTATTGAGACCACCTCGGCCCTGGAAAATAAAGCTGTTCATTCGGACCGAGTATTTGTGGTTCACGGCCATGATGAGGGAGCTAGAGAGTCGGTGGCTCGATTCCTTGAGAAGCTTGGTCTTGAGCCCATCATTCTCCACGAACAGGCGAATCGTGGTCGGACCGTAATCGAGAAAATTGAAGGGCATCGAGACGTAGGATTTGCAGTGGTGCTGCTCACACCTGACGACCAAGGCTGCGTGGAGGGTGGACAATTGGAGCCTCGTGCCAGGCAGAACGTCCTGTTGGAGCTTGGCTATTTCCTAGGCTACCTAGGTCGTGACAGGGTCTGTGCACTGAAGCGTGGTCAAGTCGAAATTCCAAGCGACTTCGCAGGCGTAGTTTGGACTTCGATGAACGATGAGGGCTGGAAGCAAGCCCTGAGCCGGGAGCTCCAGGACGCTGGGTACGAAATTGATTGGAATAAGGTGATGCGCAGCTAGGCAGGACGCCTTGGTCTGAGCCTTGCTGACAAAGGTGGCCGTGGCGTGTAGCCTATGGTGGTTGGCTCCGAGACTTCGTTGGCAAATTGCCTCCCCTTGGAGACGCGTGAGAGCCCGCCCCGAAAGCGGGCTTTTTCGTATCCGCCAGCGGTAGCACCGATCAGGTCGATCTGAGCGCGCCATGTCCTATGCATAGCTCATCTAGCTCTGCCACTCTTTGAGTATTTCGGCGGTTCTAACCTCCGGAGCTTCCATAGATCCCCTGGCCAAGAACGCACTCCTCCGAGAGCGCTGAGATTTCCTTCAGCAGCCGCCCAGTCTCACCCCTGAATCGCCCCATTTCCATAGACGCGCTCAATCCTTCAGCACTTTACGCAACTCCCCTTCAAGGTGCTTGACGGCCGCATCGACGTTGGACAGCAGAGTCTTATCGAGAGATCGGTAACCGCTCGCATGTCGGTATAGCATCACGTCTCTGGACAGTCGATCCACGTTGCGCCAGTAAGGAAGTGCTTCCAGAACAGACTCACGCGTATGCACAAAGCGCATAGTTTTCGACTCCTCGTGGGGTGTCGAGTGCAGATCTCTGCATATCCGGTAAAGCTTGAGGTCATTGGTCCCTACCCAATTATCAAGCGCAAACTCTCCTACATCGGTTTTGATCGTCGCTCCAAGATCTTCCGACAAATTGGAGCCACTGAGCCAATGTAGGTCCATGGCACCGTTAAAGGCAGCTCGCTTACACTTGCTAACAGTGGACTGCTGCTTCGTAAAATTCTCCTTTATGTCCGCCCTTCTTTCGCGAACTCGGTCAGGAAGCCTATTTATATCAACATGTGAAATTTCCCAAAACGCATACTTGGCTATCTCAAGCTCAAATGCACTAACTAGGTCCAGCATGCCAGCCATGCTGTGGAGATATGCCTCAAACTTCTCTTCGGGGCTCAATGATGGATACGTTCGGCGTATGTTCTGCATTTGCAGCAGAGCAACGTATGCCGGACCATAGACACATCTGGCCCCTTCGCTCAACTCCATGAACTCGACCCAACGATCTGTAGAATCTTCGTCAAACTTTCTGTGTGAGGCCTCAACATCGTCTCGATGCCCGGGCCAAAAGGCTGAACAAAAGTTTTCGTATGCCCACTTAGCCTTTGCAACACGGTTTTCAGGCATCTCATGTGTCCCCATGGAGGTAAGGGCAACACCAGGAGCACTTTGTAGAAACTCAACAAGAGGGAGAAGTCCAACCGCTTCAGCCGCTGCTCGGGATGGCTTGACTGGCAGCTCCTCCATTCTCTGCAGCGTGCAATTATCCAAGCCTATATTTACTATATGTCCTTGTCTGAGCATATCCATTGCATACTGAGGGGTAAGAATACGGTGATCCTCTACAGGATCACGGCATGGCTTTATAAAATGAATGACCGACCTTTCGCTCAACTATCAATACCCCCAAAAATATATGGCTGGCACCCGGACGGTTTCAGCATACCTACCGTAAAGTACTGCAAACACAACCCTAGTATCCCGCCCCGATCTGCACACTGCACAGCAGTTGCAGCTGAACAATTTTGGCCTTGAAGGCTTTGAGGTATGAGTTTAATTCAGCATCACACTTATGACTTGAATCAGGTAGGTGCCTTCGCCGAACGGTTACATTTTCTGCGCCACATTATAATACTGAATCGCCCCGGATTCTCTAGACACCTTGCAAGCTCATTGCGTAACGTTTTTCAAACTCTACCGGTGACAGCTGATTGTTGAAACCATGGCGGCGTTTTACGTTGTAGAACATCTCGATGTAATCG
>NZ_MVOK01000021.1:0-111573 GCF_002018915.1 Pseudomonas sp. MF6396 | reverse complement strand
GCTCCGAAGGGCGGGTGCGCTCAGTATCGGGACGCCTACTGCTCACTACAATCGACTTATACTGAGCCAATCGTTCACTTTGGGTGATGTATGGAGCTGATGCAGATCCGCATGTTCAAGACCGTCCACGACACCGGCAGCATTGCCCGTGCGGCCGAGGTGCTGCACTACGTACCGTCCAACATCACGGCGCGGATCAAGGCGCTGGAGGCCGAGCTGGGCGTGCCGTTGTTCCATCGCCGCGGGCGCGGGCTGGTGATCAGTCCGGCGGGGGAAACCTTCTTGCCCTATGCCACGCAGATGCTGGCCCTGGCCGAGGCCTCCAGGCAGGCGCTGGCGCCGTCCGCCAAACCATCCGGACGCTTGCGCATCGGCGCCATCGAGTCCTCGGCCAGCGGGCGCCTGCCGCGGTTTCTGGCGCAGTACCATGCGCGCTATCCCGAGGTGACGCTGGAGCTGAGCACCGGCACCTGGTCGCAGATGCTCGACGATGTGCTCAACCACCGTCTCGATGGTGCGATCGTGGCGGTGGATGTCGAGCGCCCGCACCTGCGCCGCACCCTGATGTACCAGGAAGACCTGCTGCTGATCGGCGCACCGTCACTGGGGCCGCTGCGCAGCGCCGCGGACCTGGTGGGCAAGGCCGTGTTCATGTGGCCTGAAGGCTGTCCGTATCGGGCGGCACTGGAGCACTGGCTGCAGGCCCAGGGGCACAAGCTGCCCATCGTGGGCATCGGCAGCTACGGTGCGATAGTCAGCTGCGTCAGCGCCGGCACCGGGGTGTCACTAGTGCCGCGCGGCATCTACGAGCAGTACCGCCAGGGCGCAGGGTGGATCGGGCACGAGTTCGCCGACCTGAAGGCGGTCGACAACCTGTTCTACTGGCACGAGGGGGCGGGGCGACATCCGGCGCGGGAGGCATTCGTGCAGATGCTGCGCGATGGCCTGGCAGGGAATGTGCAAGTGGATTCGCTCAGCACCGCTGACGCCGCGGGTACGTAGAACCTGGCGTCGGATCATGGCATGATGCCATTACTTTTTATATTGATATTCACTCGATGAGCGCCCCGTCTGTGTCAACGATGTCCTTGCTGGTGTGCGATGACTCCATGGTGGCCCGCAAGCAGGTCCTGCGCGCGCTGCCCGCCAACTGGCCGGTAACGGTTACCGAGGCCAGCGACGGGCGCCAGGCCATGGACGCCATACGCCGCGGCCTGGGCCAGGTGGTGCTGCTGGACCTGACCATGCCCACCATGGATGGCTACCAGGTGCTGGCTGCGCTGCGTGACGAAGGCCTGAGCCCCAAGGTCATCGTGATCTCGGGCGATGTGCAGGAAGAGGCCGTGCGCCGGGTGCTGGACCTGGGCGCGCTGGCGTTTCTGAAAAAACCCTTCGACCAGGACGAGCTGCGCCGCCTGCTGGCCCAGTTGGGGCTGCTGGGTGAGCGCTCGGCGACACCGCTGGCCGGTGCGGCGACTGCCGTCATCGGCTTTCGCGAGGTGTTCAGCGAAACGGTCAACGTCGCCATCGGCCGCGCCGCGGCCCTGATCGCCAAGGTGCTGGGCGTGTTCGTGCAGTTGCCGGTGCCCAGCGTCAACCTCTTCGAGGTGGGCGAGTTGCACATGGCGCTGGCCGACGCGGGCAGCAGCCAGCGGCTCACGGCAATTTGCCAGGGCTTCATCGGCAGCGGCATCGCCGGCGAGGCCCTGCTGATGTTCCACGATTCGGAAATCGCCGACATGGCCAAGCTGATGCGCCACCAGAGCATCGAGTATTCCGACATGGAGCTGTTGCTGGACTTCTCCAGCGTATTGATCGGTGCGTGCCTGAGCAGCATTGCCGAGCAGATCGACGTGGTGTTCTCCCAGGGCCACCCGCAGATCCTCGGGCAGCACGGCACCATCGACGAGCTTATCCAGGTCAACGGCCAACGCTGGCAGAAAACCCTGGCGGTCGAGATCAGCTACAGCCTGGAAGGGCACGATATCCGTTTCGACCTGCTGTTGCTGTTCACCGAAGACTCCATCGAGCGCTTGACCCATAAACTTGCCTACCTGATGAACTGAGCCCATGCGCGATCCTATCGACCTGAAGGAATTTCACTGGCTGCTGAGCATCGTGCAGAGCATCGATGTGGGCGTGGTGGTGCTCGACCGCGAACATCGGGTGCAGGTGTGGAACACCTTCATGGAAAACCGCTCGGGGGTGCAGCCCAGGGATGCCTACAACCAGTGCTTCTTCAGCCTGTTCCCCGAGGTCGACCGGCAATGGTTCAGCCACAAGGTGGACAGCGTCGCGACCCTGGGCACCCCGGCTTTCACCATCTGGGAGCAGCGCCCGTACCTGGTGCGGTTCAAGAACTACCAGCCGATCACCGGCCAGGTGGATTTCATGTACCAGAACACCACGCTGCTGCCGTTGCGCTCCACCGACAGCGAGATCCGCCAGATCTGCCTGGTGATCTACGACGTGACCGATGTGGCCACCAACCGCCACCAGTTGCAGGCCGCCAACGCTCAGTTGCAGAAGCTGTCCAGCACCGATTGCCTGACCGGCCTGTACAACCGCGGGCATTGGGAGGAGTGCCTGCAACTGGCGCATGCGCGCAATCAGCGCTATGGCAACGCCACCAGCCTGGTGATGTTCGACATCGACCATTTCAAGCGGGTCAACGACACCTATGGCCACCCGGCGGGCGATGCCGTCATTCGCCAGGTGGCCAGGGTGGTTCGCGAGCAGATCCGCGACAGCGACGTGGCCGGCCGTTACGGTGGCGAAGAGTTCGGCGTGGTGCTGACGGACACCGACAAGGCCGGCGCGCTGATCTTTGCCGAGCGCCTGCGCAAGGCGGTCGAACGCCTGAGCGTCAGCCATGAGGGGCAGGACATCCGTTTCACCATCAGCCTGGGCGTAGCCGATCTGAGCCAGCCCTCCAGCAGCCACGCCGAACTGATTGCCTGGGCCGACCATGCGCTGTACCTGTCCAAGCACGGCGGGCGCAACCGGGTGACGGTGCATGAACCCGCGGTGGTGGCGGGCTAGCTCACCTCAAGGCGCAGGAGCAGGCCTGATATTTCAGTTGATAATCATTCGCAATTGAATGCAGAATAGCGGCCCTCCCAACCCGCTCCTGCCTTCAATGGTCGTCGCCGTGTCCTGCCCCAGCGATAAACTCCAGTTGTACCTTTCCCACCGTGCTGCGCTGGTCGACTATTCGGCACCCATCGTCGGCTGCCGTGCGCAGGCCGAGGACGTGGTGCAGGAGGCCTGGCTGCGTTTCTGCGGGCAGGCCGACGCCGGTGCGCAGTTGGGCAATCCGGTGGGGTACCTGTACCGCATCGTGCGCAACCTGTCGTTCGACCTGCTGCGCCGCACGACCCTGGAAAACCGCCAGCCCGATGGCGGCGAACGGCTCGATGAGCTGCCGTCGAGCGCACCGTCGCCGGAGCACCAGGCCCTGCACCGCGATCAGTTGCGTGTGCTGCAGGACGCCCTGGCGCTGCTGCCGGAGCGGGCGCGGCAGGCCTTTCACATGCACCGCTTGCAGCACATGACTTTTCAGGAAATTGCCGCCCGCTTGAATATTTCGACTAGTCTGGCGCACCAACTGGTGCGTGACGCACTGACCCACTGTGCGGAGCATCTGGCCGATGACTGATACCACCCCGTCTTGCCGAACGCCCGGCTCGCTGAAGGACGACCCGGTGTGGCAGGCCGCCATGGACTGGCTGCTGCAATGCAATGCCGAACCGGACAACGTGCTGCTGCACCAGGCCCATGCGCGCTGGCTGGCCGCTGACGAACGCCATGCGGCGGCCTGGCGCAAGGTGCAAAAGGTCTGGATGCTGAGCGCCGGCATCGACCCGCTGGAGCCACCAACGGCGCACCAGGTGCCCGCCGCACCGCGCATGGCAGCCCGCCGGCGCAGTTGGCCACGCCGGGCGCTGGCGGCGAGCGCGCTGGCGGCCTGCGTGCTGTTGCTGGTGGGGCGTGCGCCGCCGGCCGACTACAGCAGCACGGCGGGCGAGCACCGGCAGGTGCGCCTGAGCGACGGCAGCCACATCGAACTGGGCAGCGACAGCGCCATCCGCGTGGCGTTCGAGCCGGGTGCGCGTGCGGTCACGCTGCTCAAGGGCCAGGCATTCTTCGAGGTCAGCCATGACGCCGCGCGGCCCTTCACGGTGCAGGCCGAAGACGTGAAGGTGACCGTCACCGGCACGGCGTTCGATGTGGACCTTAGCCGCAGCGCGGTGTCGGTAGCAGTGCAGAGCGGCTCGGTGCAGGTGCGTGACAGGCGCGGCGAACTGGCAGTGCCGGCGCTGGGCGCGGGCGACAGTCTGCGCGTGGGGCTGAACCAGGGCCCGGCGCAGCGCAGCCGGGTGCAGCTGGAGCAGGTTGCGGCATGGCGCCAATGGCAGTTGCTGGTCAACGACCGTCCATTGGCCGAAGTCATCGAACAACTGCGTGCGTATTACCCCGGCGTGTTGCTGCTGCAGGACCGTGCCCTGGGCCAGCGGCGCATCACCGCGTCGCTGAACCTGCGGTCGCCAGGTAGCGCGCTGCAACTGGCCATCGCTCCGCTGGGCGGGCAGCTGACGCAATGGGGGCCGTACATCACGGTCATCCGTGAGCGCGCTTCGCCGCCTGGGAAAAAATAAATTCACGAAGTTCTGGAAATTCCCCATCGCCGTTCGTTTATTGCCCCGCTGAGTTAATCGTACAGATTCTCATTTACAGGCGCGTATCGTTCGCGCCGCACGGGGAGTTCACCAGAGCATGTCCATTCGCACCCAAGAGTCGTTGCAGGGTCGTCGGCGCAGTGCGCGCCTGCTGTTGCTGTCAGTGGGGCTGGCAGTGTCGTTGCCGGTGCTGGCCGATGACGAGCCGACGCGCCACAGCATCGATATCGCGCGCCAGCCGCTGGGCTCTGCGCTGATGGCGCTGGGGCAGCAGACCGGCCTTCAGATCAGTGCCGAAAGCCAGTTGCTGGGCAACCTCAGTGCCCCGCCGGTGCGTGGCGAGCTGAGCGCCGATCAGGCGCTGGCGATCCTGCTCAAGGGCAGCGACCTGGAATGGGTGCATATCGGCGACGACGCGCTGCTGCTGCAACGGGTGGTGCGTCCGCGTGCCGACCAGATCCAGCTGGAAAACACCAAGGTCCGCGAACGGGCGCTGCTGCCACAGGGTGAAACCCATATCGATCGCGAGCTTATCGAGGCAATGCCGGCCGGCAACGGCGACATCACCAGCCTGCTGCGCAGCAACCCCAACGTTCAGTTCGACGACAACCAGCTCAGCAGCAAGACACCCGGAGAAATCGCCCCGGCCAACATCAGCATCAACGGCGCGGCGTTCTACCAGAACGCCTTCCTGGTCGACGGCATCAACATGAACAACGACATCGACCCGGCCGAAGACCGCGTGCAGTTGCTGGACAGGGTGCCGGGGCGCAGCCAGGGCCTGGCGCTGGACACCGACCTGCTGGAGAACATCACGGTTCTGGACAGCAACGTGCCGGCCGCCTATGGCGGCTTCAACGGTGGGGTGATCGACGCCCAGACCCGCGCCCCGACCAAGGCCCTGCACGGCAAGTTCTCGGTACAGACCACGCGCTCGGCCTGGACCAAATACCACATCGACGAGACGGAAGAGCAGCGCATGGAGAACTCCGGCTCGCCCGACGAGCAGCCCGAGTTCGACAAGGTCATCGTGCGCGGTACCTTGCAAGGCCACCTGACCGACACCTTCGGCCTGATCGGCAACTTCAGCCAGAAGCGCTCGACCATTCCGCTGAGCCTCTACTCCTACAACAACGTCGAAGAGATGGGCTATCACAAGGAGAAGCAGGAGCGGCGCATCGACAACTACTTCCTCAAGTCGGTGTGGCAAGCCAGCGACCGGCTCACCGTCGAGACCAGCGTGACCCACGCGCCCGAGGAGAGCCATTACTTCCGGGCCAACGTCGCCAACTCCGGCTATGACAACAAGGTTGGCGGTACCCAGTTGAACCTGCGCACCGTGTGGGACGGCGACCTGGCCCGTGTCGAACAGACCCTGGCCTGGAGCCGCCAGGAACAGAGCCGCACCTCGGACTCGGCCGACTACTGGACCTGGCGCAAGTCGACCACCAAGGACTGGGGCATCGGCAGCAAGACCACCGCCAACACCCTGGAGGGGGGCTGGGGCGATATCGAACAGCAGCAGCGCACCTGGCAGTACAAGCTCAATGCCGACTGGCGCAGCTTCGACTGGCTGGGCGCCATTCACCGCCCGCAGACCGGCCTGGAGTTCTCCCGCCAGTACGTGCGCTACGAGCGCCTCACCGACAGCAGTACCTATGTGGCCCCGGCCGCCACCAACAGCTGTACCAACAGCGCGGGGGTGACCGATACCGCTGCCTGCAACATGGGCGAGACCGTCAGTGGCTGGGCCGGCCAGTACATGAAGAGCCGCACCCGCTATGCCCCCGGCGAATTCGATTTCACCACCACCACCTGGGGCAGTTGGGTGCAGGACGAGATCACCCTGGGCAAGCTGACCCTGCGCCCCGGCGTGCGCGTGGACAGTGACGACTACATGGACAAGACCACCTGGGCACCGCGCTTCTCCCTGGAGTACGACGTGTTCGGTGACCGCACCACCTTGCTCAGTGCCGGTGCCAACCGCTACTACGGCCGCAGCGTCACCAGCTGGCAGTTGCAGGACGGGCGCAACCGCCTGCGCTTCAACGAAACCCGCGCGAGCCTCGACAAACCCTGGGTGACCAAGTCCAACGGCAGCAACCAGACGCTGTTCAATCAGCTCGACATCCCCTATGACGACGAGCTGATGCTGGGCGTGGTGCAGCAGTGGGCCGGCATCGAGTACGGCCTCAAGTACGTCAACCGCAAGGGCCGCGACCAGGTGGTACAGGTGTCCGGGCGCACCCTGGGGCAGCCGTCCACCGACCCTGACCTGGCCAGCAACTACACCACCTACACCAACGACGGCAAGAGCGAGACCGACACCTACACCCTGACCGTGACGCCGATGCAGCGCTGGACGCTGCTGGGCACGCAGACCGGCGGCCAGCTGGCGCTGAACTGGACCGACAGCAAGGCTTCCTCGCCCAGCTATGTGCAGGCCGACGACACCTACTACCAGAACGACGTGATCCAGTACCAGGGCAGCTTCATCAACTACCAGGACCGCCCGGCGACCAACTACAACCGACCGTGGACGGCGCGCCTGACCACCATCACCGACATCCCCCAGGCCAACCTGCAGTGGAGCAACTTCTGGCGCTACCGGGCCGGCTACAAGCGCATCGGCGACACCGGGCGCAACGTCGATTACAGGGGCACCTCGGTGGATGTGTGGGAAGAGCAGAAATTCGACGCGGCGCTGACCTGGGACACGCGTCTGGGCTGGCGTATCCCCACCGCACGGGACCAGGCCATCTTCGTCAACGTCGACGTGTTCAACGTGCTCGACAAGAAGTCGGTCAATGCCAACGCCACGGTCAACAGCAATTCGGTGTCGACCTATGAAGTGGGTCGCCAGTACTGGCTGGAAGTGGGGTACACCTTCTGAGATGCGCCTGTTCCTGATTGGCATCGCACTCATGCTGGCCAGCCCGGCCCTGTGGGCGAAGCACCACGCACCCCTGTGTGCATCGGCTGATGCGGCCTGCCTGCGCAAGGCCTACAGCCGCCCGCCGGCACACTGGCCGGCGCCGCAGGTGGACGCCGGCGTGGCCTGGCAGGAGCTGGGGCCACTGCCCGAGCGTGCACCCTCGCCTGCGCACAACCCCTACACCGAACAGAAGGCAGCGCTGGGGCGCACGCTGTTCTTCGACCCGCGCCTGTCGCGGTCGGGGCAGATCGCCTGTGCCTCGTGCCACGAGCCGGACCTGGCGTTCGCCGATGGGCGCCGGGTGTCGTTCGGGCATGGGCGTGCGCCAGGCCGGCGCAATGCGCCGAGCGTGGTCACCAGTGGCCTGGCCCCACAGCTGTTCTGGGATGGCCGCGCCGACAGCCTGGAAACCCAGGCGCTGATGCCGGTCGTCGATCCGGCGGAAATGGCCTTCAGCGTCGACGAACTGGTGGCCCGGTTGCGTGCCAGCGCCGATTACCCGGCACTGTTTGCCGTGGCGTTTCCCGGGCAGGCGCTGGGTGCCGAGCAGATTGCCGCAGCCCTGGCGACCTATCAGCGCGATCTGTTGCGGGTCGCGCAGCGCACGCCGTTCGAGCGCTTCCTGCGCGGCCGCACTGCTGCGCTGAGTGACCAGCAGCTACACGGGCTGCACCTGTTTCGCACCAAGGCGCGCTGCATGAACTGCCACTTCGGGCCGGGAATGAGCGACCAGCGTTTTCACAATGCCGGCCTGACGTTCTACGGGCGCAGCCGCGAGGACCTGGGTCGCCATGAAGTCACCGGCCTGGCCGCGGACGTGGGGCGTTTTCGCACCCCTTCGCTGCGCCTGGTGAGCCGCACCGGCCCGTGGTTCCACAACGGTTTCGCCAGCAGCCTCGATCAGGTGCTGGCGTTCTACAACGTGGGCATGCCGAGGCCGGTGCCGAAGCCTGGGCAGCAGGGCGATCCGCTGTTTCCTGTCACCTCCGCACAGTTCGAGGCGCTGGGGCTGGACCGGGTGGAGTTGAAGGCGTTGAAGGCATTTCTGGAGGCGCTGTGAGCGGGTGCTGCATTACGCGGTAGTATCACCGTCCTGGCCGGCAGGCACCGTTCGGTGCTGCGGCCGGATGACCGTTGCAATGGTGTTATTGGAGAGGCAATCAGCGTGAACGATTCACAGATGCTCGAGGACCTGGTGTCCCGCTACCTGGCCGGCGAAAGGCCCGAGTTCGTATTCTTCTGGGGCCATCAGGTGAGCCGCAAGGGTGTCACCGCCTCGTGTTTCAGCCAGTGGTACGTGGCGCCGTTCGAGGTGGGCGGGCAGTCGTACCAGTCGGCCGAGCACTACATGATGGCCGAGAAGGCGGCGCTGTTTGGTGATGAACAGACGCGGGCACGGATCATCGAGGCGACCGATCCCAATGCGGCCAAGGCACTCGGACGCCAGGTGCGTGGGTTCGACGAGGCGCGGTGGGCACAGGAGCGTTTCGCGATCGTGGTGCGGGCCAACCAGGCCAAGTTTTCCCAGAACGCGGAACTGGGGGCCTTCCTGCAGGGCACCGGCACGCGGGTGATCGTGGAGGCCAGCCCGGTGGACCGGGTGTGGGGGATCGGCCTGGCGCAGGATGACCAGAACGCCCACCGGCCGGACAGCTGGCGCGGCCTGAACCTGCTGGGCTTCGCGCTGATGCAGGTGCGCGACGCGGCGCAGGCCTGACGGCCCGCCGGCCCTGCGATCAGGGCTGGCTCGGCAAGTCGAGCCGCGCCTGGATGAACGCGACGAAGGCAGTGAGCTTGGGCAGTGACTTCTTCGAGCGTGGATACACCATCTGCACCGGTTTGTGGGCCGGCACATACGCCCCCAGAATGCTCACCAGCTCCTTGTTCGCCAGCGCGGCGGCCACCAGAAAGTCCGGCTGCATCAGGATCCCGCTGCCGGCAATGGCGGCCTGCAGCAGTACCTGGCCATCGTTGCTGCGAAGCACCGCCTGCTCGGGCCAGAACACCTCTTTGCCAGCCTGCTTGAGTGGCCAGGCAAAGCGGTTGTTCCAGGAGGTGTGGGTGAGAATTCGGTGGGCGTGGAGCGCCTCCGGTGTTGTCGGCTCGCCGGCCTTCTCGAGGTATTTCGGGGCGGCGCAGATCACCATCTGATAGGGCGGCAGGGGCTGCGAGACCAGGTTGGCGTCAACCAGCTCGGCGATCCTGAAGCCCAGGTCGAAGGCACTCTCGTAGAGGTCCACCACCTCGTTGCTCAGGATCAGCTCGACCTGAACCTGCGGGTAGCGCTGCATGAACTCGGTCACCAGCGGGCCGACCAGCGATACCCCCAGTGTCATCGGCGCGGTCACCCGCAGCAGGCCACTGGGCGCGTCGCTGGAGGCTTCTACCCGGTTGTAGGCGTAGGCGACCTGCTCCAGGGCGGTCCTGGCCTCGGCATAGAAGATACGGCCTTCGCCGGTTATGGTCTGCCGGCGTGTGGTGCGTTGAACCAGCCGGGTGTTCAGGGTTTTCTCAAGGCTCTGCACATGCCGCCCCACCATCACCGCCGACATCCCCAGCGCGGCAGCCGCCCCGGCAAAGCTGCCGGCCTCGACCACGGCAACAAACACTTCCATCTGCCTGAGCTTGCTCATCGAGTGATCCGAGAGGTGATGATTACTAACGTTGAGTGAGCCAATTGCTAACCTGGCGTGCGTTTATTGCGCTTTAGTTTATCCCTATAGTCCGTGGCATTGAACCAGAGCACGAGGTGTCATCCCATGCGACATGTACTGAGCCAGGCGCTGGGCGCATTCGCGCGCACCGATCTGCTGCAGGGCGCCACCGGCATACAACGCGCCGAGCGTATCGAGCACCATCTGGGCCTGCCGGCCATGGGTGTCGGCCTGTACCTCAAGCGCGATGACCACATGCTTGTCGGCGGTGGCGGCAACAAGCTGCGCAAACTGGAGTTCCACCTGGGCGAGGCGCTGAAGAACGGCGTCGACACCCTGATCACCGTGGGCGGCATCCAGTCCAACCACGCCCGGTTGACGGCCGCCGTGTGCGCCCGGCTGGGGCTTGAATGCGAACTGATCCTCAGCCGTGCGGTGCCCAGGGCCGATCGCGATTACGAGCTCAATGGCAATGTGCTGCTCGACCAGCTGTTCGGGGCCAGGGTGCAGGTGCTGGACAGGGGCGCCGATGCACTGGCAGCGGCCGAGGCGCGCGCGCAGCAGTTGCGTGCGGCAGGTCGCAAGGTGCTGGTCATTCCCACCGGCGGTTCCACGCCGCTTGGCAGCCTGGGCTACGCCCGTTGCGCCGAAGAGATCGTGCAGCAGGAAACCGCGATGGGCGTGCGATTCGACGAGGTCGTGGTTCCCAATGGCAGCGCCGGCACCCATGCCGGGCTTGCGGCGGGGTTCGAGGTACTGGGGCGGGGTGCGGCGAGCGTCAGGTCCTGGTCGGTGCTGGCCGACCAGCAGACCGCGGCGGCCACGACCCTGCAGTTGACTCGCCAGGCGCTGGCCTTGCTGGGCCATGCTGCAAGCCTCGATGCGAGTGCGATCAACATCGATGGCAGCCAGTTGGGCGAAGGCTACGGGCTGCCGACCCAGGCCATGCTCGAAGCGGTGCGCCTGATGGCGCGCTGCGAAGGTGTGCTGGTGGACCCGGTGTACTCGGGCAAGGCCTTCGCCGGGCTGCTGGCCGATCTGCGACAGGGCCGCTATCGCCGCGGCGATAACGTGCTGTTCATCATGACCGGTGGTACCCCGGGGCTTTACGCCTACAGGGAAACCTTCGCCGAGCCGGTGCAAGGCGCCAGTTGCGTGGCGTCGAGATAGCCCTTGACCGCCCTTGCCACGCCAGGCGCCTGCAGGCCGATTTCGCGCAGTTGCCCGCTCAAGGGGTTGCGGTAACCGATGAAGAACAGGCCCCGCGCAACGCTCGACTGGCCGTCGTCATCCACGGTCGGCTTGCCGTCTGCCGTGAGCGCCTTGGGGTACTGGATCAGCGCCTCCAGGCCGGTGGTGTAGCCGGTGCCCGCAACGATCACGTCCATGCGCAGCGTGCAGCGCTCGGTGCGGTCGATGCCGGTGTGGGCCACGGCGCCTTGCTCGTTCAGTTCCAGCAGCGGGCCGACCACCTTGATGCGGCGCTGTTTCAGGTCGTCGATCACCGGAATGAACAGCGTCGGCGTGACACTGCCCAGCCCGGACACGCCCTGTGCCGGTGGTGGCAGGCCGTAGGCCGACAGGTCGCCGACCCAGCGCCGCGACAACCAGCTCAGCACCGCGTCGCTCGCGCGGGGTGGCAGCCGACGGATCAGCGTACCCAGTGCCGCCAGCGGCACGCCGAACAGGCTCTTGGGCAGAAAGTGCGGCGCGCGCCGCACCGACAGCGTGACCGACGCGGCATGGGGCACCAGGCGGCTGGCTATCTCGCAGGACGAATTGCCGCTGCCGACCACCACCACGTGCTTGCCGGCGTAGGCACGTGCATTGCCGAAGTGCGCGGCATGCACGATCTGCCCGGCAAAGCGCTGTGCCCCCGGCCACTGCGGGATCGACGGTACGCACGAGGTACCGGTGGCGACCACCAGCGCCGGTGCGCGCCACTCGCGGCCATCACGGCAGCGCACCTGCCACATCGATTGCGCCTGAAGGCAGCCGACCGATTCCACTTCGCACCCGGTCAGCACCTCGAAGCCGCCCCGGGCCGGCAGTGACGCCAGCACCCGGGCCAGGTCATCGCGGCTCGGCCAGCGGCCTGCCGCCCACGGAAAGCGCCCGCCCGGCAACCCGGAAAACCAGCGCCCGGTGTTCAGGCGCAGGCCGTCATAGTGGTTGCGCCACACGTCGCCCACGGCCTGCGTGCGCTCCAGCACCAGCGGGCGCAGGCCGGCGCGTACCAGCTCGTAGGCGCAGGACAGCCCCGCCGGCCCGCCACCCACCACCAGCACCCTGTGCGCGTTGTCAGCCATGGGTGGCGCCGCCGGTGTGTTGCACCTCCACCGTCAGGGGCACGGGACGCATGATGGTGTCGGGGATCGGCGCGGTCGGCAGCAGCTTGGCCAGCAATGCGTCCACGCGCTCGGGTGATTCTTCGGTATCGATCGACACCTGCACCTGGATGCTTTCAAAGCCCGGGTTGCCGCTGGTCACGCCAAATGCGGCGCGAAAATCCACGCGGCCGCTCACGTCCAGCACCAGGCTGTTGACCTTGACTCCGGATGCCGACAGGCCGCCGATGTAGGTGGCCGCTAGGCAGTTGCCGATACCCGCCAGCAACAGTTCCTGGGGCGTGGCGCCCAGGCCGGCGCCACCGTAGGCGCAGGGCTCGTCGCCGTGCAGCACGGCACCGGACTTGACCTTGGTGAGGGTCTGGTAGCCCTCGGTCCAACGCACACTGGTGTGGTAGAGCGGGCGTGCGATGTCACCCTCGCCATCGGCCCGGATGCGTTCGCGAACTGCTCGGCCGGCGTTGGCCTGGAGGCCGTTGATGGTGACGCGGTGGGTGGTTTCACTCATGGTCTGTGCTCTTCAAGGGGCGGCATGGCGGTCGAATGACCGTGTGCCAATCAGTTAATCGGGAGGTCCCGTGTCGACTAGAAATGCTCGGCCAGCCGGGTTTCGTGGGTTAGAAACGCGTCCAGCCGTTCTTGCAGGTCAAGCAGTTGCGCCGAGCGCACCTGGCGCGGGCGCGGCAGGTCGATTTCCAGGATCTGGGCGATGCGGCCGTGGGGCGTGCTGGCCATCAGCACGATACGGTCGGCCAGCAGCAGCGCCTCCTGCAGGTCGTGGGTCACCATCAGCACCGTGGCGCCGCTGGTGTTCCAGGCGCGCAGCAACTGGTCCTGCATCAGGCGCCGGGTCTGTGCGTCCAGTGCCGAAAACGGCTCGTCGAGCAGCAGCAGGCGTGGCTCCAGGGCCAGTGCCCTGGCCAGGGCGATGCGCTGGCACATGCCGCCGGACAATGCCGCCGGCCGGTGCCGGGCGAATTCGGCCAGGCCCACGTCGGCAAGCAACTGCTCGGCGCGCCGGGTGGCCGCTTCACGGTCAAGCCCGCGGTTGAGCAGGGCGATGGCAATGTTTTCCACCGCACTCATCCACGGGAACAGGTTGTTCTGCTGGAAGATCAGCGCACTGTCGGGCTGGTTGCCGCTCACTGCCTGGCCGTCGTACAGCAGCTGCCCGGTGCTGGGTTGCTGCAGGCCCGCGGCGATGTTGAGCAGGGTGCTCTTGCCGCACCCGCTGCGCCCCAGCAGCACGGTGAAACTGGCGGCCTTGATATCCAGGTCACCCACCTCGACCCGTGTGCCGCCTTCGAACTGCTTGCTCAGGCCACGAAAACTCAGCGTGGCGCCCCGGCTCATGACGCCCACCCGGTGAGGCGGCGTCCGAGCAACAGCATCAGGCGATCCACCACGAAACCCACGACACCAATGGTCATCACACCCACCATCACCAACGGCATGTTGTACATCTGCTGGGCCATGATGATCATGTAGCCCAACCCGGAATTGATTCCCGCCATCTCCCCGGCCAGCACCGCCATCCACGCGCCGAAGAACGCCATGCGCAGGCTGGTCATCGCGCTGGGGGCGATTGCCGGCAGTCGCACGCGCAGCCAGATCTGCTGGCGCGTGCACCTCAGGTTGCGGGCGATGTTCAGGTACTGCGGGTCGATGGCATCCAGCGCGGCGACCAGCGACAGCGTCATGGTGCCCAGCACGGCCAGGAACACCACGAACACCGCGGCCTGTCCGCCGATGCCGATCACCGCGATGGTGAAGGGGACCCAGGCCACCGGTGAGATCGGCGCCAGGGTCTGCACCAGCGGCAGGATCAGGCGGCGCAGCAGCTTCACCTCGGTGGTGATCACCGCCAGCAGCAGTGCCACCAGGCTGCCAGCCAGCAACCCGCCGCTGACCCGCAGCAGGGTCACCAGCAAGGCCTCCAGCAAGCCGCTGCGCTGCTGCCCGAAACCCACCACCGCTTCGCCGGAAAACGCATACGGCAGGGTCACGCTGGGAGGCGGGAGTACGCGGCCATCCAGCCAGCCAGACTGCACCGCCAGCTCCCATGCGCCGATCAGCAATGCCCACGCCAGCAGGAACCACAGCGTGTCGCGCAGCGCGTCCAGATAACGCGGGGCACGGCGTGCGTCGGGCTGCCGGCTCAGGGTCAGAACGGCCTGGTTCATCCCGTCACCTGGGCAGCAGGTTGATGACGCAGGTCGAGAACCGCATCGATCGGGTTGTCGGTGAAGTAGCCCAGTTCGACCAGGTAGCCGGCGCCGCGCTTGAGGCCGGCCACGCCTACCGGGCTGATGACCGGGTTGGGCGCCTGGCGTGCCAGGGCCACCTTGAGCACCTCGTTGGATACCCCGTAGATCGGCTGCAATTGCTGGATGGCGTTGTCGAAGTCGGCTTTCATCGCAGTGGCCGATGCCTGCAGCAGTTCCAGGTAGCGTTTGAGCAGCGGCCCCTGTTCCTGGCTGGTGCGCACCTGCGTGGTGATCACGCAGTCGGCGGCCTCCGGGCCCCACACCGCGTTGGAGTCGCTCAGGTAGCGTGCGCCGGTGGTGCTGACCACGTTCTGGGCATAGGGCTGTGCCAGGGTGCACACGTCGAGGCGGCCGTTGGCGATGGCTTCGCCCATCCCGGCCATGCTCGGGAAGAAAGTCATCTGATAGTCGTTGTAGGATTTGCCGTGGCGCGCCATCGAGCCATAGCCCACCAGTTCCAGGGTATCCAGGCGCAGGGTGCCGACGCGCAGGCCGCTGCCTGCGGCGGCGATGAATTCATCCAGGCTGGCCACCGAGCCGTTGCGCGCCACCAGTTCGATGCCGCCTTGCCCCGAGCCACCGATGATGCGCAGCTCCTGGGTGCCCTTGGCGTAGGCGGCTGCGGTCATGGTCCAGGGCCCGTGCATCAGTTCCAGGCGACCTGCCAACAAGGCCTGCAGGGCATCGCTTGGGCTGTTGAATTGCGTCAGCTCCACCTGCAGGCCCGCCGCCGCAAAATCACCGCGCAGCTTTGCCAGCAGCAGGTGCGACACGCAGCCGGCGGGCATGTGCCCCACACGCAGCAGCGGCCCGCCGGTGGCAGCTTCGACCTTGCTGGCCGCTGCCAGCAGCGCGGTACCGGCGGCGCTCAGCGCCAGCATGCCGCAGCCACAGGCGCACATGAACGAGCGGCGGCTCAGGTTGGACTGGAGTGCGGGCGTCGCTTGCGCGCCACTGGTGGAGAACAATCGCTGGAAAAAATCTCTCATCACACGCATCCCAAAACAGGTAGACCGATCGTTCTCGGCAGGCGCGTGAAGTATGTGAGATCTGCGATATAAGCAGAACTAATATTTTAAGCTTAGCTTATGCCTCGTTAGCATATAGGCGCCGAGGCCTGCACCGGCAGCGGTGCAGGGGGCGGGCTAGGCGGCTTTCGCTTCGCGCAGCAGGGTCAGCAGGATCGAGCGCGCAACCTGTGCGCTTCTGGCGTTGCGCGAGACCATCGCGGTGGCGATGGCACCGTCGATCAGCAGCGAGATCTGCTGCGCGACCCAGGCCGGTTCCGGCAGCCCGCAGGCCGCGGCCAGTTGCTCGATGCGGTCATGCACCCGATCGAAGTGTGCCTGGGCCAGGTCACGTACCCAGCTGGAAGACTTGTCGTGTTCGGCGACGGCGTTGGTGAACAGGCAGCCGAAGAAGCGCCCGCTGGCGAACCATTCCTCGAGCAGGTCGAACATAAAGATCAGGCGTTGCTCCGGGTCGTCGGTACGCTGAGGCAGTGCCTGGTCAAACCAGCCAAACCACATCGCTGCCTCGCGATCGAACACGGCACGCAGCAGGTTCTCCTTGGAGCCATAGGTCTCGTACAGCGTGCGCCGCGCGACCTTGGCATCGCTGAGCAGGCGCGAAACGCCCGTTGCATGAATGCCTTCACGGCAGAACAGCCGTCGCGCGCTTTCCAGCAGGCGCTCGGCGGCAACGGTCGGGGGTGTGCTTTCCATCAAAATCGGTTCCGGCTGAATCAGTTTGGTGCAGAGTGCAACTTAATGGGTGGGGTGTCATCAGGGAAAGTGCTGGAGGTTGGGTTTTCGCGGGCAGGGGGAGGGGGCAGGTGCGTAGTTTGCCCTGGGCATCATCAGGCCAGATGCACACCTGGCGGGCGGATTGCCCCTTGCACGAACTGCGCTCGCCCTAAATAATGCGATCAATTACCATTTGCATATTAATGGCCCCCTTATGTCCGCACTCGAGCCTTTGGCACTTCACCAGCTTTATTCCGAACACAACGGTTGGCTGAAAGGCTGGTTGCGCATGCGCCTGGGCAATTCGGCCGATGCGGCGGATCTGGCCCAGGACACCTTCGTGCGGGTCATGACGGCACGCAACGCCGCGCCGATCCGAGAGCCGCGGGGCTACCTGACTGCAATTGCGCGCTCGCTGTTGATCGACAAGTCGAGGCGACGGGCGATCGAGCAGGCGTATCTGGTGGCCCTGGCGCAGAAGCCTGAACCGGTCGAGGTATCACCTGAGGTGCGCTTGTCCATTCTCGAGATGCTGGTGGCGGTCGACAGCCTGCTGGACGGGCTGGGCAAGCGTACCCGGGAGATCTTTCTGTCGGTGCAGCTGGAAGGGCAGACCTATGTGGCGGTGGCCGAACGCCTCGGGGTCTCGGTCACCACGGTGAAGAACCATCTGGTGCGAGCCATGACCGAGTGCCTGCTGCTGGCGGACAACTGATGAGCGCGGCGCTCGATCGTCGGACCCTCGAAGCTGCTGCGACCTGGTACGTGCAGCTCAACGATGCAGGGGTGGACGAGGCCTGCACCCGGGCCTGGCAGCAATGGTTGGGGGCAGATCCTTCGCACGCCGAGGCATGGGCGCGGGTCGAGGCGTTCCAGCGGCAATGGGCAACGGTACCCGCACATGCCGCCCGGTCAGGGCTGGATGCGGCCCAGGCGCAACGCCGCGAGGTATTGAAGATCCTCGGCGTGTTGCTGGCCGTCGGGGGCAGCAGCTGGATGATCGGCAAACCGCTGGCGAACCATGGCCTGTTCGCTCAGCAGAGCACGGGCGCGCGCGAGCGTCGCTCGCTGCGGCTGGACGACGGGTCGCAGCTGGAACTCAACGCCAACACCGCGCTGGATGCGAGCTTCGACGGGCAACTTCGGCTTATCCGTCTTTACCGCGGGGAGATCCTCGTGCAAACCGCCAAGGATCCTGGGCAGCGGCCGTTTATCGTCGAAACCCAGGACGGGCGCATCCACGCGCGCGGGACGCGCTTCAGCGTGCGCCAGATGACGGACCGGACCCGCGTGGGGGTGCTGCAGTCGGCGGTCGAGCTCCGTCCTCGCCGTCACCCGGAGCGGGCAGTGCGTCTGGAGGCCGGTCAGCAGGCGGCGTTCGATCCTGATCGCGCCGATCCTGCCGGTGTCTTGGCACAGGGTTCGACCGCGTGGGTGCAGGGCATGCTGAGTGTCAACGAGTGGCGCCTCGGGGAGTTCATCGACGAGCTGGGGCGCTATCGCCCGGGCGTGCTGCGCTGCGCCGGGGCGGTTCGCGACCTGAGCATTTCCGGAGCGTTCCGTATCGACGATACAGATGCGGTCCTGGAAAACCTGACCCGGACCTTGCCGGTGAAGCTGCGTTACCTGACCCGCTACTGGGTCAGTGTCGAAGCCGTCTGAACCGTCACTGACAGAAAATACGCGGAGCACCTTGCTGATTATGATTCTCATCCGTCAATGACAGGAGCCGCGATGACAGCGGATTTCTGCCAAGACAACAGAAGGATCATTTCATGCCCCAGCTTTGCTTCTCCCCCTCGATCTCATTGCCCCGCGCAGTGCGCCTGGCGATGTTCGGCCTGACGATGGCGAGTGTGCCGGGGGTGGTGCTGATGCCTGCTGCGGCTCACGCCCAGAGCCGTATCGCCTACCACATCGGCGCAGGCCCGCTGGGTAGCGCGCTGACCCAGTTCGGCGTGCAGGCGGGTGTGACGATTTCCTTCGATCCGCGGCAGATCCATGCGCTGACCACCCCGGGCCTTGATGGTGCCTATGGGGTCGATGAGGGGCTGGCGCTGCTGCTGTCCAACAGCGGCTTGCGCGCTCAGCGCCAGGCCAATGGTGGGTATCTGCTGGTCCAGGACGGTTCCTCGGACGCGGTCGTGCTCGGCGCCACCACCGTCAACGGGCAGGGCCTGGGCGCCACGACCGAGGGCACCGGTTCGTACACCACGGGTTCGACCAACACGGCGACCAAGCTCGCCCTGAGCCTGCGGGAAACACCGCAGTCGGTGACGGTGATCACCCGCAAGAGGATGGACGACCAGAACATCCAGAGCCTGGACGACATCGCGCGCACGGCGACCGGTATCACCCTCACCAAGATCGGCACTGATCGCTCCACCTATTACTCGCGCGGCTTCGAGATCAGCGACCTGCAATATGACGGCATTCCGACCAACATCTCGGAAAACTACTCCATGGACGTCATGTCCACCTCGAACATGGCCATCTATGACCGCGTCGAGGTCGTACGCGGCGCCAATGGCCTGATGCAGGGCACGGGCAACCCGTCGGCGGCGATCAACCTGGTACGCAAACGGCCGACCCAGGACTTTCGTCTGGGCGCGGAGCTGGGGGCAGGCTCCTGGGACAACTACCGTGGCCAGGTGGATGTTTCCGGGCCACTGACCCCTACGGGCAATGTTCGCGGCCGTGCAGTGGCCTACTACAACAACGCCAACAGCTATCGCGACGGCTCCGAGCGTGACAACCAGTTGCTGTACCTGGTGGGGGAGGCGGATCTGAACGATTCCACCGTACTGACGGTGGGCGCCACTCTCCAGAAAGACAACCAGAACGGCTATGACTGGGGCGGCTTGAACACTCGTCGTGACGGCTCCTTCTATCCGCTTTCGCGTTCCACCAACCTCAACGGCAAGTGGGCCCATCTGGATCGCAACAACTACACGCTGTTCAGCGACCTCACGCACACCTTCGACAACGAGTGGAAGTTGACCCTGGCCATGAATGCGATCTGGTCGAACGCCGACTTTCTCTCCGCGTACCCGAACCGGGTAGCGGGCGACAACTATCGCATGACCGTCTCCCAGGCCGATTACGAAGACACCCAGTTCGCCCTGGACCTCTATGCTACCGGGCCTTTCGAGCTGTTCGGGCGCAAGCATCAGTTGATGCTCGGGGCCAACACGCGCAAGGACGAGTTCGACGCGGTGATCAAGAGCGCCACCAACAACCCGACGATCGACATCACCGACTTCGACTACAGTGCCCTGCCCAGCCCGATCCTCAATGCTATCGGCGCAGACTACAACTACACCCGCAAGGAGCGTGGCCTGTATGGTGCCTCGCGCTTCAGCCTGACCGATGACCTGAGCCTGATCGTCGGTACGCGGGTGAGCTGGTCGGACTACAAGGTGGCCAGCCCCTACACCAATGACCAATACCGGGAGAATGGCCGGCTGGTGCCATATGCCGGGCTGGTGCTGGACCTGGACAAGCACCACACCTGGTATGCCAGCTACACCGAGATCTACAAGACACAGAGTTACTACGGTGTCGGCAATACCTTGCTTGACCCGATCGAAGGCGAGAATTACGAAACCGGCATCAAGGGTGAATACTTCGATGGTCGGCTGAACACCTCGCTGGCAATCTTCCAGACCAGCTTGGAGAACATGCCCGAGGCGTTGCCGGTGTCGCCCACCTGTGGTGTGACGGGGACGAGCAAGTGCTATGAAACAGGCGCAAAAGTGCGTAACCGTGGCTTCGAACTGGAAGTTTCCGGCGAGCCGTTGGAGAACTGGAATGTCAGCGCTGGCTATACCTATAGCGATCCCGAATATGTGGCGGGCGCCAGCAAGGGTTCGGATTACTACCGCAAGATCCCGCGCCGCCTGCTCAAGGTGGCAACCGACTACCGCTTGCCCGGTGTCCTCGACCACTGGCGTGTGGGCGGCGATGTCTATGCACAGAGCCGCACTGCCGCCGACGTGACCGGGTACGACATCAAGCAGGGCGGCTACACCTTGCTCAACCTGCATGCGCACTATCAGATCAACCAACAGTTCAGCGTGCAGTACAACCTCAACAACGTTCTGGACAAGGTCTACTACCAGTCCTTGCCCACTTCGAACAACTTCGGCGGCCTGTACTACGGTGATCCACGCAATTTTGCGGTGACGCTGCGCTACCAATACTGATGCTTCAGGGGGTGGGGAGGGTTTTTCTGGGCATTAAAAAGCCGGCTTGTGGCCGGCTTCTCGGGGACAGTCTTGGCTGACTTTTGGTAAGCCGCAACCGCCTTCAAATCGTGATCCGGCGCTGGGGCCGGGGGTGGCGGGGGCAGTGTGTGCCGCGCCACGCCCTCAGGATGCAAGGCTGCAACCGGGGCTTGAGTGCGGCACAGCATACTGGGAATGGATCGCAATGCCCAGCAAAAAAACCGCTGCAACCGCTTTAGCGCGGGCGATCATCCCGCAGGTGAGCCCACCAGAACACCCACCCCAGTACCTCCAGACCCTGGTTGCGGATTTGCGACAGGCTGTAGGTTTCGCTCGGAAATTCGTCACCGTCATGGCTGTGCAGACGCAATGCGCCATTGGCCCGTTCGCTCAAGGTGTGCACGCGCAAGCGCCCGTTGTGCAGCAGCGCGTATATCTCGCCCTCGATCACGCGGGTCAGGCTGCGGTCTATCGCCAAGGTCGCGCCGTACTGCAGCAAGGGGTTCATGTTGTAGTCGGGCATGCTCACGCAAAGCGCCTGCGCAGCATCGACCCCGAGGTTGTCCAGCGCACAGCGCGGCAAACGCAGGTGGCGGCCAGGGATTTCGGCAAACTGCCGGGGCTGCGCATGGTAGAAGGGCAGCAGCACGTCCTGCTCGCCATGCGCGGCGAACAGGCTGTGGTCCGGGGCCTGCTGCTCCTGCTCGCCACGGTTGCGGCTGACCCGCGGCAGCGGGTTGTGGTGCTTGGGGCCCTCGCCGGTGCGTAGCCAGCGAGGGCGTACGCACAGCAGTTCGGCAATCTCGTCCAGACGCGCCATGGGCACGCCGCGCTGGAACCAGTTGTTCACATGCTGCGGCGTCACCCCGCGCTGGGCGGCAAAGTCGGAAGCGGTCAGGTTGCACTCGCGCAGGAGCGCTTTCAAACGATCACCAGATGTATTCATGGTGATTGAGTTTAGTGAGGGAAAAGAAGGGTTTATATAAACATTGGGTTGAAGTGTTTCGCGGGCAAAAGCGGGGGTATTACAGGGGGTTCTGTTGGTGTTGTAGGAATAATCGGACGCTGTTGGTTCAAGCAGCGAGCCGCAGATGCAAAAAAGCCCCGCAATCGCGGGGCTTTTCCTCAAGCGCAGTGCTTAGCCCTTGTAGGCTGCCACCGACTTGGTGATCTCGGCACGGGCCGCTTCTGCGTCACCCCAGCCGTCGATCTTGACCCACTTGCCTTTCTCCAGATCCTTGTAGTTCTCGAAGAAGTGCTTGATCTGCTCCAGCAGCAGTGCCGGCAGGTCGGTGTACTCTTTGACGTCGACGTACAGCTGCGACAGCTTGTCGTGCGGTACGGCGATGACCTTGGCGTCGCCGCCGCCGTCGTCGGTCATGTGCAGGATGCCGACCGGGCGAGCACGGATCACCGAACCTGGGGCTACCGGGTACGGGGTCACCACCAGCACGTCCAGCGGATCACCGTCGTCAGCCAGGGTGTTGGGGATGAAGCCGTAGTTGGCCGGGTAGAACATCGGGGTGGCCATGAAGCGGTCCACGAACAGGCAATCGCTGTCCTTGTCGATCTCGTACTTGATCGGTGCGTGGTTGGCTGGAATCTCGATGGCGACGTAGATGTCGTTCGGCAGGTCTTTGCCAGCCGGAATCTTGCTGTAGCTCATTGGGCATTGCCCCCATGTTTGGCCAAAAATTGGTCGCGATTATAGGCACATTCCGTAACGCTTGCCACGCCCGGCCAGATGCCCGGCCTGGTCAATTAGTCGTGTGCTGGTAGTGCGGATGGCTACGTTGCAGCTGTTGCAGGCGGGCCAGCGGATCCTGGCGGTAGAACGCGCTCAGTTGCGCGTAAACCGCGGGGTAGGCCTGCATCAGCAGGTCCGGGGCACTGAAGAAGTACTCGCTGGTCACGGCGAAGAATTCGGCCGGGTTTTCCGCGGCGTAGGGGTCGATGGCCGTTTCGGCATCGGGGTTGCGGTCAAGCTGGCGGTTGAGATCGTCGTAGGCCTGCTGCATGGCCTGCGCCCAGTCCGCCACGCGCATGCTGTCATGCAGCGGCGGCAGGCCATTGGCATCGCCGTTGAGCATGTCGAGCTTGTGCGCCAGTTCGTGAATCACCAGGTTGTAGCCTTCCCAGCCACCGCTGGCCAGCACCCCGGGCCAGGCCAGGATCACCGGGCCCTGCTGCCAGGCCTCGCCACTGTGTTCGCCGTCCCATTCATGCTCCACACCGCTGGCATCACGGTGGCGCTGGGGGCTGACGAAGTCATCGGGGTACAGCACGATTTCATGGAAGCCCTGGTACCAGTTCAGATCGCCCAGGTGCAGCAGCGGCAGTTGCGCCTGGGCCGCCAGGTGCAGGCGCTGCTCGGCATCGGCGTCGACGCCGGGCAGGGTGGTGAGGTGCTTTTGCTGCAGGAACAGGATGCAGGCTTCACGCAGCCAGTGATCTTCTTCGTCGCTGATGCCGTCGAGCATCGGCAGGCCCTCGCGTACCCGCTGCCACTGCTGCGGCTCGATCGGGTAGCGGGCCAGGGTACGACGGCGCCGCCAGGCGCTCAGGCTCCACATGTGCGCGGGTTACTGGGCCTTGGCCTGGCCACGGCCCATGCGGCTGCGCACCAGGCCGATGATCATCGGCACCAGCGACAGCAGGATGATCGCCACGATCATCAGCGACAGGTTGGACTTGATGAACGGCACGTTGCCGAAGAAGTAGCCCAGCGTCACCAGGCCGCACACCCACAGGATGGTGCCGGCGACGCTGAACATCAGAAAACGCGGATAGACCATTTTTGCCAGGCCCGCGACGAAAGGCGCGAAGGTGCGCAGGATCGGCAGGAAGCGCGCCAGGGTGACGGTCTTGCCGCCATGGCGTTCGTAGAAGTCGTGGGTCTGCTGCAGGTAGTCGCGGCGGAAGATCTTCGAGTCGGGGTTGCGGAACAGGCGTTCCCCGGCCGTTCGCCCGATCACGTAGTTGGTGCTGTCGCCCAGGATGGCTGCCGCCATCAGCAGGCCGCACAGCAGTACCGGGTCCATGCCGCCGCCGGCGGCCACGGCACCGGCGATGAACAGCAGCGAATCGCCCGGCAGGAACGGCATGACGACCAGGCCGGTCTCGCAGAAGATCACCAGGAACAGGATGGCGTAGATCCACGGACCGTAATTGTTGACCAGCAAATCGAGGTAGGTATCGAGATGCAGAATGAGGTCCAGCGGGTTGAAATCCATGTACGGCACCTTGTTCAAGACCCGGCTCTACGGGCATGCGAGGACTGGCAGTGCGAAGTGTGTAGCCGTTACCCAGGGTAAGGGTAAAATTTCACACAAATTGAAAGGCCGCATTATACGGGCATGGCGTGATTATGGCGGAGCAGTTTGTAGCGGCGGATTTCTGGGCCCCAGCGCAGCGGGGCTGCTATGCAGCCCATCGCCAGCAAGGCTGGCGCCTATATGGCCAGTGCGCAGACCTGTGGAAGCCGGCTTTGCTGACGAAGGATGCCCGTCAGTCGGAATGGATCGGGAGGATATAGCTCTTGAACTCGGTATCTGCCTTGAACCCCATCGACTCGTAGGTCTTCATTGCCACCTCGTTGTCGCTGCTGGTCGAGGCGCGCAGGCGCACGGCGTTGGTGTCCTTGGCCAGTTTCTTCGCCTCGCGCATCAGGTTGTCAGCCACCAGCATGCGCCGCGAGTCTTCGGCCACATAGATGTCGTTGAGTATCCATACGCGCTTGAGCGACAGCGACGAAAAGCTCGGATACAGCTGGCAGAAACCCATCAGCTTGTTGTCATCGTCGTCCGGCAGCGCCAGGTAGATGATCGACTCGTCGCGCTCCAGGCGTTTTTCCAGAAACGAGCGCGAAGAGTCCGGATAGGGCAATTGCCCATAGAACTCGCGGTATTTGACGAACAGAGGGGCGAGCAGATCCAGATGCTCAAGAGTTGCTTTGATAATTCGCATAAGCAGGCCTCGGGTCCATGGGGAGTGGCGGCGAACCTCGGGCAGCCGTCACCCCAGATGCTGCCTAAAGCGCGAAAAAAGCGCAATCCGCTAAAAAGTGGTCAGTTCTCAATCATTGCCGAGTAAGAAGTTTCCATTTTTAGGGGTGTCGGCGTCTGATTCCAGGGTCTGGACCTGGGCTTCATCCTTCAGGTTGACCCCCGAGAGCTGCCGACGGCAGGCCTCGCGCATCAGGTACAGCAGGCGGTGGGCGGCCATGCCGTAGCTCAGCCCCTCCAGGCGTACGTTGGAAATGCAGTTGCGGTAGGCGTCGGTGAGGCCGACCCTGGGGCTGTAGGTGAAATACAGGCCCAGGCTGTCGGGGGAGCTCAGGCCCGGACGTTCGCCGATCAGGATCACAGTCATTTTCGCGCCCAGCAATTCGCCGACTTCATCGGCCACCGCCACCCGGCCCTGCTCCACCAGCACCACCGGGGCGGTGGACCATCCCTCGGCATCGATGTGCTCCTGCAGACGGTTGAGAAACGGCAGCGTGTGCCGGTGCACCGCCAGGGCCGAGAGGCCGTCGGCCACGATGATCGCCAGGTCGACCCCGCCCGGGTTGGCCTGGGCATGCTCGCGCAGTTGCCGGGCCGATTCCTCATGCAGGCGCCGCCCCAGGTCCGGGCGTTGCAGGTAGCTGTGGCGGTCGCTGGCGGCGCTGTGCAAGAGGATGCTGTCGCGCCCGCGTTCGCTCAGCTGTTCGCGCAGGCCCGCATGGTCGAATGCCAGGTGCACGGCATCGCGGGCCTGGGCGTGGGCGCACTGGAAGTCCAGCTGTGCGCGGGTCGGCAGGCTGGTACCGGTGCGCCCCAGGGCGATGCGCGCCGGGGTCAGGCGGCGCAGGTCGAGCCAGGGGTTGTCGCTGTTGTCGTGCTGCGTGGGTTGCTTGTCCATGGCTCGCTTATCCCAGTTGCGCCAGCGCCTGGCGGAAGGCCGGTGGCAGGTTGTCGCCAAACCGCACCCGGCCATCGGCCTGGGTGAAGATGCCCATGCGCGCCAGCCACGCCTCGAACTCCGGGGCCGGTTTCAGGCCCAGGGTCTGGCGTGCGTACAGCGCGTCGTGGAACGAGGTGGTCTGGTAGTTGAGCATGATGTCGTCGGAGCCGGGGATGCCCATGATGAAGTTGATCCCGGCCACCCCCAGCAGCGTCAGCAGCGTGTCCATGTCGTCCTGGTCGGCCTCGGCATGGTTGGTGTAGCAGATATCGCAGCCCATCGGCACGCCCAGCAGCTTGCCGCAGAAGTGGTCTTCCAGGCCGGCGCGGATGATCTGCTTGCCGTTGTACAGGTACTCCGGGCCGATGAAGCCGACCACGGTGTTGACCAGAAACGGCTTGAAATGCCGTGCCACGGCATAGGCCCGGGTTTCGCAGGTCTGCTGGTCGACGCCATGGTGCGCGTTGGCCGACAGCGCGCTGCCCTGGCCGGTCTCGAAGTACATCAGGTTCTGCCCGAGGGTACCGCGGTTCAGGCTCAGGCCGGCGTCGTAGCCTTCCTGCAACAGGTTGAGGTTGATGCCGAAACTGGCGTTGGCCGCCTCGGTGCCGGCAATGGACTGGAACACCAGGTCCAGCGGTACGCCGCGGTTGACGGCCTCGATCGAGGTGGTGACGTGGGTCAGCACACAGGCCTGGGTGGGGATGTCGTAGCGCTGGATGATCGCGTCGAGCATCTCCAGCAGGGCACAGATCGAGGCGATACTGTCGGTGGCCGGGTTGATGCCGATCATGGCGTCGCCGTTGCCGTACAGCAGGCCGTCGAGAATGCTCGCGGCGATGCCGGCCGGCTCATCCGTGGGGTGGTTGGGCTGCAGGCGGGTGGACAGGCGCCCGCGCAGGCCCAGGGTGCCGCGAAAGCGCGTGACCACGCGGATCTTCTGCGCCACCAGCACCAGGTCCTGCACGCGCATGATCTTCGAGACCGCAGCGGCCATTTCCGGGGTCAGCCCCGGGGCCAGGGCGCGCAGGCTGTCTTCGTCGGCCTGCTCGCTCAGCAGCCAGTCGCGCAGCCCGCCCACGGTCAGGTGGCTGACGGCGGCAAAGGCCTGTTTGTCGTGGGTGTCGATGATCAGGCGGGTGACTTCGTCGTCTTCGTAAGGGATCAGCGCCTCGCTGAGGAAGTGACTGAGCGGGATATCGGCCAGCGCCATCTGCGCGGCCACCCGTTCGGCGTCGTTGCCGGCCGCCACCCCGGCGAGAAAGTCGCCGGGGCGGGCCGGGCTGGCCTTGGCCATGACGTCCTTGAGGCTGTCGAAGCGGTAGGTCTGGGTGCCCACCGTGTGTACAAAACTGCTCATACGCAATCTCCATGGCGCCGCAGGCCAGGCCTGCGGCGCGGGGCGGTCAGTGCAAGGCCTCTTCGGCCTTCTGGATCGCGGCAAACTCTTCCTCCGGCGTGCCGGCCACCAGGTGGTGTCGGCTATAGAAGGCAAAGTACGCAATCAGCACGCCATAGATGATCGCAGCGCCAATCACCACCCGTGGGTCGACCAGGAAACCTGCGACCACCGCCAGGCAGGCCAGCACCAGCGCCACGCCCGAGGTGAAGATGCCGCCCGGGGTACGGTACGGACGCTCCATTTTGGGGCGTTTTATGCGCAGGGTGATGTGCGCGGCCATCATCAGTACATAGGACAGCGTAGCGCCGAATACCGCCACCAGAATCAGCAGGTCGCCCTAGCCGGTCAGCGACAGCGCAAAGCCGATGATGCCGGGGATGATCAGCGCCAGTACCGGGGCCTTGCTGCGGTTGGTCTGCGACAGCTTGCGCGGCAGGTAGCCGGCGCGCGACAGGGCGAAGATCTGCCGCGAATAGGCGTAGATGATCGAGAAGAAGCTGGCGATCAGGCCAGCCAGGCCCACCAGGTTGACGAAGCCGCCCATCCAGGTCGAGCCGCCGTAGGCCTTGGCCAGCGCCTCCACCAGCGGGTTGCCCGAGCTTTTCAGTGCTTCGGCGCCGGCGCCGCCCGGGCCGATCACCAGGATCAGCAGCGCGAAGCTGAGCAGCACCAGCATCGCACCGATCAGGCCGCGGGGCAGGTCGCGCTTGGGGTTCTTGGTTTCTTCGGCGGCCAGCGGCACGCCTTCGACCGCCAGGAAGAACCAGATGGCATAGGGGATTGCCGCCCACACGCCGACGTAGCCGAACGGCAGGAAGCTGCTGGCGCCGGCTGCGTCGGTCTTGGCGATGTCGAACAGGTTGTTCGAATCGAAGTGCGGCACCATCGCGATCAGGAACACCGCCAAGGCAATCGCGGCCACGGCGGTGATGATGAACATCAGCTTGAGCGCTTCGCCCACGCCGAAAATGTGGATGCCGATGAAGATGATGTAGAACGCCAGGTAGATCACCCAGCCGCCTATGCCGAACAGCGATTCGCAGTACGCGCCGATGAACACCGCGATGGCGGCGGGGGCGATGGCGTATTCGATGAGGATCGCGGTGCCGGTCAGAAACCCGCCCCAGGGCCCGAAGGCGCTGCGGGCGAAGCCGTAGCCACCGCCGGCGGTGGGGATCATCGAGGACAGTTCGGCCAGCGAAAAACACATGCACAGGTACATCGTGGCCATCAGCAGCGTGGCCAGGAACATGCCGCCCCAGCCACCCTGGGCCAGGCCGAAGTTCCACCCGGCGTAGTCGCCGGAGATCACGTAGGCGACGCCCAGACCCACCAGCAGGACCCAGCCTGCGGCACCTTTTTTCAGTTCACGTTGCTGGAAATACTCGGAACCGACCTTTTCGAAATCGACGGAAGCCGGCGCGTTGCCGGAATGATCGCTTGGCATGGGGATTCACCTGTTCTTTTTTTAGTCACCGGCGGGTGCCGGCCTGTGGGGATGGTCTTGCACGAAAGGGGCCAGAACAGCTGCAAGCTTCAAGCTGCAAGCCGCAAGAGAAGGCAAATCGCATGGGGTCTGCTTTTTCTTGCTGCTTGAAGCTTGCCGCTTGCAGCCGGGCTTCCTAGAAGAAGCCCAGTGGATTGATGTCGTAGCTCACCAGCAGGTTCTTGGTCTGCTGGTAGTGGTCGAGCATCATCTTGTGGGTTTCACGACCCACGCCGGACTTCTTGTACCCGCCGAACGCGGCGTGCGCCGGGTACAGGTGGTAGCAGTTGGTCCATACGCGGCCAGCCTTGATGCCGCGGCCCATGCGATAGGCGCGGTTGATGTCGCGGGTCCATACACCGGCGCCCAGGCCGAATTCGGTGTCGTTGGCAATGGCCAGGGCCTCGGCTTCGTCCTTGAAGGTGGTGATGCTGACCACCGGGCCGAAGATCTCTTCCTGGAACACGCGCATCTTGTTGGTGCCCTTGAGCAGGGTCGGCTGGATGTAGTAACCGGTCGACAGGTTGCCCTCGAGTTTTTCCACCTTGCCGCCCGTGAGCAGTTCGGCGCCTTCCTTCTCGGCGATTTCCAGGTACGAAAGAATCTTGTCGAACTGCTGCTCGGAGGCCTGGGCGCCGACCATGGTGTCGGTGTCCAGCGGGTCGCCACGCTTGATCTGCTTGATCTTCTTCATCACCTCCTGCATGAACGCCGGGTATATCGATTCCTGCACCAGTGCGCGCGACGGGCAGGTACACACCTCGCCCTGGTTGAAGAACGCCAGCACCAGGCCTTCGGCGGCCTTCTCGATGAAGCTCTGCTCGGCCTGCATGATGTCTTCGAAGAAGATGTTCGGCGACTTGCCGCCCAGCTCCACTGTGCTGGGGATGATGTTCTCGGCGGCCCATTTCATGATGTGCGAACCCACCGGGGTGGAGCCGGTGAAGGCGATCTTCGCGATGCGCTTGCTGGTGGCCAGCGCTTCGCCGGCTTCACGGCCATAGCCCTGCACCACGTTGAGCACGCCCGGTGGCAGCAGGTCGCCGATCACTTCGAGCAGCACGCTGATGCCCAGCGGGGTCTGTTCGGCCGGCTTGAGCACCACGCAGTTGCCGGCGGCCAGGGCCGGGGCTAGCTTCCAGGCGGCCATCAGGATCGGGAAGTTCCACGGGATGATCTGCCCGACCACGCCCAGCGGTTCGTGGATGTGATAGGCCACGGTGTTGCCGTCGATTTCAGCGGCGCTGCCTTCCTGGGCGCGCAGGCAGCCGGCGAAGTAGCGAAAGTGATCGGCGGCCAGCGGGATGTCGGCGTTGAGGGTTTCGCGTACCGCCTTGCCGTTGTCCCAGGTTTCGGTGATGGCCAGCAGTTCGAGGTTCTGCTCGATGCGGTCGGCGATTTTCAGCAGGATCAGCGAGCGCGCCTGCACCGAGGTGGTGCCCCAGGCATCGGCGGCCGCATGGGCGGCGTCCAGCGCCTTGTCGATGTCTTCGGCACTGGAGCGTGGGAACTCGGCAATCGGCTGGCCGTTGACCGGCGAGGTGTTGGTGAAGTACTCGCCTTTGACCGGTGGCACGAACTCGCCGTTGATGTAGTTGCCGTAGCGGCTCTTGAAGGAAACGATCGCGCCGTCGGTACCGGGATGTGCGTAACGCATGGTGTGTCTCCTGGCTATTGTGCTTGTAGGGAGGATGTAAAGCGTAGTGCAAGGCACGGGCCACTGCCCGGTGGCCTAGTGAAATCAAGGGCTTGGCGCCGCGCGGAGGGCGCCCCGCAGGCGCTGTGTGCCAGCCCCGGCACAGCCTGGGTGACACTCTGTACCCGTTGTGGCACACAACGTGACCCGACGGTCCCGCCACCATTGCAATGCACTGGCGGCAGGAGGATGCTGGGTTCATCTCGTGTGCGGAGAACAATAAAAAGTGCAGAGCAATCATCTGAGCCGGCACGCCCGGCAAGTGCTCACCGTCACCCAGGGCAAGGCGCTGTTGCAGGGGCCGGGCAGCGACCCGTCGATCGCCCGTTCCTGGCTGCGCTGCCTGGAGGACTACCACCTCGACCCGGCCCAGAGCGTTGCGCCCACCGTGCTCGAGCACGGGCGGCTGCTGGAGAGCCGTGAGCGCCTGCAGCAGGTGCTGCAGATCGCCGGCAACGAGATGAACAGCCTGCACCAGCAACTCTGCGGCGCCGGGCACGCGGTTCTGCTGACCGATGCGCGCGGTGTGATCCTCAACTGCGTCACCGCACCCACCGAGCGGCGCATCTTCGAGCGCGCCGGGCTCTGGCTGGGCGCCGACTGGAGCGAGGCCTGCGAAGGCACCAACGGTATCGGCACCTGCCTGGTCGAGCGCCAGGCCCTGACCATTCACCAGGATGAACACTTTCGCGGGCGCCATACCGGGCTGACGTGCTCAGCCAGCCCGGTGTTCGATCCGCAGGGCGAGCTGCTGGCAGTGCTCGACGTATCGTCGGCGCGCCCCGACATGTCGCGCCAGAGCCAGTTCCACACCATGGCGCTGGTCAACCTCTCGGCCAAGATGATCGAGAGCTGCTACTTCCTGCGCCATTTCGAAAACCACTGGCTGTTGCGCTTTCACCTGCAGGCCGAATCGGTCGGGCTGTTCAGCGAGGGGCTGCTGGCGTTCGATGGCGAGGGGCGTATCTGTGCGGTCAACCAGAGTGCGCTGAACCTGCTGGCAACGGCACGCGGCGGGCTGCTCGGCCAGCCAGTGGAGGCGTTTTTCGACTGCGCGCTGGATGAACTGCTCGGGCGTGCCACGGCGGCCGCCAGCACCAGCTGGCCGCTGCGTACCCGCGATGGCCGTGTGCTGTTCGCCAGCCTGCGCGGCCAGGCCCGTGCGGTGGCGCCACCGCTTGCGCCGTCGGCCACCAGCACGCCAATGCCGGCACAACGCATCTGCCTGGTCGACCCGGCACTGCAACAGGATTTTCGGCGTGCGCTGCGGGTGTTCGAGCGCGACGTGCCGCTGCTGCTCAACGGCGAAACCGGGTGCGGCAAGGAGGCCTTCGCCAAGGCCGTGCACCAGGCCAGCCAGCGCGCGGGCAAGCCGTTCGTCGCGCTCAACTGTGCGTCGATCCCGGAGAGCCTGATCGAGAGCGAGCTGTTCGGCTATCGCGGCGGCAGCTTTACCGGGGCGCGCAAGGAGGGCATGCGCGGCAAGCTGCAACAGGCCGACGGCGGCACCTTGCTGCTGGACGAGATCGGCGACATGCCGCTGGCCCTGCAGACGCGCTTGCTGCGGGTGCTCGAGGAGCGCCAGGTGGTACCGATCGGCGGCGAGCCGCAGGCGGTGGATGTGCGCATCATCAGTGCCACCCACCGTGACCTGCTGGGCCGGGTCGAGGCCGGCAGCTTTCGCGAAGACCTGTATTACCGCCTCAATGGCCTGGAGGTCGCCCTGCCGGCATTGCGTGAGCGCAGCGACAAGGCGCAGTTGCTCGACTTTGTCCTGGCCGAGGAAGCCGCGGGCCAACCTGTGCGGCTCGAGCCGTCGGCACGCCGGGCGCTGCTGGAATTTGCCTGGCCCGGCAACGTGCGCCAGTTGCGCAATGTGCTGCGTACCCTGGTGGCCCTGTGCGAGGATGGCCGCATCGCATTCGACGACCTGCCGCCGGTAGTGCGCCAGCCCCCGGCAGCGCTCGGGCCCAGGGTTGCCAGGCCGCAGGCCGAACACCCGCTGGACGACGCCGAGCGGGCCGCGCTGCTGCAGGCGCTGGAGCACAAGCGCTGGCACATGACCCAGGTGGCGGCGCAACTGGGGGTCAGCCGCAATACGCTGTACCGCAAGCTGCGCAAGCACGGGATTGCACGGGGCGCCTAGGCAAACTCAGGATGCGATTTTTCCCACCCTAAGCTACCCTGCCTCCACGTTTCGTGAGGTCGACCATGCACATTCATATTCTCGGTATCTGCGGTACTTTCATGGGCTCGCTGGCGGTGCTGGCCAAGGAGCTTGGCCACCGCGTCACCGGCTCCGACGCCAACGTCTATCCCCCCATGAGCACCCAGCTCCAGGCCCAGGGCATCGAGCTGCATCAAGGCTATGACGCCGCCCAGCTGGAGCCGGCCCCCGATCTGGTGGTGATCGGCAACGCACTGTCGCGGGGCAACCCGGCGGTGGAGTACGTGCTGAACAAGGGCCTGCCCTACGTGTCGGGCCCGCAGTGGCTGGCTGACCACGTGCTGCAGGGCCGCTGGGTACTGGCCGTGGCCGGCACCCACGGCAAGACCACCACCAGCAGCATGCTGGCCTGGGTGCTGGAGCATGCCGGGATGAGCCCGGGCTTTCTGATCGGCGGTGTGCCGCAGAACTTCTCGGTGTCGGCGCGCCTGGGCGCCACGCCGTTCTTCGTGGTCGAGGCCGACGAGTACGACAGCGCGTTCTTCGACAAGCGTTCCAAGTTCGTGCACTACCGTCCGCGCACCGCCATTTTGAACAACCTCGAGTTCGATCACGCAGACATCTTCCCTGATCTGGCTGCCATCGAGCGCCAGTTCCACCATCTTGTACGCACCATTCCGAGCGAAGGCCTGGTCATTCACCCCACCACCGAGCCGGCCCTGCAGAAGGTGATCGAGATGGGCTGCTGGACCCCGGTGCAGACCACCGGCGCCGGTGGTCAGTGGCAGGTGAAACTGCTCAGCGCCGACGGTTCGCGCTTCGAAGTCAGTTTTGAAGGCCAAGCCCAGGGCGTGGTGGAGTGGGAGCTGACCGGCCAGCACAACGTGGCCAACGCCCTGGCCACCCTGGCCGCTGCCCGCCATGTGGGCGTGGTGCCGGCCATCGGGATTGCCGCCTTGAGCGCGTTCAAGAGCGTCAAGCGGCGCATGGAAAAGGTCGCTGAAGTCCAGGGTGTGACCATCTATGATGACTTTGCCCACCATCCGACCGCCATTGCCACCACCCTCGACGGGCTGCGCAAGCGCATCGGCGACGCCCCGTTGATCGCGGTGATCGAGCCGCGCTCCAACTCCATGAAGCTGGGCGCCCACCGTGATGGCCTGCCCCAGAGCGTGTGCGATGCCGACCAGGTGATCTGGTATGCACCGCCCAATCTGGGCTGGGACCTGGCCGCCACCGCCGCCGAGTGCACGGTGCCGTCGATTGTCGCCGACAGTCTCGAGGCGATCATCGAGCGGGTCAAAAGCCAGGCCGCGCCGGGCACCCAGGTGGTGATCATGAGCAATGGCGGCTTTGGCGGGCTGCACGTCAAGCTGGCCGAGGCACTGCGATGAGCGGCCCGGAGCGCATCACGCTGGCCATGACCGGTGCCTCCGGGGCGCAGTACGGGTTGCGCCTGCTCGATTGCCTGGTGCGTGAAGACCGCGAGGTGCACTTTCTGATCTCCAAGGCTGCGCAACTGGTGATGTCGACCGAGACCGACGTGGTGTTGCCGGCCAAGCCGCAGTCGATCCAGGCGTTTCTGACCGAGTACACCGGCGCTGCGGCCGGGCAGATCCGGGTATACGGGCGCGAGGACTGGATGTCGCCGGTGGCCTCGGGCTCCGGGGCGCCGGCAGCGATGGTGGTGGTGCCCTGTTCCACCGGCACGCTGTCGGCAATCGCCACCGGGGCCTGCAACAACCTGATCGAGCGGGCCGCAGACGTGACCCTGAAGGAGCGCCGGCAGTTGATTCTGGTGCCGCGCGAGGCGCCTTTCTCGACCATCCACCTGGAGAACATGCTCAAGCTGTCGCAGATGGGCGCGGTGATATTGCCGGCCTCGCCGGGCTTCTATCACCAACCGCAGACCATCGACGACCTGGTGGACTTTGTGGTGGCGCGGATTCTCAACCTGCTGGATGTTCCGCAGGACATGCTGCCGCGCTGGGGCGAGCACCATGTTGGCGGCGAGGAGTGAAGGCGCTGCTGGTGGCAGGCCTGGCGGTGCTGGCACTGAGCAGCGGCTGCGCCACGGTGCGCACGCTGGATGCGGCCAAGCCGGGGGCACCGGTGGTGTATTCGGGTACGCGGCTGGATCTGTATGCGCTGCAGGGCGGTTGCTGCCCTGAAGACCGTTTTGGCGCGCCGGCACCGGCGTACCCGGGGCTGGACCTGCCGGGCAGTGCACTGCTCGATACGGTGTTGCTGCCGTTGTCGGTGCTGACGGTGCTGGGGGTGGGGTTTCAGGCTACCGGCGGGTTGTAGCCAGCGGCCTCATCGCGGGTCGAGCCCGCTCTCACAAGGGGCTGAGCTGTCCTTGTGGGAGCGGGCTCGACCCGCGATGAGGCCTTTGAATTACTTACCCAATCTACGCAGTTCATCGGACTCCACGGTCCGGACCCCGTCCTGCTCTTCCAGCGCCAGGCGCCACAGCGCCCGCGCCAGCTGGCAGGCTTCGATGCCGCGGTACTTGCCCGGCAGCAGCCGCGACAACGGCCCGGCAAACTGTTCACCGAGCCGAGGCTCGATACGCTCGCCCAGCAGCACCGACGGCCGCGCGATGGTCAATTGCGGCCAGTCCTGCGCCATGAGTGCCTGTTCCATCTCGCCCTTGACCCGGTTGTAGAACACCGACGACTTGGGGTCGGCGCCAATCGCGCTGACCACCAGCAGGTGCCGTGCACCCATTTCCCGCGCCCGCTTGCTGAAAGCCACCACCATGTCCAGGTCGACGGCGCGAAACGCCGTTTCCGAACCTGCCTGCTTGATGGTGGTGCCCAGGCAGCAGAAGGCGATGTCCACGCGGCCGCTCAACTGCGGCAGGAACACCGCCGGGTCGCCGACCGGGTTCTCCAGGTGCGGGTGTTCGGCCAGCGGCCGGCGCGTGGGGGCCAGCACACGGCTCACGGTCGGCTCGTTGAGCAGCCGATCCAGCAAATGCTCACCAGTCAGCCCGGTGGCTCCGGCAATCAGGATGTGCTGAGGCGTCAGGTACATGATGTCTCTCCCTTGATACAGTCAGCTTAGTGGCTGCTTGTATTTTCTGCTTGTACCGCATCGGCACTTTGCAGTGCTTTTCGTGCCTGTTGCTGGCGCAGTTTCTGCCAGTGCTGCAGCACCCGTTGCGGCGCCCACAGCTGAGGTTCGGAAGCCTCGAAGCCATCGGCCTGCTCGCGCTGCTGCACCGTGGTCTTGGCCAGTTCGAAGGCCTGCTGCAGGTCGTCGGTCTGGTTCAGTGCCCGGGCGAACAGTGCTTCGCCGAAATAGGTGAAGTCGGCCTCTTCGGAGCAGCCGAACGACACCCGGTCGGCACGCGATGCGGTCATGATCAAGGTCTTGTCGTCCTTGAGTGAATCGATGTAACCCCCCGAGTAGCACGCAGAGATCACGATTATCTTGTCACGTTCCTTTAGTGGGGCAAGCGCGGCCGAGAGTTCATCGGCGGGCAGGTCGGCCAGTTGCAGGCGCGGCAGATCCAGCACCAGTTCATGTTCGTGGCTGCCGTGGCTGGTCAGGTAGATGAACACCAGGTCTTCGGGGCCGCTGCGCTCGGCCAGGGTGCGTGCGGCCCGCGCCAGGTTCTCGCGGGTGGCCAGGGGGCGGTCGGCCATGTGGTCGCGGTGGTTGACCAGGGCGACCTGGCCAGTGGCACCGAAACGGGTCTTGAGCATGTCGCTGACGTAGTCGGCCTCGCGCATGAACACGCTCTGGTTGCCATCGCCGGCCAGGGCCAGGCTGTACAGTTCGATGGCCGGGGTGGAGGCCGGTACCTGGGCCAGCGCCTTGTCGAGCAGGGTGCCCTGCTTGAGCAGGGCCAGCTCCAGGGGGTCGGGCAACAGGCGCCCGTGTTCGTCGCGCACGCGCAGGCCGTTTACCCAGTGGCCGCTTTCGACACTGCCGTCGACCTGCGTCAGCCGGCCTTTACCCTGGTAGGTGTCGTTTTCGAAACCGCCGACGTACAGGCTGCCGTCGGGCAATTGCAGGCGGCCCTGGCCGGCGAAGCGCCAGTCGCGAAACTCGCCCTTGTAGTGGCTGCCGTCGCTGCCGAACAGCTCGCCCTTGCCGGTCAGCGAGCCGTCGCGGAACTGGCCGATCCACACGTCGCCATCGGCGTTTTCGTAACGGCCACGACCTTGCAGGTGGTTGTCCTTGAATTCACCGATGTACTGGTCGCCTTCGGCGCTGTTGAAGGTGCCGCTGCCCTGCAACTGGCCGTCGACGAAGCGCCCGCTGAACTGGTTGCCACTGGCATCGCTGCGGATGCCTTCGCCGTGGGGTTTGCCCTTGGCGAACAGGCCCTGGTACTGGCTGCCGTCGGCCAGGGTCAGTTCGCCGGCGCCGTTGTATTGGTCGTCCTTGAACTGCCCGCGATACTGCACCTGGCCTTCCCTGAGGGTGCCTTCGCCGTCACGCCGGCCAAGCTTGAAGCCGCCGCTGTAGTGGCTGCCCGGGGTGGTCAGCTCGCCCTGGCCGTGAAACAGACCCTGCTGGAACTCGCCGCGGTACACCTCGCCATTGCTGCCGTGCCATTCGCCGCGGCCCTGCCACTGGCCCTGCTGGAAGTTGCCGGCATACCAGCTGCCGTTGGGGTAGTCGATGCGCCCCGGGCCCTGCAGCAGGCCATTGACCACGTCGCCACGGTAGCGGCCGCCATCGGGCAGGCGGGCATCGGGCGGTGACAGCGGTTCACCGTCGCCACAGGCGGCGAGCAGCAGGGTCAGGGCAAGGGGTACGAATGGGCGCATGGCGGGGTCCGGGCAAGTCAGGCCCCGAGTATGCCGCAGTTTGTCGCGGGTGAAACAGCCGCTGGCAGCTGTTTCACCTTGGGCGGGTCAGACGAAGCAGAGCGACAGCGGCTCGGCGATATAGGCGGGTTTGTCCTGGCCTTCGATTTCCAGGGTGGTGGTGGCCTTGAGCAGCCACTGGCCCGGTTTCTTCTCGATGGCCTCGCTCAGGTCGACCTTGAGCCGAACCCGCGAACCGACCTTCACCGGCTGGATGAAGCGCACGCTGTCCAGGCCATAGTTGACGACCATCTTCAGCCCCTCGGGCAGCACGAGGATGTCTTCCATCAGCTTGGGAATCAGCGAAAGAGTGAGAAAACCGTGGGCAATGGTGCTGCCAAATGGCGTTTTTGCCGCCTTCACCGGGTCCACATGAATGAACTGGAAGTCGCCGGTAGCCTCGGCGAACAGGTTGATGCGCTCCTGGTCGATGGTCAGCCACTCGGAACGTCCCAGTTCCTTTCCAACGTACTGCGCCAGCTCTGCAACGGGTACATAGGGCATTGCGACTCTCCTGGTTGTCTTTGATTTTGTTGTGACTGCTACAGGTTCGACTGCTTAAGATCAGCACGCCGACCGGATGCGGTCAAGTCACCGTTGTTTCAGCGAATATCGGGGTATAGACCAGTCGTTAGCGTGCTTATAATGGCCGCCAGGCCTGAGGGAGAAGTGCAATGTTGTTGCGTGGTTTGACGTGGCTCGTGCTGTTCCAGTTGCTGGGGACGGCGATCAATCACCTGTTTCTGTCGATGCTGCCGGGGCCGATCATCGGGCTGGTGCTGTTGCTGGCGTACCTGATGCTGCGCGGCGAGGTCAGTGCGCCGTTGAGCGAGGCGGCCAGCAGCCTGCTGCGCTACCTGCCGTTGCTGCTGGTGCCGCCGGCGGTGGGGGTGATGGTGTACGCCGCCGACATTGCTGCCGACTTCTGGGCCATCGTCGGTTCGCTGGTGCTGTCGGTGCTGATCGCCCTGGCGTTCTGTGGCGTGCTCATGCAGAAGATGATTGCCCGTCAGGCCCGTCGTGAGGAAAAGCCATGAGCCTGGACTGGCACGGCGCCCTCGATGCGGTCATCCACCACCCGCTGTTCGGCATCGGTATCACCCTGGGGGCCTATCAGCTGGTGCTGGCGGCCTACGACAAGACCCGCTGGATCTTCCTGCAGCCGGTACTGGTATCGATGCTGGTGGTGATCGGTGTACTGGTGACGTGCGGCGTGTCCTATGCCGAGTACCGCAAGAGCACCGAAATCATGAACATCCTGCTGGGCCCGGCCACCGTGGCCCTGGCGGTCCCGCTCTACCTGAACCTGCGGCGTATTCGCCAGCTGTTGTGGCCGACCTTGACTACGCTGGTAATCGGCGGCCTGGTCGCGACCTGTGCCTGCCTGTTGCTGGGCTGGTGGTTCGGTGCCGAACACATGATCCTGATGACCATGGCGCCCAAGTCGGTGACTTCGCCGATTGCGATGCTGGTGGCCGAGCAGATCGGCGGGGTGGCGGCGCTGGCGGCAGTGTTCGTGCTGATCACCGGGGTGATCGGGGCGATCTTCGGCCCGGCCCTGCTGTCGGCCTGCGGGGTGAGCAGCCCGGAAGCCCGCGGCATGGCACTGGGCATCAGTGCGCACGCGGTGGGCACGGCGGTGGCGTTGGAAGAAAGCGAGGAAACCGGGGCCTTCGCGGCCCTGGGCATGAGCCTGATGGGAGTGGTCACGGCGGTGTTCCTGCCGTTGGCGGTCAGCCTGGTTGCCTGAGGATATTCGATGACATTGCCCCTGTTTCCACTCAATACCGTGCTGTTCCCCGGCTGCAAGCTCGACCTGCAGATCTTCGAGGCGCGTTACCTGGACATGATCGGCCGCTGCATGAAGCAGGGCGGCGGGTTCGGCGTGGTGTGCATCCTCGAAGGCGAGCAGGTGGGCAATGCCCCGTCGGGGTTCGCGACAATCGGCTGCGAGGCGTTGATACGCGACTTCCAGCAGCAGGACAACGGCCTGCTGGGCATTCGCGTCGAGGGTGTGCGGCGCTTCGATGTCGGCCCCTACGAGGTGCAGAAGGACCAACTGCTGCTGGCCGACGTGAACTGGCGCAGCGAACAGCCCGACGCCCCCCTGGAGGAGGACGATCACGACCTGCTGGCCTTGCTCGGCGCGCTGGGCGAGCACCCGATGGTGGCGGCACTGGACATGCCGGTCGAAGTCATCGGCCAGCAGGCACTGGCCAACCAGCTGGCCTACCTGCTGCCCTTCGAGGATGAAGACAAGCTCGACCTGCTGGCCATCGATTCGCCCCGCCAGCGCCTGGACGCGATCCAGGCGCTGCTCGAGCGGCTGCAGGGCGAGTTGTTCGCCTAGGTCTCAGTACTGGTAGCGCAGCAGGGCATGGGGCAAGGCATGCAGGGCGAAGAACGCCAGGGTGCCGGCGCAGGCCGGCAGGATCAGCCACCACACCTTGAGCGGCATGGCGCCGAGCGGTTCGCGGTGCTGCACCAGGCTCAGGCTGGCGGCGCACACGCAGCAGGCCAGCAGCGAGCCGGCGAGGATGTCGGTGGGCCAGTGTGCACCCAGGTAGACCCTGGACAGGGCAATCGACATCGCCGGCAGGCACCCCAGCAGAATCCAGGTCAGGCGCATGCGTGGCGGCTGGCCACGACCGGCCAGCACCGCCAGCGTCAGAAAGAACGCGAATGACGCCGAACTGTGGCCACTGGGCATGCTGTAGGAGGTCAGCGGGTCGCTGAGCACTTCGGGGCGCGCGCGGGCGAACAGCCACTTGAGTGTGCCGTTGGCCAGCGCCGTGCCTATCAGCGTGCAGGCGGCGAAGATCGCCGGGCGCCACTGCCGGCTCAGCAGCAGCAGGCCGGTGAGCACACCGCCCACCACGAACTGCGTACGGAAGTCGCCCAGGCGGGTGATCAGTACGATGGTGCCGTCCAGCGTGGCGCGGCGGTGTTCCTGAACCAGGGTCATCAGGCCCTGGTCGAAATCGTTCAGGTACGGCCAGCCGATGAACACCGCAGCCAGCATTACCAGGCTCAGGCCGGCGATCAGCCGTGTGCCGTAGCGCTTGCTGCGCAGGCTGGTGCTGATGCTCAGGCCGATCAATAGTGCGAGGCCGGCGGCGATGATGCCTGCTTCGGTCCAGAACCCTTCGGGCAGCGGCAGGCGCATGGCCGCGCCGGTGGCCCAGCCGGGCAGCAGGTAGGCCACCGCCCAGCCGGCACCTGCCAACAGGCTGACGGCGATGAAGCGTGGCAAGGGCATGTCGAACATGCCCGCCACCATCGGCAGCATCGGCCGCAGCGGGCCGATGAAGCGCCCCACCAGCAGGCTGGCGATGCCATAGCGCTGGAAGTAGCTCTCGGCGCTGCCGATCCATTCGGGGTGGTGGCGCAGCAGCGGCAGGCGCCGGATGTTCTGGTGGAAGCGCCGGCCCAGGGTGTAGGAAATCGCATCGCCCAGCAGCCCGCCCAGAAAGCCCAGCAGCAGGGTTTCGCTCAGGCCCAGTGCGCCGCTGCCGGCGAGAACCGCCACGGCGAACAGCAGGATGGTGCCGGGCACGATGAGCCCGGCGATGGCCAGGCATTCGACGCAGGCCACGATGAAGATTGCCAGGCCGAGCCATTGCGGGTTCGCGGTCAGCCAGCCGGTCAGGCTGTCGAGCCATGGGCCCATGGTGTCAGTTTCCTTGTGTCAGTAAGAAATAGTCGCGGCCTTCGACTTGCCCACGGCGCAGTGGGTTCCGGGTGCAGTGCGCGGCGAAGTCGGCGTCGACGAAACGGTAGGGCAGATGTTCGTCGCGCCCTTGGGGAATGCCCAGGCGTGTGGTCTGAATAATGTGTTTCACGGTTATGCCGCAGTCTTCGACGAACAGCCGCTCGGGGTCGAAGCGCTGGGCGTCCCAGTGCGGGACTTTCAGCCCCAGGGCCTTGCACAGCAGGGTCTGGCCGGCACACAGGCGCTGGTCGGCGCGCGGCTGGCCGCTGGCGTCGGGGTTGTTCAGCTGCATCTGCGCCAGGCTGTTGTGGTCGCTGACGGCATCCACCCAGGGGTAGGCCGACTTGATCAGCACCGCGTTGCCGGGGCCGTGGGCGCTGAAGTTGAGCGAATCGCCGCCACGGGCGTAGTACATGTAGATGTGGCCGCCGTCGAGGAACAGGGCCTTGCGTTTTTCGGTGTAGCCCAGCGAGGCGTGGCTGCCCTTGTCGGTGACGTAATAGGCTTCGGTCTCGATGATGCGCGCCGACAGCCACAGCTCGCCCTGACGATGGCGGATTACCTTGCCGAGCAGGGCCTTGGCCAGGGTCTGGGCGTCGCGGTCGAAGAAGCTGTCGGGGAGGGCCCGGGGCGGGCAGGGGGCGAATTCGGTCATGGGCGCGATAATAGCAATTTATGGTCCGGGTCGGCGGCGGGGCTTTGCTGGAGCCGGCCTTGCCGGCGAAGGGACGCGCTACGGTACATCTTCATACACTGTTTTCGACCATCCGCCTGACACCGCTGGGCGTATACCTGCATGACAGTTATAATCAGCCGATTTTCCCCTCCGCCAAGACACTGAGCCCATGACTGAGTCCGTTCTTGACTACATGACCCGCCTGGGTCGCGCCGCCCGTGAGGCCGCGCGCGTGATTGCCCACGCCAGCACCGCGCAGAAGAACCGCGCCCTGCACGCTGCCGCCAATGCCCTGGACGCCGCCCGCGCCGAGCTGGGCGCCGCCAACGAACTGGACCTGGCTGCCGGCCGCGCCAATGGTCTGGAGCCGGCCATGCTCGAGCGCCTGGCGCTGACCCCGGCCCGCATCGACGGCATGATCGTCGGCCTGCGCCAGGTGGCCAGCCTGCCGGACCCGGTCGGTGCCATCCGCGACATGAGCTATCGCCCCTCCGGCATCCAGGTCGGCAAGATGCGCGTACCGCTGGGCGTCATCGGCATCATCTACGAGTCGCGCCCCAACGTGACCATCGACGCTGCCAGCCTGTGCCTGAAGTCGGGCAACGCCACCATCCTGCGTGGTGGCTCCGAAGCCATTCATTCCAACCGTGCCATTGCCGCCTGCATCCAGCGCGGCCTGGCCGAGGCCGACCTGCCCGCGGCGGTGGTGCAGGTGGTCGAGGTCACCGACCGCGAGGCGGTGGGCGCGCTGATCAGCATGCCCGAGTACGTCGACGTGATCGTGCCCCGTGGCGGCAAGGGCCTGATCGAACGGGTCAGCCGCGACGCACGGGTGCCGGTGATCAAGCACCTGGACGGCATCTGCCACGTGTACGTGGCCGAGCACGCCGAGCTGGACAAGGCCCAACGCATCGCCTTCAACGCCAAGACCTATCGCTACGGCATCTGCGGCGCCATGGAAACCCTGCTGGTCGACCAGTCGGTCGCCGCGGCGTTCCTGCCGGCGATGGCCAGCCAGTTTCGCGACAAGGGCGTGGAGCTGCGAGGCTGCGAGCGCACCCGGCAGATCATCGAGGCACTGCCGGCCAGCGAAGACGACTGGAGCACCGAGTACCTGGCGGCGATTCTGTCGATTCGCGTGGTCGATGGCCTGGATGCGGCCATCGAGCACATCAACCACTATGGTTCGCACCATACCGATTCGATCGTCACCGAACACCAGGGTCAGGCCCGGCGCTTTACCGCCGAGGTCGACTCCTCGTCCGTGATGATCAACACCCCGACGTGCTTTGCCGACGGCTTCGAGTACGGCCTGGGGGCCGAGATCGGCATTTCCACCGACAAGCTGCACGCACGCGGCCCGGTCGGCCTGGAAGGGCTGACCTGCGAGAAGTACGTGGTGATCGGTGACGGCCAGCTGCGCGGTCAGGAGTCGTTCTGACCTTGGCCGAGCACAGCCCGCTCGCCGTTGCTGCCACGCCGTCGCCCGCCCGGCGCATCGGCGTGCTCGGCGGCACGTTCGATCCGGTGCACATCGGTCACCTGCGCAGTGCGCTGGAGGTGGCCGAAGTGCTGACGCTGGACGAACTGCGCCTGATGCCCAATGCGCGCCCGCCGCACCGCGACATGCCGCAGGTGTCGGCGCAGGATCGCCTGGCCATGGTCGAGCGCGCGGTCGAGGGCGTGCCCCTGCTGAGCGTCGATGCGCGTGAGCTGGCCCGGGACAAGCCGTCCTACACCATCGATACGCTGGAGCTGATGCGCGCCGAAATGGCCGCTGACGACCAGTTGTTCCTGCTGCTGGGCTGGGACGCATTCTGCGGCCTGCCGAGCTGGCATCGCTGGGAAGAGTTGTTGCAACACTGTCATATCCTGGTGCTTCAGCGCCCGGATGCCGACGTCGAGTCGCCGGATGCCCTGCGCAACCTGCTGGCCGCACGTTCGGTGAGTGACCCGCAAGCCCTGCAGGGGCCGGCCGGGCACATAGCATTCGTCTGGCAGACACCCTTGTCGGTGTCGGCCACGCAGATCCGACAGCTGCTGGCCAGCGGCAAGTCGGTGCGGTTTCTGGTGCCGGACGCAGTACTGGCCTATATCGATGCGCACGGCCTGTACCGTGTGCCGAACTGAGTGCGCCAACGGCGCCTCATACCTACGAGTTGAATGAGTTTTATATGAGCAAGCAAGAAATGATTAAAGGCGAAGAGCTGGTCAAGGTCGCGGTAGCTGCCCTTGAAGACGTCAAGGCCCAGGACGTCCTGGTCATCGACGTTCGCGACAAGCAGAGCATCACCGACTACATGATCATCGCCACCGGTACCTCCAACCGTCAGATCAGCGCGATGCTGGACAAGGTCCGCCAGATGGTCAAGGAGAAGGGCGTTCGTCCGCTGGGCGAAGAAGGCAAGGGCGACAGCGACTGGGTGCTGCTGGACCTGGACGACGTCATCGTGCACATGATGACCGCCTCGGCCCGTCAGTTCTACGACCTGGAGCGCCTGTGGAAAGGTGCCGAGCAGAGCCGTGCCGCCGATGGCAAGCACCATAGCCCGGAGCACACCCACGAGCACTTCGCCAAGCTCAACAAAGACCAGGAATAAGGTAGCCCCGTGCGTCTGCGTCTGATCGCGGTCGGCTCGCGCATGCCCAAATGGGTCGAGGACGGCTGGCATGAATATGCCAAGCGCCTGCCTTCGGAGCTGTCCCTGGAGCTGGTGGAGATACCGCTCAACACGCGCGGCAAGAATGCCGACGTTGCCCGCCTGATCCGTCAGGAGGGCGAGGCCATGCTGGCCAAGGTCCAGCCGGGCGAGCGTATCGTCACCCTCGAGGTGCACGGCAAGCCGTGGAGCACCGAACAGCTGGCGGTCGAACTGGACCGCTGGCGCCTCGACTCGCGTACCGTCAACTTCATGGTCGGCGGCCCCGAAGGGCTGGCGCCGGAAGTCTGTGCGCGGGCCGAGCAGCGCTGGTCGCTGTCGCCGCTGACCTTGCCGCACCCGTTGGTAAGGATACTGATCGGCGAACAGCTGTACCGCGCCTGGACCGTGTTGTCCGGGCACCCTTACCACAAATAGTCGTAAGCCTTTTCAATGTCGCAGCCGATTCGCCTCAAGGACCACGAGAAAGACGCCCGCCTGGTGCGTAGCCGCGTCGTGGTCGGCGCAGTCGCGATCGTGCTGCTGATTTGCGTGCTGATCGCCCGGCTGTACTACCTGCAGGTCATTCAGTACGACTACCACTCCACGCTGTCGGAGAACAACCGGGTGCATGTGCAGCCGATCCCGCCGACACGCGGGCTGATCTTCGACCGCAACGGGGTGATCGTCGCCGACAACCGGCCAAGCTTCAGCCTGACCATGACCCGCGAGCGTTCCGGTGACTGGCAGCAGGTACTCGACTCCATTGTCGAGGTGCTGGAGCTGACCGAGGACGACCGGGCACTGTTCGAAAAACGCATGCGCCAGGGGCGTCGGCCCTTCGAGCCGGTACCGATCCTGTTCGAGCTGACCGAAGAGCAGATCGCCCGGATAGCGGTGAACCAGTTCCGTCTGCCGGGTGTGGAGGTGGCGGCGCAGCTGGTACGCCATTACCCGCAGGGTGCGCACTTTGCGCATTCGGTCGGCTATGTGGGGCGCATCAACGAAAAAGAGCTCAAGTCCCTCGACCCGGTCAACTACAGTGGCACCCACCATATCGGCAAGACCGGTATCGAGCGCTTCTACGAAGCCGAGCTGCATGGCCAGGTCGGCTACGAAGAGGTCGAGACCAACGCCCGTGGCCGGGTGCTGCGGGTGCTCAAGCGTACCGATCCGATCCCCGGCAAGGACATCGTCCTGAGCCTGGACATCAAGCTGCAGGAAGCCGCCGAAGCGGCGCTGGGCGGTCGTCGTGGCGCGATCGTGGCGCTCGACCCGAACACAGGTGAAGTGCTGGCGATGGTCAGTCAGCCGAGCTTCGACCCCAACCCCTTCGTCACCGGCATCAGCTTCAAGGCCTATGCCGAGCTGCGCGACTCGATCGACCGCCCGCTGTTCAACCGCGTACTGCGCGGCCTGTATCCGCCGGGGTCGACGATCAAGCCGGCAGTGGCCATCGTCGGCCTGGACACCGGCGCGGTCACGGCCACCTCGCGGGTGTTCGACCCGGGCTACTACCAACTGCCCAACTATGACCACAAGTACCGCAACTGGAACCGCACCGGCGATGGCTGGGTCGACCTCGACACGGCGATCATGCGTTCCAACGACACCTATTTCTACGACCTGGCGCACAAGGTCGGCATCGACCGGCTTTCGGCCTACATGAACCGCTTCGGCATCGGCCAGAAGGTCGCGCTGGACATGTTCGAGGAATCCTCCGGGCTGATGCCGTCGCGTGACTGGAAGCGCGCGACCCGGCGCCAGGCCTGGTTCCCCGGCGAGACACTGATCCTCGGCATCGGCCAGGGCTACATGCAGGCCACGCCGCTGCAACTGGCCCAGGCCACCGCGCTGATCGCCAGCAAGGGCAAGTGGAACCGCCCGCACCTGGCCAAGACCGTCGAGGGCGTGCGCCCGGTGGACGAGAACCCGATGGAAGACATCGTGCTGCGTGACAAGGCCGACTGGAACAGGGTCACCCACGGCATGGAGATGGTGATGCACGGTGCCCGTGGTACCGCGCGCAAGGCCGCCATCGGCGCGCAGTACCGCATCGCCGGCAAGAGTGGTACCGCACAGGTGGTCGCGATCAAGCAGGGCGAGAAGTATGACCGCAACAAGGTGCAGGAGCGTCACCGCGACCACGCCCTGTTCGTGTCCTTCGCCCCGGCCGAAAACCCGAAGATCGTGGTGTCGGTGATGGTCGAGAACGGCGAGTCCGGCTCCGGCGTGGCCGCCCCCGTGGTGCGCCAGGTGATGGACGCCTGGCTGCTCGACCAGAACGGTCGCCTCAAGCCTGAATACGCCAACCCCGCGGGCGCCCCGACCAATGTGTCGGTGACCACCCCGGCCGCCCCGCCAGCCAACCCTACAACCGCGCAGGAAACGGCCCGTGAAGAGTAATTTCGATCGCATGCTCTCCAGCGAGGACGTGATGCGCCGCCGCGCCAGCTTCCTGCAGCGCATCCACGTCGACGGCCCGCTGCTGGTGCTGCTGCTGACCCTGGCCGCCGGCAGCCTGTTCGTGCTGTATTCGGCCAGCGGCAAGAACTGGGACATGCTGCTCAAGCAGGCGTCCTCGTTCGGCCTGGGGCTGGTGTCGATGTTCGTCATCGCCCAGCTGGAGCCACGCTTCATGGCGCGCTGGGTGCCACTGGCGTACGTCGGCGGGGTGATCCTGCTGGTGGTGGTGGACGTGATGGGCCACAACGCCATGGGCGCCACGCGCTGGATCAACATCCCCGGGGTGATCCGCTTCCAGCCGTCGGAGTTCATGAAGATCATCATGCCGGCGACCATCGCCTGGTACCTGGCCAAGCGCACCCTGCCGCCGCACCTCAAGCACGTGATGATCAGCCTGATCCTGATCGGTGTGCCGTTCATTCTCATCGTGCGCCAGCCCGACCTGGGCACCGCGTTGCTGATCCTGGCCTCGGGCGCGTTCGTGCTGTTCATGGGCGGGCTGCGCTGGCGCTGGATCCTCAGCGTGCTGGCGGCGGCAGTGCCGGTGGCGGTGGCGATGTGGTTCTTCGTCATGCACGACTACCAGAAGCAGCGCGTGCTGACCTTCCTCGACCCGGAAAGCGACCCGTTGGGCACCGGCTGGAACATCATCCAGTCCAAGGCGGCGATCGGCTCGGGTGGGGTATTCGGCAAGGGCTGGCTGCTCGGCACCCAGTCGCACCTGGACTTTCTGCCCGAGAGCCACACCGACTTCATCATCGCCGTGCTCGGCGAGGAATTCGGCCTGGTGGGCATCTGCGCGCTGCTGCTGATCTACCTGCTGCTGATCGGTCGCGGCCTGGTGATCACGGCCCAGGCGCAGACGCTGTACGGCAAGCTGCTGGCCGGCAGCCTGACCATGACCTTCTTCGTATACGTGTTCGTCAATATCGGTATGGTGAGCGGCCTGTTGCCCGTGGTGGGTGTGCCGCTGCCCTTCATCAGCTATGGCGGAACTTCGCTCGTGACGCTGCTGTCAGCGTTTGGGGTTTTGATGTCGATCCATACGCACCGCAAATGGATCGCGCAGGTTTGAATAAGGTGAACAATTCAATGCAAGCAATGCGTGGCTGGGTGGCTCGCTGTGCCCCCTGGGTCGGGCTGTTGGGGCTGCTGGCCCCAGGTCAGCAGGCGAGTGCCGCCGATTATGACGGCTCGCCCCAGGTGGCCGAGTTCGTCGGCGAGATGACCCGCGACTACGGCTTTGCCGGCGAGCAACTGATGGCGGTGTTTCGCGAGGCGCAGCGCAAGCAGTCGATCCTGGATGCGATCTCGCGCCCGGCCGAGCGGGTCAAGCCGTGGAAGGAATACCGGCCGATGTTCATCACCGACGCGCGCATCGCCCGCGGTGTGGACTTCTGGCGCCAGCACGAGGCCACCCTGGCGCGCGCCGAAAAGGAATACGGCGTGCCTGCCCAGGTGATCGTGGCGATCATCGGCGTGGAGACCTTCTTTGGCCGCAACACCGGCAATTACCGGGTGATCGACGCGCTGTCGACCCTGGGCTTCGATTACCCGCCGCGGGCCGAGTTCTTCCGCAAGGAGCTGCGCGAGTTCCTGCTGCTGGCCCGCGAAGAGCAGGTCGACCCGCTGACCCTCAAGGGCTCGTACGCCGGCGCCATGGGCCTGCCGCAGTTCATGCCCAGCAGCTTTCGCGCCTATGCCGTGGACTTCGACGGCGACGGCCACATCAATATCTGGACCAACCCGGACGATGCCATCGGCAGCGTGGCCAGCTACTTCAAGCGCCATGGCTGGGTGGCCGGCGAGGGCGTGGTCAGCCGCGCCCAGGTGCGTGGCGAACGTGTCGACGAGGGCCTGAGCCCGGGTATCGAGGCGGTCAAGACCGTCGCGCAGTTGCGGGCACTGGGCTGGTCGAGTCATGATGCGCTGCGCGATGATCTGCCGGTCACCGCCTTCCGGCTCGAAGGCGACAACGGCCCGGAATACTGGCTGGGCCTGAAGAATTTCTACGCGATCACTCGCTACAACCGCAGCGTGATGTACGCCATGGCGGTACATCAACTCTCGGATCAGCTGGTCCAGGCAAGGGGCGCCAGGTAATGCGCGTACTGTTTACTGACACATCTCTCAAACTGATCGGTTGCGCGGCCCTGGGCCTGTTGCTGGTCAGCTGCTCCTCCAGCCGCCCGACGCCGCAAGGTGGCAGCAACGTGGTTCGCGCCAAGCCGGGCCTGGACATCAACCGGGCCCACAAGGACGGCGCGCCGTGGTGGGACGTGGATGTCTCGAAGATCCCCGACGCCACCCCAACGGTGCACACCGGCAACTACAAGGCCAACCCCTACACGGTGCTGGGCAAGACCTACTTCCCGATCCAGGACTCGCGCAACTACCGCGCCGAGGGCACGGCGTCGTGGTACGGCACCAAGTTCCACGGGCAGAACACCGCCAATGGCGAGGTGTACGACCTGTACGGCATGAGTGCGGCGCACAAGACCCTGCCACTGCCGGCCTACGTCAAGGTGACCAACCTGGACAACCAGCGCAGCGTGATCCTGCGGGTCAACGACCGTGGCCCATTCTATTCGGACCGCATCATCGACCTGTCCTACGCCGCGGCCAAGAAGCTCGGCTACGCCGAAACCGGTACCGCCCGGGTGCGCGTCGAGGGCATCGACCCGCAGCAATGGTGGGCCCAGCGCGGTCAGCAGGCGCCGATGGTGCTCAACCAGCCCCAGGTGGCCCAGACCCAGCCGCTGCCGGCCAGTACCGGCACCGTCGAGCAATGGACCCCGCCGCCGCAGCAGCACGCGGCGGCCGTGGTGCCGGTGCAGGTTGCCAACAACGGCAGCGGGCCGGCCAGCAATGGTCTTTACTTGCAGGTCGGCGCGTTCGCCAACCCGGATGCGGCCGAACTGCTGCGCTCCAAGCTCAGCGGCATGGTCAGCGCGCCGGTGTTCATCAGTTCCATCGTGCGCAACCAGCAGACCCTGCACCGCGTGCGCCTGGGGCCGATCAACAGCCAGGGCGAGGCCCAGCAGATGCAGGACAGCGTGCGCCTGGCCAACCTGGGGCAACCCAAAGTCGTCACGGCAGACTGATCGGGGGGACTGATCGGTTTGTCATGCAGTCGGGCAGAGCAGCCATGTACAATGGCCGTTTTGCTCGCCAGGCCCAGCGCCTGGAATACGTTTTGCCCGCGAGGGCATGAGCCCAATAGCCATTTCGAGAGACGGATGAACATAACCAGCTTTGCCAAACGCCTTTGCCTGCTTGTACCGCTGATGATCGCTCCTGCCGCTTTCGCGGCAGAGCAGATGATGCCGTCGCCGCCGCAACTGGCAGCCAAGTCCTACGTGCTCATGGAAGCCTCCAGCGGCAACATCCTGGTCGAGAACAATGGCGACCAGCGCCTGCCTCCGGCGAGCCTGACCAAGCTGATGACCGCCTACATCGCCACCCTGGACATCCGTCGCGGGCAGATCGGCGAGAACGATCCGGTCACCGTCAGCGAAAACGCCTGGCGTACCGGCGGTTCGCGCATGTTCATCAAGGTCGGCACCCAGGTCAGCGTCAGCGACCTGCTGCACGGCATCATCATCCAGTCGGGCAACGACGCCAGTGTCGCCCTGGCCGAGCACATTGCCGGCAGTGAAGACGCCTTCGCCGACATGATGAACAAGACTGCCACCGACCTGGGCATGAGCAACAGCCACTTCATGAACCCCACCGGCCTGCCGAACCCCGAGCACTACTCCTCGGCGCACGACATGGCGGTGCTGGCACGGGCGATCATCCACGAGGATCCGGCGCACTACGCGATCTACTCGCAGAAGGAATTCTTCTGGAACAACATCAAGCAGCCCAACCGCAACCTGCTGCTGTGGCGCGACAAGACCGTCGACGGCCTGAAGACCGGCCACACCGACGAGGCGGGCTACTGCATGGTGTCCTCGGCAGTACGTGACGGCATGCGCCTGATCGCCGTGGTGTTCGGTACCAACAGCGAGCAATCGCGCGCTGCCGAAACCCAGAAGCTGCTGACCTACGGTTTCCGCTTCTTCGAGACCCAGACCTTCTACCAGAAGGGCACCGAACTGGCCCAGGCGCCGGTGTGGAAGGGCAAGACAGCCCAGGTCAAGGCAGGTCTTGCCGAAGACCTGAGCATGACTTTGCCTAAAGGCCAATTGAAGAAGCTGGCTGCAAGCATGACCATGAACCCGCAGCTGACCGCGCCCATCGCCAAAGGTGACGTGATCGGTAAAGTGGAAGTCAAACTGGATGACAATGTGGTACACAGCGCCGACCTGATCGCGCTGGACGACGTGGAGGAAGGTGGTTTCCTGCGTCGTGCGTGGGATAGCATTCGGCTATTCTTCTACGGGCTGTTCAACTGATATCGTGACCTGCCATGCCCCCGCACACTCACGCGGGGGCATTGTTGTTGCCACGGCTTACGAGGCCGTTACTGCCATGACCGAACCAGACGTCAAGTCGCACAAGATCGAATTCCCCTGCGCCGATTACCCGATCAAGATAATCGGCGACACTGTGGTCCATTTCAGGGACACGGTGATCGAGATTCTCAAGAAATACGCCGAGGTCGACCTCAAGACCCTGGCCGAGCGCCAGAGCAAGGAAGGCAAGTACACCACGGTGCAGCTGCACATCATTGCCACCAGTGAAGACCAGTTGCAGAACATCAACAGTGCCCTGCGCGCGACCGGAATCGTGAAAATGGTGCTCTGATGTCGGCCAGCCTCGGCTTTCGCGACCTCGGCCTGCTGCCTTACACGGCCGTGCTCGAGGCCATGCGTCGGTTCACCGACCAGCGTGGCCCGGGCACGGCCGATGAAGTGTGGCTGGTTGAACACCCGCCGGTGTTCACCCAGGGCCAGGCCGGCAAGGCCGAGCACCTGCTGCTGCCGGGAGATATCCCGGTGGTGCAGACCGACCGCGGTGGCCAGGTGACCTACCATGGGCCGGGTCAGCTGGTGGCCTACCTGTTGCTCGATGTACGCCGCCTGGGCTTTGGCGTGCGTGACCTGGTCAGCCGCATGGAGCACTGCCTGATCGAGCTGCTGGGCAGTTATGGCGTCGAGGCGGCGGCCAAGCCCGACGCGCCTGGCGTCTACGTCGACGGGGCGAAGATCGCCTCCCTCGGCTTGCGCATTCGCAATGGCTGTTCTTTCCATGGCCTTGCCTTGAACGTGGACATGGACCTTGCGCCATTCCGCCGGATTAACCCCTGCGGGTATGCGGGGCTGGCCATGACCCAGCTGCGCGATCAGGCAGGCCCGATCGAACTCACCGAGGTAAGGGCAAGGCTGCGCGGGCAGCTGGTCAAGCACCTCGACTATGCTGAGCAGACGACCCTTGCGGGCGGAATCGACTGAATATGAATACTGTTGTGCAAGAACCGCAGCAAACCCTTATTCCCACTCAGGACGTCAGCGCGCGCCCGGCCCCACGGCCCAAGGTCGAAGCTGGCGTCAAGCTGCGTGGCGCCGAAAAGGTTGCACGTATCCCGGTCAAGATCATCCCGACCGAGGAACTGCCGAAAAAACCTGACTGGATCCGCGTGCGCATCCCGGTGTCGCCGGAAGTCGACCGCATCAAGCAGCTGCTGCGCAAGCACAAGCTGCACAGCGTGTGCGAAGAGGCTTCCTGCCCGAACCTGGGCGAGTGCTTCTCGGGTGGCACCGCCACCTTCATGATCATGGGTGACATCTGCACCCGTCGCTGCCCGTTCTGCGACGTCGGCCACGGCCGGCCCAAAGCGCTGGATGTCGACGAGCCGATGAACCTGGCCGTGGCCATCGCCGACCTGCGCCTGAAGTACGTGGTGATCACCTCGGTGGACCGCGACGACCTGCGTGACGGCGGTGCCCAGCACTTTGCCGACTGCCTGCGCGAGATCCGCAAGCTGTCGCCGGGCGTGCAGCTGGAAACCCTGGTGCCGGATTACCGCGGACGCATGGACGTGGCACTGGCGATCACGGCCCAAGAGCCGCCGGATGTGTTCAACCACAACCTGGAAACCGTGCCGCGCCTTTACAAGGCCGCGCGTCCGGGTTCGGACTACCAGTGGTCGCTGACCCTGCTGCAGAAGTTCAAGGAGCTGGTGCCGCACGTACCGACCAAGTCCGGCCTGATGCTGGGCCTGGGCGAGACCGACGAGGAAGTGATCGAGGTGATGCATCGCATGCGCGAGCACAACATCGACATGCTGACCCTGGGCCAGTACCTGCAGCCATCGCGCAGCCACTTGCCGGTGCAGCGTTTCGTGCACCCGGACACCTTCGCCTGGTTCGCCGAGGAAGGCTACAAGATGGGCTTCAAGAACGTCGCCTCGGGCCCGCTGGTGCGTTCGTCGTACCATGCCGACCAACAGGCGCACGAGGCCAAGATCAAGCTGTGACCGGCGTGTGACTGGCTGAAAAAAGGCCCCCGTACCAGCGATGGTACGGGGGCCTTTTTGTTGATGGCTTCACTGGCTTCTTCGCCGGCAAGGCCGGCTCCTACAGGCTGTGGGAGCCGGTCCTGCTGTCGCGCTGTCAGCGCTTGCGCAGGCTTTCCAGCAACTTGTGCGTCGGGTAGCCATCGGCCGGCCAGCCCTGCGCCTGCTGCGCACTGCGGATGGCCTTGCGCGTGTTGGCGCCGATGATCCCGTCTGCGGTGCCCGCGTCATAATTGTTGGCGCTGAGCAGTTGCTGCAGCTCGATCCGCTCGCTGCGGCTCAGCGGCAGGTCATCCTTGGGCCACGACCCGCGAATGAAGCCCGAGTTGTCGAAGCGTTCCGCCAGCAGGCTTACGGCCAGCGCATAGGACGACGAGTTGTTGTACTTGAGGATCGCGCGGAAGTTGTCCAGCACCAGGAATGCCGGGCCACGGGCGCCCGCCGGCAGCAGCAGGGCGGCCGAGAGCTGTTCGGTACCGGCCGGGGCACGGGCACCGGCTGGCAGGGTCACACCCAGTTGCTGCCACTCGGCCACGCTCTTGCGCAGGCTGCCATCGGCCAGCCAGTAGTCGAAGCTGCCTGGCACCTGGACTTCGAAGCCCCAGGGCTCGCCACGTTTCCAGCCGGAGCTTTGCAGGTAGTGCGCGGTGGAGGCCAGCGCATCGGCCGAGCTCTTCCAGATGTCGCGGCGACCGTCGCCGTCGAAGTCCACGGCGTGGGTGTTGTAGGTGGTCGGGATGAACTGGGTCTGGCCCATTGCGCCGGCCCACGAACCCAGCATGGCCTCGGGCTGGATATCGCCGTTCTGCAGGATCTGCAGGGCCGCGATCAGCTGCGCCTGGGCAAATGCCGGGCGGCGTCCTTCATAGGCCAGAGTGGCCAGGGAGCGGATCACCGACTTGCTGCCCTGGAACTGGCCGAAGTTGCTCTCCATGCCCCATACCGACACCAGTACGCTGCGGTCCACGCCATAGCGTTGTTCCAGCTGGCTGAGCAGGACGGCATGCTGGTCGAGCAGCTTCTTGCCGTTGCGAACGCGCAGGGGCGACAGCGCGCCCTCGAGGTATTCCCACACCGGCCGGGTGAATTCGGGTTGGCTGCGGTCGGCCTTGATCACGTCCATGTCGGGGGTGATGCCGATGAACGCGCGGTCGAAGGTGGCCGGGGTGATGCCGGCCTGCAGGGCCTGCTGACGAAAGCCGGCTTGCCATTGGGCAAAGGTCTGCAGGGGCTGGATTTCCGGGCTGGCGTCGGTGTTCGGGGTGGGCAGGGTGACCACCGGGGCAGGTTGCGCGGGAGCCAGGGGCAGGGTGTCGGCGACGGTAGGTTGCTCGGCACAGGCGACGAGCAGGATAAGGCTGGAAGCTGCGGTCAGCTGGCGAAGTTGCCGGCGACGGGAGGGGCATAAGGGCATGCATGGGTCCAGGTATTTCAGGTCAGGTGACGACCATATCATGCCTGTGGGTTTCTTGCTTTCATGCGGCCAAAAAGTGAGAAGCCTCCCAATCTCTCGATTGGAAGGCTTCGCGGCGGTAGCTGCCTTTGCCTTTGCCGGCGGGTTCCTGACGGCTGCGGAACAAGGGCTGGGCGATGATCGATTTGGCCTTGTTGGGCCGGTGCTTTGCGGGCTTTTTGCTCATGGCAGAGGTCCTGCTCAGATGGGTGTGGGCGCAATATAGGCGCTGAACCCCTCGCAGGCAAGGGCAGAGCCGGCATTGCCGGCGATGGGCTGCGCAGCGGCCCCCAGAAGCTTCGCCGGTGCTGACCGTCAGGGGGGTTACTCGGCAGGCAATGCCAGCCGCTGACCCGCCATCAACAGCGACAGCCGCGACAGGCTCACCCAGGGCGAGCCCTGGGCCTGGCCCTTTATCTGCGCATCGATGCGCTGGGCATCCTGCAGCAGCTGCGCCCAGCGTTGCGCCGAGTAACGCTGCAGGGCCTTGCTCATCAAGGGCTTGCGCTTGTCCCACACTGGCGGGCGAGCCTGGCTGAACGCCTTGTCCAGCGGCACGCCCTGGGCGAACTGCTGGGCCAGGCCGGCCAGTACACGCAGCTCGCGCGCCAGTGCCCAGAGGATCACCGGTGGCTCGACCCCTTCGCCGCGCAGCCCCTCGAGCATGCGCAGCGCATGCGCGGCCTCGCCGTTGAGGATCGCATCGACCAGGCCAAACACGTCGAAACGTGCACTGTCGGCCACTGCTGCCTGCACGGTTTCCACCGTGATCGTGTTGCCGTCGGCCAGCAGCTTGAGCTTTTCGATCTCCTGCGCTGCGGCCAGCAGGTTGCCTTCGACCCGTGCGGCGATCAGCTCCACCGCATCACGCTGGGCCGAGAGCCCGGCCTGGGCCAGGCGCTGGTTGATCCATTGCGGCAGCTGCTGGGTGTCGACCGGCCAGATCTGCACGAACTGCACCTGCTGGCCTTCGATCAGGGCCTTGCCCCACTTGGTCTTCTGCGCGCTGCCATCAAGCTTGGGCAGGCTGACCAGCAGCAGGGTGTCGTCGGCCGGGCGCGCACAGTATTCGATCAGTGCCGCCGCGCCCTTGTCGCCGGGCTTGCCCGATGGCAGGCGCAGCTCCAGCACACGCTTTTGCGCGAACAGCGACAGGCTGGCACCGGCCTGCAGCAGGGTGCCCCAGTCGAAGTTGGCGTCGGCGCTGAACACCTGGCGTTCGTCGAACCCTTGCTGGCGAGCCGCCAGGCGCACCGCATCGGCGGCTTCCTGGCACAGCAACGGGTCGTCGCCACTGATCACGTAGACCGGTGCGAGGTTGCCTTGCAGGTGTTTGGGCAGTTGGGCAGGTGTGAGCTTCATAGGACAGATAGACGGGGCGCCGAAGCGCCCCGTTCAGGCTCAGTTGGCCGGCAGTTCCAGCGGCGATTGCTGGGGGGTTGCATCCTGGGCACGGCGTGCAGCTTCAAGCGCCTGGGCTTCGGCCTTGGCCCGCTCATCGGCCTGCTGTTGCAGGCTGTCGAGCTGCTCGGGGGTCAGTTGCTGCAGGCGCAGCACCATGCGCTGCACCAGCTCGCGACGAATCTCGTCACGGATCTGGCCGGCTTCCTGATCGGAACCGGTCAGGTTGTTGCTGTCGTGCACGTAGACCTTCTGCACTTCGATCTTGTCGTTCAGCAGGCTCAGGTTGTCCAGGCCCTTGATCTCGTAGCTAAGCTCGGTGGTCAGCTCGTACTCCACCGAACGGCCGGCGCCGGCATAGCTGGCCGCGCGCTGGTTTTCCTGTTCGTTGGTCAGGATCAGCTTGTACGGCGCACCTGTGTGCACGTTGACGCCGCTGGTTTGCAGTACCTGGCGCAGCTGGGTCACGGTTTCGCCATAGGCATTGCGCGCGCTCAGGTCGATTTCCTTGAGGCTCAGCTCGGTGACACCGGTGCCACGCAGCTGGAAACCGCAGGCGCTGAGCAGGACCGCCAGGCCCATCACCAGCAGATTGCGTTTGATCATCTTGTTGCTCCCTTGAACCTTGTAGGCGGTGCGGGCGCCATCAAGGCGCCCGTTGCTCTCAGTTGGCGACGATATTGACCAGCTTGCCAGGTACCACGATGACCTTGCGGATGCTCAGGCCTTCGGTGAAACGCAGCACGTTCTCGTTGCTGCGCGCGGCGGCCTCGATTTCTTCACGGCTGGCACCGGCCGGCATTTCGATGTGCCCGCGCAGCTTGCCGTTGACCTGGATGACCAGTTCGAGGGTGTCCTGCACCAGCGCGCTTTCGTCGACCGCCGGCCAGCCGGCATCGATGATGGCCTGGGTGTGGCCCAGACGCTGCCACAGCTCGTGGCTGATGTGCGGGGTGATCGGCGCCAGTATCAGGGCCACGGTCTCCAGGCCTTCCTGGATCAGTGCACGGTCCAGGTCGGTGGCTTGCGAGGCCTTTTCCAGCACGTTCATCAGGGTCATCACCTGGGCGATGGCGGTGTTGAACTTGTTGTGCTGGCCCACGTCGATGCTGGCCTGGCGGATCGCCGAATGGGTGGCACGGCGTACCAGCTTCTGTGCGTCGTTCAGGTTGCCCAGCTCCAGCTTGCCCGGCAGGCCCTGGCCGACGTGGGCCTGGGCCAGGCGCCAGACGCGGCGCAGGAAGCGGTTGGCACCCTCGACGCCGGAGTCGGACCATTCCAGGCTCATGTCGGGCGGCGAAGCGAACATCATGAACAGGCGGCAGGTGTCGGCACCGTAGGCTTCGATCATCGATTGCGGGTCGACGCCGTTGTTCTTGGACTTGGACATCTTCTCGGTGCCACCGATGATCACCGGCAGGCCGTCGGTCTTCAGGCGCGCACTGATGGCCTTGCCCTTGGCATCCAGCTCGACTTCGACGTCGGCCGGGTTGAACCAGTCCTGGCCGCCGTTGCTGGCGACACGGTAGTAGGTGTCTGCCACGACCATGCCCTGGGTCAGCAGGTTCTTGAACGGCTCGTTGGAGGTGACCAGCCCTTCGTCGCGCATCAGCTTGTGGAAGAAGCGTGCATACAGCAGGTGCAGGATCGCGTGCTCGATACCGCCGATGTATTGATCGACCGGCAGCCAGTGGTTGGCCGCCTTAGGGTCGACCAGGCCCTGGTCGTAGTTGGGCGAGGCATAACGGGCGAAGTACCAGGACGACTCGACGAAGGTGTCCATGGTGTCGGTTTCGCGCTTGGCCGGCTGACCGCATTTCGGGCAGCTGCATTCGTAGAATTCAGGCAGGCGCGCCAGCGGCGAGCCGGCGCCGTCCGGAACCACGTTCTCCGGCAGGATGACCGGCAGTTGGTCTTCCGGCACGGGTACGTCGCCACAGGCGTCGCAATGGATGATCGGGATCGGGCAGCCCCAGTAGCGCTGGCGGCTGATGCCCCAGTCGCGCAGGCGGAACTGGGTGCGCGACTGGCCCAGGCCCTTGGTGATCAGTGCGGCTTCGATGGCATCGAAGGCGCCGGGGAAGTCCAGGCCGTCGAACGCGCCGGAGTTGATCAGCTGGCCGTGCTCGTTGTAGGCGGCCTGCCATTCGCTGCCCACTTGATCGCCGGCACTGGTGCGCACCACGGTCTTGATCGGCAGCTTGTACTTGGTGGCGAACTCGAAGTCGCGTTCGTCGTGGGCCGGTACGGCCATGACTGCGCCGTCGCCGTAGTGCATCAGCACGTAGTTGGCGACCCACACCGGGAGCTTCTCGCCGGTCAGCGGGTGCTCGACCAGCAGCGAAGTGGCCAGGCCCTTCTTCTCCTGGGTGGCGACGTCGGCTTCGGCAACGCTGCCGCTCTTGCACTCGTCGATGAACGCCTGCAGCTCAGGGTTGCCCTTGGCTGCGAGGGTCGCCAGCGGGTGCTCTGCGGCCACTGCCACGTAGGTGGCGCCCATCAGGGTGTCGGGGCGGGTGGTGAAGACTTTCAGCGTGCCCGCTTCGCCGATGCTGGCCTGGTCGTAGGGGAACTGCACTTCCATGCCGCGCGACTTGCCGATCCAGTTGCGCTGCATGGTCTTGACCTGTTCAGGCCAGCCCGGCAGCTCGTCGAGGCTTTCCAGCAGCTCGTCGGCGTAGGCGGTGATCTTGAAGTAGTACATCGGGATTTCGCGCTTTTCGATCAGCGCGCCCGAACGCCAGCCACGGCCGTCGATGACCTGCTCGTTGGCCAGTACGGTCTGGTCGGCCGGGTCCCAGTTCACGGTGCCGTTCTTGCGGTAGATCACGCCCTTTTCGAACAGGCGGGTGAACAGCCACTGCTCCCAGCGGTAGTAGTCCGGCTTGCAGGTGGTGATCTCGCGGGTCCAGTCGATCGCCAGGCCCAGGCTCTTGAGCTGGGTCTTCATGTAATCGATGTTTTCGTAGGTCCACTTGGCCGGTGCCACGTTGTTCTTCATCGCGGCGTTTTCCGCCGGCATGCCGAAGGCGTCCCAGCCCATTGGCTGCAGGACGTTCTTGCCGAGCATGCGCTGGTAGCGCGCGATCACGTCGCCGATGGTGTAGTTGCGCACGTGCCCCATGTGTAGCTTGCCGCTTGGGTAAGGGAACATCGACAGGCAGTAGTAGGTGTCCTTGCCTGGCTGTTCACTGACGTCAAAAGAGTGGTGCTCGTTCCAGTAAGACTGGGCGGCGGCTTCGATTTCGCGGGGCTGATAGAGTTCGTGCATGGCTACTTTGCGCTGAGAAATGGGAGACCTTATCCAGGCTGGTTCAAAACCGTTGTGCCCGGCAATCCGGTGTCAAGAGTGAACGCCGTAGCATACATGACCCCCGTCCATCGTGGGAAACCCTGATTGCACCGGATCGGCCGGCGTTCCGTTGGTCGCGGCAACGGGCTGGTTTTGGGAGTGCCGCTAAGCTGACGTGTGGGGGGAGATGAATCTTATCTTCAATGAGGTGAACGGATGGGAGAGTCGCAGCTGGAACCACTGAAGCCGGAGATTTACGAGCGGTTGCTCGATCGCCTGGGGCTTGCCCTGGATGTCGCCCGTACGGCCGCTCGATTGCGTGATGAAATGCCTGCCGAACTGGAACTGCGTGGCCTGAGCCGCGCCGAATTCGACGTGATCAGGGCCTATCTGGCGTCGTTGCCGGAGGGTGCGCCGGGTCGTGCCGAAGCGATGCAGCAAGCGCAGCCGCCGTCCAGGGCCAAGGTCGTCTGGCTCAAGCAGGCGGCGCGTTCCACCCACACGGCAAAGCCCGGAAAGCTGCACTGCAAATAGATAGGCAGTTGCCGGGCACAATCAGGCGCAGGCGGAGTGCGCCACTGGCACCATGATTCCCATTGATCGGCGCCTGGCGGCATTGTTGCCAGGCGCCGTTTGTCTGTAGCCTTGGGCATCCATGGAGGTGCCTGATGCCATTTCGCTATTTCATCAAACAACTAATTCTGCCGCCCGGCGTGCTGCTGTTGCTGCTGCTGGCAGCGTGGTGGCTGCGCCGGTCCTGGCCGCGTACCTCGCTGTTGTGTTTCATCGCCGGCCTGGGCGGGCTGTGGCTGATGAGCCTGCCGGTGGTGGTGGAGTTCGCGGCGCGCCAGCTGGAGCGTGTGCCGCCGCTTGCGACGCAGCAGTGGCAGGCGCTGGCCGGCCAGGCCGACGTGATCGTGGTGCTGGGCGCCGGGCGCGAGCGCGGTGATCCGGCCTGGGGTGGCGCCGACCAGCCCACCGGCGTGGCACTGGAGCGTATGCGCTACGCGGCGCAACTGGCCAAGGCCAGCGGCCTGCCGCTGTTGACCAGCGGTGGGCTGCACTACGGTACGCCGCCGAGCGAGGCGCGATTGATGGCCGATTCGTTGCAGCGCGATTTCGATGTGCCGGTACGCTGGCTCGAAGAGCAGAGCCGTACCACCTGGGAGAACGCCCAGATGAGCGCCGCGCTGCTGTTGCCGCAGGGCGTGAAGCGTGTGGTGGTGGTCACCCAGGCCTGGCACATGCCGCGTTCGGTGTGGAGTTTCGAACAGGCGGGGTTCGACGTGGTGGCGGCGCCGGTTGGCTATCTGGGGCATGCCTATGCACGCCCGTTCGGCGGCTGGATGCCCGAGAGCCGCGCCATGTGGCAGAGCGGCCAACTGCTCAACGAAGCAGTCGGCCTGCTGGGTTATCGCCTGTTCTACTAGACCGTCTTGGCAATGCGGCTGGCCAGCAGGGCCCAGCCGAACAGGCCCAGGCACAGGAGGGTCAGCGGCCAGGAGCGCCAGTGCAGGTAGGGCGTGAGTTTCTGCATCGGCACCACTTCACCGTAGAGGATGCCGCGTTCGAACTGCGGAATCTGCGCGGTGATCTTGCCGAACGGGTCGATCAGGCCGGTGACACCGTTGTTGGTGGCGCGGATCATCCAGCGCCCGGCTTCCAGGGCGCGCATCTGCGCCATCTGCAGGTGCTGGATGGGGCCGATCGACTTGCCGAACCAGGTGTCGTTGCTGATGGTCAGCAGGATGTCGCTCTTGGCGGCAAGGCTGGCGGCCAGTTCCGGGTAGACCACTTCGTAGCAGATCATCGGCGCCAGGTGGTAGCCCTTGGCCTGCAGCATGGCCTGGTCTTCGGGGCCGCGGGCGAAGTCCGACATCGGCAGGTCGAAGAAGGCGATCAGGCCACGCAGCATGTCCTGCAGGGGCACGTACTCGCCAAAGGGCACCAGCTTCTGCTTGAGGTAGGTGCCGTCACCCTCGCCGACCACGGTGATGCCGTTGTAGTAGCGCCGCTGCTGGTGCACCACCTCACGTACCGGCACACCCGTGATCAGCGCCGAATGCCGGTCAGTGGCGAAGCTGCCCATCATGTCCAGGTAGCCCTGGGCCTGCTCCTTGAGCACCGGCACTGCGGTTTCGGGCCACACGATCAGGTCCACGGGCCGGGAACTGAAGCTCATGTCGCGGTACAGCGCCAGTTGCCGGTTGAGCTGCTCGGGGTCCCACTTCAGTTCCTGCTCGATGTTGCCCTGGATTGCCGCGACCTTCAGCGGCTCGCCCGAAGGCACGGTCCAGGCATGGCCCTTGAGTGCCAGGCCGATGATCCACGGGGCGAACAGCAGTAGCGCGCCGATGGCCATGAAGCCCTTGCGCTCGCGCAGGCGGTGCAGGTTGCACAGCAGGGCGGCGGTCAGGGCCAGGGTGAAGGACACCAGCCAAATGCCGCCCAGCGGGGCCAGGCCCGCCAGCGGACCGTCCAGCTGACTGTAGCCGGCATAGAGCCACGGGAAACCGGTGAGAAACCAGCCGCGGAACGCCTCCTGGCCCACCCACAGGGCGGCAAAGCACAGCGCGTCGGCCAGCGGTGCTTCAGGGCGGCGCAGCCAGCGCGCCCACAGCCAGGCCGGCAGGGCGAAAAACCACGCGATGGCGGCGAAGAACAGCAGCATCAGGCCGCCGGCCAGCAGCGCCGAGGCGCCGCCGTAGTCGTGGATGCTGACGTAGATCCACCAGGTGCCAGCACCGAACAGGCCGAAGCCGTAGCACCAGCCGCGCCACAGCGCCTGGCGCGGGCTCAGCTCGCGCAGGCCCAGGTAGAACAGCGCCAGCGACAGCAGCGATAGCGACCAGATGTCGAATGGGGCCAGGCTCAGCGGGGTGAGGGCGCCGGCCGCCACGGCCAGCAGGTTACCGGGCCAGCCGGGGCGGGTGATCCAGCGCATGGTTGTCCTTAACGGGTGATGGGGGTCAGGCGCAGCAGGTGAATCCGGCGGCTGTCGGCATTGAGGATGCGAAAGCGGTACGGGCCGATCTCGGTGGTTTCGTTGCGCTTGGGCAGGTGGCCGAAGGCGCTCATGACCAGGCCGCCGACGGTGTCGAACTCGTCGTCGGAGAACTCGCTGTCGAAGAATGCATTGAAGTTCTCGATCGGCGTCAGGGCCTTGATCAGGAAGTCGCCGCTGGGCAGCGGCTTGATGTAGCTGTCTTCCTCGACGTCATGCTCGTCCTCGATGTCGCCGACGATCTGCTCCAGCACGTCCTCGATGGTCACCAGGCCCGCCACGCCGCCGTATTCGTCGATGACGATGGCCATGTGGTTGTGGTTGGCGCGAAACTCGCGCAGCAGCACGTTCAGGCGCTTGGACTCGGGCACGAAGGTGGCCGGGCGCAGCAGGTCCTTGATGTTGAAGCTGTCGCCGTTCTCCTTGAGGATCAATGGCAACAGGTCCTTGGCCAGCAATACGCCAAGCACGTCGTCGTGGCTCTCGCCGACCACCGGGTAGCGCGAATGCGCGGCGTCGATCACTGCCGGCAGGAGCTCGCGCGGGGTCTGCGACGCCTTGATGCTGATCATCTGCGAGCGCGGCACCATGATGTCGCGCACCTGCAGGTCGGCGACCTGGATCGCACCTTCGACGATGGTCAGGGCCTCGCTGTCGAGCAGCTTGTTCTGGTGCGCTTCGCGCAGCAGCTCGAGGAGCTCCTGGCGGTTTTTCGGCTCATGGGCAAAAGCCTGGGTCAGTTTGCCCAGCCAGGACTTTTGCCCGTTGCTCGATCGATCTTCGCTCATGGCGGTTACTCGTGATCCTTGCAGATATCAGTGTGGGGTGCGTCGTGTTCGTCGTCGGCGTACGGGTCGGGGTGACCCAGTTCGGCAAGCAACGTTCGTTCCAGTGCTTCCATTTCCTCGGCCTCATCGTCGTCGATGTGGTCGTAGCCCAGCAGGTGCAGGCAACCGTGGATGACCAGGTGGGCCCAGTGGGCTTCGAGGGCTTTGCCCTGCTCGGCGGCCTCGCGCTCCACCACCGCCACGCAGATCACCAGGTCGCCCAGCAGCGGGATGTCGAGCAGGTCGTCGGGCACATCGGCCGGGAAGGACAGCACGTTGGTGGCGTAGTCCTTGTGCCGCCAGGTGTGGTTCAGCTCGCGACCTTCGGCTTCGTCGACCAGGCGGATGGTCAGTTCAGAATCGGCACTGCGCTGGCGCAGGGCCAGGGCGCACCATTGGCGGAACTGTTCTTCACTCGGGGCGCTTGCCTGGGTGGCCAGTTGCAGATCGAGCTCAAGCATCGTGCGGTTTGCCTTCGGTCGGGCCCGCCTGTGCATTCTCGAAGCGCTCGTAGGCTTCGACGATGCGCTGGACCAACGGGTGGCGCACGACGTCCTTGGGCTGGAAATGGGTGAAGCTGATGCCCGGCACGTCCTTGAGCACGCTGATGACGTGGGCCAGGCCCGACTTGGTGCCGCGCGGCAGGTCGACCTGGGTGATGTCACCGGTGATCACGGCAGTGGAACCGAAGCCGATACGGGTGAGGAACATCTTCATCTGCTCGACGGTGGTGTTCTGGCTCTCGTCGAGGATGATGAAGCTGTTGTTCAGGGTGCGGCCGCGCATGTAGGCCAGCGGGGCGATCTCGATCACCTGGCGTTCGATCAGCTTGGCCACGTGTTCGAAGCCGAGCATCTCGTACAGGGCGTCGTACAGCGGGCGCAGGTACGGGTCGATCTTCTGGGCCAGGTCGCCGGGCAGGAAGCCGAGCTTCTCGCCGGCCTCGACTGCCGGGCGTACCAGCAGGATGCGACGCACCTGTTCACGCTCCAGCGCGTCGACCGCGCAGGCCACGGCCAGGTAGGTCTTGCCGGTACCGGCAGGGCCGATACCGAAGTTGATGTCGTTGCCGAGGATTTCCTTCACGTAGCGCTGCTGGTTGAGCCCGCGTGGGCGAATCATGCCCTTGCGCGTGCGCAGCGAAACGCTGACTTCGTTGACTGCCGGGTTCTCCAGCGCTTCAACGGCCGATTCCTGCAGGAACAGGTGGACCATTTCCGGGGACAGCTCGGTGGCCTTGGTCTCGCGGTAGAGGCGGCGCAGCAGCTGCTCGGCAGAGGAGGTCAGTTTGGGTTCGCCGATCAGTTCGAACTGATTGCCGCGGTTGCGGATCTCGATGGCCAGGCGCTGTTCGATCAGGCGCAGGTGCTCGTCGAACTGCCCGCACAGGTTGGCGAAGCGATGAGCCTCGAAGGGCTCGAGGATGAAGCGATGAGGTTCTATGGGTGCGTTCAAGGTCGTTTTTAGCCGCCCTACGGCAATTTGGATGAATTCAAGGATAACCCCACCCGCGCTACGGTGAAAGCGCTGAAACGATCAAGGGTCGCCGGGCCGCTCGTCGGGCCCGGCGCAGGCCCTTATTGCACCAGCGAACCGAACAGCGAATGTGGCCGTGCATCGTCGATGTGGATGTCGACGAACTGGCCGATCAGCGTGGGATTGTCGCAGCGGAAGTTGACGATACGGTTATTCTCCGTGCGCCCCTGCAACTGCCCCGGGTCGCGTCGCGAATAGTCGGTTACCAGGATGCGCTGCAGGGTGCCGACCATCTGTCGGCTGATCTCGAAGCCCTGGTGGTCCAGGCGGTGCTGCAGTGCAGCCAGGCGTTCCTTCTTCAGCGCCTCGGGGGTGTCGTCCGGCAGGTCGGAGGCCGGGGTGCCCGGACGCGGGCTGTAGATGAACGAGTAGGAGAAGTCGAAGCCGACCTCGGCCACCAGCTTCATGGTGTTCTCGAAGTCTTTCTCGGTTTCGCCGGGGAAGCCGATGATGAAGTCGGAACTGATGCAGATGCCCGGTACCGCCGCCTTGAGCTTGCGCAGCTTGGACTTGTACTCCAGCACCGTGTGCCCGCGCTTCATCGCCGCCAGCACGCGGTCCGAGCCCGACTGCACCGGCAGGTGCAGGTGCTTGACCAGCTCCGGTACCTCGGCGTGCGCCTGGATCAGGCTGTCGGAGAACTCCAGCGGGTGCGAGGTGGTGTAGCGGATGCGATCGATGCCGTCGACGGCCGCCACCACCCGGATCAGCTCGGCGAGATCGGCCACGCGACCGTCGTGGGTCTGGCCCCGGTAGCCGTTGACGTTCTGGCCCAGCAGGGTGACTTCACGCACGCCGTTCTCGGCCAGGTGGATGATCTCGGCCAGCACGTCGTCGAACGGGCGGCTGACCTCTTCGCCGCGGGTATAGGGCACCACGCAGAAGGTGCAGTACTTGCTGCAGCCTTCCATCACCGACACGTAGGCAGTGGGGCCGTCGATACGCGGTTCGGGCAGGTGGTCGAACTTCTCGATCTCGGGGAACGACACGTCGACTTGCGGCAGGCGCGTGGTGCGCGCCGCGTCGATCATCTCGGGCAGGCGGTGCAGGGTCTGCGGGCCGAACACCACGTCGACATAGGGTGCGCGCTTGCGGATCGAATCACCTTCCTGGCTGGCCACGCAACCGCCCACGGCGATCACCATGTCGGGCTTGGCGTCCTTGAGCTCGCGCCAGCGGCCGAGCTGGGAGTAGACGCGGTCCTGGGCCCGTTCGCGGATCGAGCAGGTGTTGAGCAGGATGACGTCGGCGTCTTCGGCCCGCTCGGTCACCTCCAGCGCTTGATGTTCACCCAGCAGGTCGACCATGCGCGAGCTGTCATACTCGTTCATCTGGCAGCCATGGGTTTCGATATAGAGCTTCTTGGCCATGCGTGATCATCAGGTGATTCAAAGAACCGCGCATTATAGGGCGCGTGGTCGAGGGTTCCTAGCGCTGTCGTTCGGGCGGCTATGTTATAGTTTGCGGCTTATTTCCCCCTGTGACTGTTCCAGCCCCCAATGACCAAACGCGAAGCTCCCATCTACAAAGTCATCTTTCTCAACCAGGGCCAGGTGTTCGAGATGTACGCCAAACAGATCTACCAGAGTGACCTGTGGGGTTTTCTGGAGATCGAGGAATTCGTGTTCGGCGAGCGCACTCAGGTCGTGGTCGACCCGAGCGAGGAGAAGCTCAAGGCTCAGTTCGAGGGTGTGGTGCGCAGCTTCGTGCCCATGCATTCGATCGTGCGCATCGACGAGGTCGAGCGCCTGGGCACGCCGAAGGTCAGTGAAGCCCGTGGCGTCAGCAACGTGATGCCGTTCCCGATGCCGATGCCCGAGAAGTAACGGCTGCGTTACGGAAGGGGTGCGAAGGGCGTGCGACCGTCGACGGTCTGCAGCTCCAGCAGGTACTTGCGAAAGATCTGGCCGAGTACCTGGGTGGCCATCTCCAGTTCGTCGCGCTGCATTTTTGCCGACACTTCGTCGGCCATGTCCAGCGCGTCTTCAGCGCCGTTCACCGCGGCCATCTTCAGCACGATATAGGCCTGCACGTTGTTGGCGGCGACGCCTTCGCCGCGAAAGAACATGCTGCCCAGGCGATATTGCGCTTCGGCGTGGCCTTGCAGCGAGGCCTGCTCGAAATAGTTGAGTGCCTTGTTCAGGTCTTGCGGGGCGTTCTTGCCGTCGTAATAGAACTCGCCCAGCTCGTACTGCGCCTGTGCGTCGCCGGACTGCGCGGCCTGCTGGCAGCTGGCCAGGGCCTGTTGCAGTTCTTCGGCAGGCGTATTGAGGGTGCAGCGGCCTGCTGCCGGGATCAGCAACGAGTTACCGCCTGCGGTGGCCAGCAGGGGCTGAAGTAGCAACAGGCAGCCCAGTGCGAGGGCGCGGCCGGCGCGGTTCATGGTGATCGACTTACCTCTGCAAAGCTGCGGCCAATGTGTCTGGTGGCACATTATGGGATAAGCAGCGCCCACCTTACAAAGTCTTTACTCGATTTTCTGCCGAGGGAGGAAGGCGGGGAGGCTTGCGGTGGCTGTTCTGGCGTCTTTGCCGGCCAGGCCGGCCCGTGCAGATTGCATGAGATTGCATGCAACCTGCAGGGGCCGGCCTGGCCGGCGAAGCGGTTTCACAGCTTGGCGAAGGCCCGCTCGGCGGCATCCAGGGTGATCTTCAGCTCGGTCTCGCCGTGGGCGATGGAGGTGAAGCCGGCTTCGAATGCGCTCGGCGCCAGGTACACGCCGCCTTCGAGCATCAGGTGGAAGAAGCGCTTGAAGCGCTCGGCATCGCTGGCCATCACGTCGTCGAAGGTGACGATGTCGTCGGCGCCGCTGAAGTACAGGCCGAACATGCCACCGGCCTGGGTGGTGACGAACGGCACGCTGGCCGCATCGGCGCGCTGCTGCAGGCCATCGAGCAGGCGGCTGGTGAAGGCGCTCAGCTCGTCATGGAAGCCCGGACGGCTGATCAGCTTGAGGGTTGTCAGGCCCGCGGCCATGGCCAGCGGGTTGCCCGACAGGGTGCCGGCCTGGTACACCGGGCCCAGCGGCGCGATCTGCTCCATGATGTGGCGCTTGCCGCCGAAGCAGCCCACTGGCATGCCGCCACCGACGATCTTGCCGAAGGTCGACAGGTCCGGGGTCACCCCGTAGTGCGCCTGGGCGCCGCCCAGGGCCACGCGGAAACCGGTCATCACTTCGTCGAAGATCAGCACCACGCCGTGCTGGTCGCACAGGCTGCGCAGGCCTTCGAGGAAGCCCGGCGCCGGTGGCACGCAGTTCATGTTGCCGGCCACCGGCTCGACGATGATGCACGCCACGTCCTGGCCGACTTCACCGAGCATCTTCGCTACCGCGTCGATATCGTTGAACGGCAGGGTCAGGGTGTGCTTGGCGAACGCCGCCGGCACGCCGGCCGAGCTTGGCACGCCCTGGGTCAGCAGGCCGGAGCCGGCCTTGACCAGCAGGCTGTCGGAGTGGCCGTGGTAGCAGCCTTCGAACTTGATGATGCTGTCGCGACCGGTGAAGCCACGGGCCAGGCGGATCGCGCTCATGGTCGCTTCGGTGCCGGAGCTGACCATGCGCACCATTTCCATCGACGGCACGATCGAGCAGACCAGGTCGGCCATCTCGGTTTCCATCGCGGTCGGGGCGCCATAGGACAGGCCGTGGGCCAGTTGCTTGCGCACCGACTCCAGCACGTCCGGGTGGCTGTGGCCGAGGATCATCGGGCCCCACGAGCCGACGTAGTCGACATAGCGCTTGTCGTCTTCGTCAGTGACATAGGCGCCTTCGGCGTGCTTGAAGAACAGCGGCGTGCCGCCCACGCTCTTGAACGCACGCACGGGCGAGTTCACGCCACCGGGGATGTGCTTCTGGGCATTGGCAAACAGGGTTTCGGAACGAGACATGTCGGGCTCTCTCAGGCAGATGCGAACAGGGCGTTGAAGGCGCGGGCGCGGCGAGTGACCTCGGCCGTGCTGTCGGCGCCGAACAGGCCGTGAATCACCGCCAGCAGGTCGGCGCCATGGGCGACCAGCGGTGCGGCGTTGTCCAGGGTGATGCCGCCGATCACGGCAATCGGCAATTTGATGCGGCCACGGGCGTCCTCCAGCAGCTGCACGTTGCAGGCCGGGGCGCCGGGTTTGGTGGCCGAGTTGAAGAAGCGGCCGAAGGCGACATAGTCGGCGCCTTCGCGGGCCGCCTGCTCGGCCAGGTCGAGCTGGGCGTGACAGGTGGCGCCGATGATCGCGCTGCGCCCCAGCAGGGTGCGCGCCGGGGTCAGCGGGCCGTCGGTCTGGCCCAGGTGCACGCCGACGTCCAGGCGCGCGGCCAGCTCGGCATCGTCATTGATGATCAGGCGGGTGTTGTAGCGCTCGCACAGGGCCTTGAGCGCTTCGGCCTCGCCCAGGCGACGTGCGTGGTCCTGGCTCTTGTCGCGGTATTGCAGCAGGGTCACGCCACCTTCGAGGGCCGCTTCGACGTAGGCAAGAAAGCGGCCAGCCAACAGTTGGCTGTCGGTGATGGCATACAAACCACGTAACTTCATCGTGCAGGCCTCGGGGCGGTCGGTCAGGAACAGAAATCCAGGGGCAGGCGGCGTGGCACGTACTGGCCCTGGCCGAGTTTTTCGGCGTCACGCAGGGTGCGCCAGGTGTAGTCCAGCGCCGAGCGTACCGCGCTGTGCAACTGCTCGCCCAGGGCCAGGCGTCCGGCCAGGGCGCTGGCCAGGGTGCAGCCCGAGCCATGGTAGTCGCCCGGCAGGCGCTGGCAGGTCCAGGTGTGGTGTTCGCCGTCGCGGCTGTACAGGCGGTTGTGAATTTCGTGTTCGTCGCCGTGGCCGCCGGTGATCAGCAGGTGCTTGACGAATGGCAGCAGTTTTTCGGCGCATTCATCGGCACTGCCTTCGGGCAGTTCGGCCAGGATGCGGGCCTCGGGCAGGTTGGGCGTGGCAATGGTGGCCAGCGGCAGCAGCCGTTCGCGCATGGCGTAGCCGACCTCGTCCTTGCCCAGGCGACCACCGCCACCGGCGCGCAGCACCGGGTCGCACACCAGCGGCAGGTGCGGGTGGGCGCTGAGCAGTTCGACGATGGTGTCGACCATGGCCAGCGAGCCAAGCATGCCAAGCTTCACCGCCGCGACGGTCGAGTCGGTCAGCACGGCATTGGCCTGGGCCAGCACCCACTCGCGGTCGAGCACGCGGAAGTCACTGACATTGACGGTATTCTGCACGGTCAGGGCGGTGACGGCCGGGGCGGCGTGACAACCTTGAGCGATCAGGGCTTCGATATCTGCCTGCAAGCCGGCGCCGCCACTGGGGTCGTGGCCGGAGAGACAGAGGACAACGGGGCGGGAGCTGTAGGTATTCATGGTGCGCGAGCTTACCACCAAACGCTTTTGGCGGGTCTTCCAGGCAGGCGGTGTTTTTGATCGACAGGTCAGATTGCTTCTCTGATATAGGCTGAAAACCGCGAGATAGAGCCTCTGAATTGAATTGAAACAACACCGCTGGAAGCGCCGGGAACCTATGCTAGAGTGCTCGCCAATCGATAACAGGTACTGTCGGATTTCGTCGCCTCAAACGGACAGGAGGCCAACGCGACGCGACTGCACATGCCACGCCGGGGCTGTATGCGTAATTTGCTGACTTTCTTGCTGTGCTGTTTGCCACTGTTGGCCAGCGCTGCCGATTTCGACGACACCACCCGGCAGTTGCCGCTGGGCCGCCTGATGCAGGTGTATGAAGACCCCGATGGCAGCGCCAGCATCGCCCAGGTGAGCTCGCCGGACTTCGCCAGCCGCTTCGAGCCGCACCAGGCCGACGTGCTCAACGCCGGCTATTCGACCTCGGTCTTCTGGATCAGGCTCGACCTGCGCTACACCGCCACGGCCCAGGCGGCGCCACGTCACTGGTTGCTGGAGCTGGCCTACCCGCCACTCGATTACCTGGAGCTCTACCTGCCCGATGCCGCCGGGCACTACTACCTGGCGCAGCGCACCGGGGATGCCTTGCCCTACGCCAGCCGCCAGATCCGCCAGAACAACTACCTGTTCAATCTGCCGTTCGCCCCCGGCCAGGCGACTACTTTGTACCTGCGCCTGCACAGCGAGGGTTCGGTACAGGCGCCGCTGACGTTGTGGTCGAGCGATGCGTACCTGGAGGCGCAGCCCACGCGGCTGTATGTGCTGGGGCTGATCTACGGCGTGCTGCTGGGGATGCTGGTGTACAACCTGTTCATCTTCATCAGTGTGCGCGACAGGAGCTACCTCTACTACATCCTCTACATCGCCTCGTTCGGCCTGTACCAGGTCTCGGTCAATGGCGCCGGGGTGGCGTACTTCTGGCCGGACCACCCGTGGTGGGCCAACGCCGCCACCCCGTTGTTCATCGGCGCCGCGGGCCTGTTCGGTTGCCAGTTCGCGCGCAGTTTCCTGCAGATGGCCAGCCACAGCCGCGCCTTCGACCGCTTCCTGCAGGGGCTGATGGCCTGTTCGGTGCTGGTGATGGTGATGTCGCTGGCGCAGGACTACGGGATCGCCCTGCGCCTGGCTACCGCGCTGGCGCTGCTGTTCACGGTGAGCATCTTCGCCGCCGGGCTGTTTGCCTGGTGGCGCGGCATGCGCGTGGCACGCTACTTCATCATCGCCTGGTCGGCCTTTTTGCTCGGCGGGCTGGTCAACACCCTGATGGTGCTGGGCTACCTGCCCAATGTGTTCCTGACCATGTATGCCAGCCAGATCGGTTCGGCGCTGGAGGTGGGGCTGCTGTCGCTGGCCCTGGCCGACCGCATCAACAGCATGCGCGAAGAACAGGCGCGCACGCTGCGTGAGGCCGGGCTGACCCTGGAGCAGGCCAACCTGCAGCTGGCGCGCAGCAATCGCCTCAAGGACGAGTTCCTGGCCACCGTTACCCATGAGCTGCGCACCCCCATGAACGGTGTGATCGGCTCGCTGGAACTGATGCAGATGGCCACCAGCGAGCAGGAGCGTACCCCCTACCAGCACACCGCCAACGCTGCCGCGCAGAACATGATGCGCATGGTCGACGACATCCTGATTCTCACCGAGCTCAAGGCCGGTCGCCTGCAGGTGCAGACCGAGCTGTTCAGCGTGCATGGATTGCTTCACGAACTGCGCGTGCGCTTTCTGCCCAAGGCCCAGGAAAAGGGCCTGTTCTTCAACCTGGACCCGGGCATGGATCTGCCGGACGTGATCCACGGCGACCGGCGCAAGCTGGCCATGTGCCTGAGCTACCTGCTCGACAACGGGCTCAAGTTCACCCATCGCGGCGGCGTGCTGCTCAAGGTGCGGGCCACGCCCATGGGCGTCGATCAGGCGAGCCTGACCTTCAGTGTGCGCGACAGCGGTATCGGCTTTCACTGCCTGGACGAGGCAGCGCCCTACCAGCGTTTCTTCCAGGTCGATGGGTCGATGACCCGCGAGTACGGCGGCCTGGGCATTGGCCTGTCGATCTGTCGCAAGTTGGCGCTGTTGATCGATGCACAGCTGAGCCATCAGTCGAGCCCGGGCGAGGGCAGTTGCTTCGAACTGACCCTGACGGCCCGGGTGCCCAGCGGGTTTTCCGGGGCGCCCAGATCGGGGCAAATCGCGGCTGATTAGGCGTTTTTGTCACTTTGAGCCGGGGGCGGGGCGTGATTCACTGGGGTCACGTCCGGATCTGCCAGGAGCCCCCGATGAACCTGCACCAGTACGCCGAAACCCACGAAGTCACCAACCAGCCGCCCAGCCTCGACGGCGCCAATCTGTATCGCCTCGACCTGCCGCTGCAGCAATGGTCGCGCCATTACGGCGCGGGCTGGGCCGAGTCGCGCATCGATGCCTACGGCGCGCTGGCCGGTGGGCCGCTGATGGCCGCAGGCTTTCTGGCCAACCAGAACAAGCCGCAGTTCAGCAGCCATGACCGTTATGGGCATCGGATCGATCTGGTGGAGTTTCACCCGGCCTACCATGAGCTGATGCGGACTGCCATCGAGCATGGCCTGCCCTCGCTGCCTTGGGCCGAGCCGCGTGCCGGCGCGCATGTCGCCCGTGCCTCGATGACCTACCTGCACAGCCAGGCCGAAGCCGGTAGCGGCTGCCCGCTGACCATGACCTTTGCCGCGGTGCCGGCGCTCAGGCTGCAACCGGACCTGGCCGAGTACTGGGTACCCAAGGTGCTGGCCACCGCCTACGACCCGCGCAATGCCGGCGACCGGCACAAGGTGGGGGTTACGCTGGGCATGGCCATGACCGAGAAGCAGGGCGGTACCGACGTGCGTGCCAATACCACCCGGGCCTACCCGGTGGGCGCGCCGGGGCCGGGCCAGGCCTACGAGCTGGTGGGCCACAAGTGGTTCTGTTCGGCACCGATGTGCGACGCGTTCCTGACCCTGGCGCAGACCGACAAGGGCCTGAGCTGCTTTTTGCTGCCGCGCCATCGCCCGGATGACACGCGCAACCAGTTCTATATCCAGCGCCTGAAGAACAAGCTGGGCAACTGTTCGAACGCGTCCAGCGAGGTGGAGTTTCGCGGCGCCCTGGCCTGGATGATCGGCGAGGAAGGCCGTGGCGTGCCGACCATCATCGAGATGGTGGCCATGACCCGTTTCGACTGCATGGTCGGCTCCAGCGCGCTGATGCGCCAGGCCCTGACCCAGGCCGCGCACCACTGCGCCCACCGCACGGTCGGGGGCCGGGTGCTGGCCGAGCAGCCATTGATGCAGAATGTGCTCGCCGACCTGGCCCTGGAAAGCGAGGCGGCGCTGGCCCTGAGCCTGCGCATGGGGCATGCGCTGGACCAGCCCGACGACCCGCACCAGGCGCGCTTTGCGCGGCTGATGACGGCGGTGGGCAAGTACTGGATCTGCAAGCGCGCGCCGGCCATGATCAACGAGGCCGCCGAATGCATGGGCGGCGCCGGTTACGTGGAAGAGAGCATCCTGCCCCGGCTGTACCGCGAGGCCCCGGTCAACTCGACCTGGGAAGGCTCGGGCAACGTGCAGTGCCTGGACGTGTTGCGTGCCCTGTCCAAGGAGCCCGGTGTACTGGACACGCTGTTTGCGGAGCTGGGCGATGGCCATGGCGACCCGCGTCTGGCCGCACACATCGGCAACCTCAAGGCGGCCTTCGCCGATACCGGCGACATCCAGTACCGCGCCCGCCAGCTCACCGAGGACATCGCCCTGGCGGTGCAGGCCAAGCTGTTGCTGGAGGCCGGCAATGCGGCGGTCAGTGACGCCTTCATTGGCAGCCGGCTGTCCGGCAGCGGCCGGGTCTACGGCACGTTGCCGCGCGGGGCGGACGTGGCGGCGCTGGTGCAGCGGGCCACACCGAACTGGCCGCTCTAACGTGCGTGCCTTTGCCGGCGGATATAGGCAAGATGGGCCCATGCATGTCAGACAGACAGGAAGTACATTGTGAGCCGTACCGATGAAACCTTCGTTGTCGTGGAAACCGCCGAGCAAGCCGTCGACCAGTTGGCCGCCTTGCACGAATCCGCCACCGCCGCACTGAGCCAGGCGCTTAAGCGCTACCTCAAGGACCGCACCGAGCCCAATGCGGCCGAGCGCGCGCAGTTTCGTTACCCCGAACTGCGCCTGACCTACCAGTATCAGGGTGACGTACCGGTGATCACCCGGGCCTACGCCAAGGTTCAGTTGCCGGGCACCTACAGCATCACTGTGACTCAGCCGGCCGCGTTTCGCGGCTACCTGCTGGAGCAGCTCGGGCCCTTGATGCGCGACTTTACCGTGACGGTCGAAGTGGGGCTGAGCGAGCAGAACATTCCCTACCCCTATGTGGTCGAGCAGGGCGATGAACTGGCCGGCACCGGCATCACCGCTGCGGCGCTGGCGCGGGTGTTCCCCAGCACCGACCTGTCGGCGGCCACCGACGGCATCGCCGACGGGCTGTACGACTGGGCCAACGTCGACCCGCTGCCGCTGGCGCTGTTCGACGCGGCGCGGGTCGATTTCTCGCTGCGCCGGCTGGTGCATTACACCGGCAGCGACTGGCGGCATGTGCAGCCATGGATCCTGCTCACCAACTACCACCGCTATGTCGACCAGTTCATCACCCACGGCCTGGAGCAACTGCGCCAAGACCCGCGCTTCGTGCGCATGGTGCTGCCGGGCAACGTGGTGATCGAAAAGGCCATGGACAATGGCGAGGCCCAGGCGCTGGTGGCCGGGGTGGTGTGGCACCGCTACCAGATGCCGGCGTATCACCTGATTGCTGCCGACGGCCATGGCATCACCCTGGTCAATATCGGCGTGGGCCCGTCCAACGCCAAGAACATCACCGACCATCTGGCGGTGCTGCGCCCGCACTGCTGGCTGATGATCGGCCATTGCGGCGGCCTGCGCCAATCCCAGACCATCGGCGACTACGTGCTGGCCCACGCCTACATGCGCCGCGACGGCATCCTGGACCGTGTGCTGCCGCCCAATATCCCGATCCCGGCCCTGGCCGAGGTGCAGTTGGCGTTGCAGGAAGCGGCGGCGCAGGTGACCGGCGAACGTGGCGACGAGCTGAAAAAGCGCCTGCGCACCGGCACCGTGCTGACCTACGACGACCGTAACTGGGAGCTGCGCTGGGCCCAGGAGCGCCCGTTGATCAACCTGTCGCGGGCCGTGGCAGTGGACATGGAAAGCGGCACCATCGCCGCCCAGGGCTACCGCCTGCGCGTGCCCTACGGCACCTTGCTGTGCGTGTCCGACAAGCCGCTGCACAGCGAGATCAAGCTGCCGGGGGCGGCCAACGCTTTCTACAACCGGGCGGTCAGCCAGCACCTGAAGATAGGTATTGCGGCGCTCGACCTGCTGCGCACCGAACTGAACTCGCTGCACTCGCGTAAACTGCGCAGTTTCGACGAGCCGCCGTTCCGCTGAGGCCCCATGCCGTTACCCCCCCGTTCCAAGCCGCGGCCCGCCGCGGCCAAACCCGCCGGCCCGCGTCGCCAGGCCAAGGCGCCGCCGGCCGCGCCGCGTCTGCTCCTGTTCAACAAGCCCTTCGACGTGCTGACCCAGTTCAGCGACGGCGAGGGCCGCGCCACCCTCAAGGACTTCATCGATGTACCGGGCGTATACCCGGCCGGGCGTCTGGACCGCGACAGCGAAGGGTTGTTGCTGCTGACCAATGACGGCCAGTTGCAGGCGCGCATTGCCGACCCCAGGCACAAGTTGCCCAAGACGTACTGGGTACAGGTGGAGGGCGAGCCGACCGAGGAGCAGCTGCAGCGCTTGCGCGAGGGTGTGCAACTGAATGACGGCATGACCTTGCCGGCCCAGGCGCGTCATCTGGAAGAGCCGCAACTGTGGCCGCGCAACCCGCCGGTACGCTTTCGCAAGAGCGTGCCGACCGCCTGGCTGGAGTTGGTGATCAAGGAAGGGCGCAACCGCCAGGTGCGACGCATGACCGCGGCGGTAGGCTTGCCGACCCTGCGCCTGGTGCGCGTGCGGATCGGCGACTGGAGCCTGGATGGGCTGGACCAGGGCTGCTGGCGCGAGGTGCCGGCGCGGCGCTAGACGCCTTCGATGAAGCCGATGACCACGCTCTTGATGACGAAGGCGAGAATGCCCAGGCCCAGCACGAAAAACAGGATGAAGGTGCCGAACTTGCCAGCCTTGGATTTTTTCGCCAGGTCCCAGACGATGAAACCCATGAAACCAATCAGGATGGTGACCAGGATGGTCATCATCCATTCTTCGAACAACGCAGGATCCATCGATCTTCTCCGCCAGGTTGAAGCGCGCGATTATACGCCCGGCCCGCAGCGCTGACTAACGCAGGTGCGTAAGGGGCAGCTCGGTGCTGGCCAGCACCTGGTTGAGCACGAAGCTCGAACGCACGCTGGTGACGCCTTCGATGCGGGTCAGGTGGCCGAGCAGCAGCTTCTGGTAGTGGTCCATGTCCGGCACCACCACCTTGAGCTGGTAGTCGGCATCCATGCCGGTGACCAGGCTGCACTCGAGCACCTGGGGCAGGCTGCGGATGGCGGCCTCGAAGGTTTCGAAGCGCTCGGGGGTGTGCCGGTCCATGCCGATCAGCACGTAGGCGGTGAGGCTCAGGCCCAGCTTCTTGCGGTCGAGCAGGGCGACCTGGCGCGAGATGTAGCCATCGTCCTCCAGTTGCTTGACCCGCCGCGAGCAGGGCGAGGGCGACAGGCCGATCCGTTCGGCCAGTTCCTGGTTGGAGATGCGCGCATCGCGCTGCAGTTCGGCAAGAATGCTCAGGTCGTATCGGTCGAGCTTGCTCATGAATGAAGCCTTTTCTGTTTCGATTGCTGCGGATTATCAATCCTTAGTTAAAAATTGCGCAAGTAATGTTTTGTTGAGCAATTTTAGCAATCCTCTGTCGCAGCGCTTGCCTATGATGGTCAACAGAATCACTGCCCGGACACATGTCCACAGCGGCGGCCCCAATCAGGGGCGCTGCGGCCAGCAACCCCACCTGGTTGTGCTCGGCCCCCGGGCTGCACACTGTTCACAAGACAGCGTGAGGTGAGCCGGCGTCACAAGCGCCGAGCACGGACGAAAATCTCGAAGGGTGGCCTCAGGGTCACCCTTTTTTAATGTCCGCAATTTCATCTGGCGCCTGCTGGCGCGTGGCAGGCGGCCTGATAGAGTAGGCCATGAATGCCAGCGGGAGAGAAACAGCATGAAGTCGCGCATCTGGCAGTTGGCAGGTGTTGGTCTGCTTTGCCTGAGCCTGGGCGTACAGGCCCAGGACGAGCGTCGCGGACCACAGCAGGACCCCAATGGCGGCGAGCGCCCGCCTGCGTCCTCGCCGCTCAACGCGCGCCCGGACGAGGTCCGCCAGACCCAGCCGCCACGCCAGGGGTACTATCAGGACGTGCCGCGGCGCAATGACGCCAATCAGCACTGGCAGGCCGGCGGGCCGGGGCAGCGCCCTGGCGAAGGGCACGGCAATGGCTGGGGCCCCGGGCCTCAGTATCGGCCGGGGCACACCATAGACCGCTTCCCGGAACCGTACCGGCGCGTGCCGTATCGTGGCAGTGACTACTACTATTCCGGTGGCTACTGGTATCGCCCGCAGGGGCCGCATTACGTGGTGGTGGCGCCGCCTTACGGGGTACGGGTGAACTACCTGCCCGACTATGCGCGGCAGGTGTGGGTGGGCAGTGCGCTGTTCTTTCTGGCTGCAGGCACCTATTACCAGTACCTGGACGACAGCCGCGACTATGTGGTGGTAAGCCCGCCGGTGGCTGCGGCGCCGGCGCAACCGGGCAATGGCTATGACGTGATTGCCTACCCGGCCAACGGGCAGTCGCCACAGCAGGTCGATCAGGACCGCTACCAGTGTCACCGCTGGGCGGTGCAGCAGACCGGGTTCGACCCGGCATCGGCGACCTACGCGCCTGCGGCGCAGGTGACGGACACCTATCGACGGGCGCTGGGGGCGTGTTTGAGCGGGCGCGGTTACAGCGTCAACTGAAGCGCAACAGCTTCGCCGGCAAGGCCGGCTCCTACACGCACAGCGTGAATCCCGTAGGCGCCGGCCTTGCCGGCGAAGGGGTTGCTGTGTCACTCCACCGGGTCGGCATGCACCAGCACTTCGGCCTTGGGGTACTCCCGGCGGATCGCCGCCGCTGCCGCATCGCACAGCACGTGGGCCTCGGTCAGCGTCAAGGTGCCCGGCAGCTCCAGGTCCACCTGAACGAACCAGCGGTTGCCCGACACCCGGGTGCGCAGGTCATGCGCGCCCTGCACGCCAGGCACCGCGCACACCAGTGTCATCATCTGCTCGCTCACCTCGCCGGGCAGCTCCTTGTCCATCAGGATGGCCGAGCTTTCACGGGCGATCTGCAAGGCACTCCATAGAATGTACAGCGCGATGCCCAGGCCAAAGTACGCATCCACCTGTGGCCAGCCGAACCGCGCCAGCACCAGCGCGACCAGGATGCTGGCATTGAGCAGCAGGTCGGAGCGGTAGTGCAGCGAGTCGGCGCGCACGGCGGTCGAGCCGGTGAGGCGCACCACCCTGGCCTGCACCATCAGCAAGGCGACGGTCAGCCCCAGCGACAGCAGCATCACGACAATGCCCACCGTGGCATCACCCAGCGGCGTGGGATTTTTCAGGCGTTCGACCGCCTGTACGCCGATCAGTACCGCACTCACCCCGATGAACAGCGCCTGGGCCATGCCGGCCAGTGCCTCGGCCTTGCCGTGCCCGTAGCGATGATCGTCATCGGCCGGGCGCAGGGCATAGCGCACCGCCAGCAGGTTGAGGAACGAGGCCACGCCGTCGAGCATCGAGTCGGTCAGGCCGGCCAGCAGGCTGACCGAGCCGCTGAGCCACCAGGCCACCGCCTTGCTCACGATCAGGATGCTGGCGACCCCGAGCGAGGCATTGGTCGCCAGGCGCAGCAGGCGGGCGTGTTCGGCGCTGGTGTTCATCGGTCGTCCTTGTGCGGGCGGTCAGGCGGCGGGCTTGAGGCCGTACATCGCCAGTTGTTCAACGCTGCCCTTGTGCTGGATCAGGCGCGGGTCGTTCAGCGGCAGGCGCTGGCCCAGCTCGCTCTCCAGGATGGCCTGCAGGCGCACCTTGTCGACCTTGCCATCGGCAGCGATGGCCTTGTTCAGCGTGTGCGGGTCGACCTGGGCGGTCTTGCCGCCGGGCAGGTAGATGGCACCGGTGGCAAAGTCGACGCCGAAGGCGATCAGCCCGGGGATCACGTAGAACAGGATACCGATGGCATCCAGCGCCACGATCACCGGATCGACCTTGCCTTCGATCTGGCCGCGACGGTCGGGGAAGAACAGGGTGCCGCAAGCCGTCAGCTGGGTCAGCAGGGCAGCAACCACGGCACCGCCGATAAGGCGTGAAGGAATACGCATGTGAATCTCCGCAAAGTAGGCCGCACCGCTACCGGCGAAATGCCGGAGGGTGCAGCTAAGACCATGATAAGGCAGGCTCGGTTCGCCGTTATACTCGGCCGATTGTTCGAGGGCTACCATGAATTCATTACCGATCGATGCCGTGCTGCCGGCCTTGCGCACCGCCTTGCAGCAGCGCCACGAAGCCGTGCTCGAGGCACCGCCGGGCGCCGGCAAGACCACCCGCGTGCCACTGGCCCTGCTCGATGAGCCGTGGCTGGCCGGCCAGCGCATCCTGATGCTCGAACCGCGCCGGCTGGCTGCCCGCGCGGCAGCCGAACGGCTGGCCAGCGAACTGGGCGAGGCGGTGGGCGAAACCGTCGGTTACCGCATTCGCCTGGACAGCAAGGTCGGCCCGCGTACCCGCATCGAAGTGGTCACCGAAGGCATCCTCACCCGGCGCCTGCAGGACGACCCGGCGCTGGACGGGGTGGGCCTGTTGATCTTCGACGAATTTCACGAGCGCAGCCTGGATGCCGACCTGGCCCTGGCCCTGAGCCTCAACGGCCGCGAGCTGCTGCGTGACGAGCCGCCGCTGAAGATCCTGCTGATGTCCGCCACGCTGGAAGGGCAGCGCCTGTCTGCGTTGCTCGACGACGCCCCGGTAATCAGCAGCGAGGGGCGCATGTATCCGGTGCAGATGCGCTGGGGGCGGCCGTTCCAGCCCGGCGAGTTCGTCGAGCCGCGGGTGGTCGACACGGTGTTGCAGGCGCTGGCCGACGAGCCGGGCAGCCTGCTGGTGTTCCTGCCTGGCCAGGCCGAGATCCGCCGTGTGCACCAGGCCTTGCAGGAGGCCCTGGGTGAGCGACGCGAGATCCTGCTGTGCCCGCTGCACGGTGAACTCGATCTCGCGGCCCAGCGCGCCGCCATCGAGGCGCCGGCCGCGGGCCTGCGCAAGGTGGTGCTGGCGACCAACATCGCCGAAACCAGCCTGACCATCGACGGCGTGCGGGTGGTGATCGACGCCGGGCTGGCGCGGGTGCCGCGTTTTGACCCCGGTAGCGGCATGACCCGCCTCGATACCCAGCGCATCTCGCGCGCCAGCGCCACCCAGCGGGCCGGGCGCGCCGGGCGCCTGGAACCGGGCGTGTGCTATCGGCTGTGGTCCGAGGCCCAGCATGACCAACTGGCTGCCTACGGCAGCGCCGAGATCCTGCAGGCCGACCTTGCCGGGCTGGCCTTGCAATTGACCCGCTGGGGCGTAGCCCCGGCGCAGCTGTGCTGGCTCGACCTGCCACCGGCGGCGGCCTATGCCCAGGCCCAGGACCTGCTGGTGCGCCTGGGGGCGCTCAGGCCGGGGCAGTTGCTGGCGCTGACCGAGCATGGTCAGGCCATGGCCGAGTTGCCGGCACACCCGCGCATCGCACACCTGCTTTTGCGCGGCCAGGACCTTGGCCTGGCCCAGATGGCCTGCGATGTGGCGGCACTGCTGGGCGAGCGCGACATTCTGCGCGGGGCGGGCGCCGACCTGCACAGCCGGCTGGCCCTGCTCAGTGGCGAAACCCGTGCAGCCCGAGGCGGGCAGGGCGGGGTGCAGCGGGCGCGACAACTGTCCCGCCAGTACCGCAGCTACCTGCGCGGCAAGGCCGGCGCGGCCGTGGCCGACCCCGAACATTCCCGCTGGCTCGGTGCCCTGCTGGCGCTGGCCTACCCCGACCGGGTCGCCCAGCAGCGCCGTGCCGGCGGCGCCGAGTACCGGTTGGCCAACGGGCGTGCGGCGCTGTTCGGTGAGGCCGACGCGCTGATGAAGCAACCCTGGCTGGTGATCGCCGACCTCGGCAGCCGCCAGGGGCAGCGCGAAGAGCGCATCTACCTGGCGGCCGAACTCGACCCGGCGCTGTTCGACGACGTGCTCGCCGAGCAGGTGCGCCGCGTGGATCAACTGGATTGGGACGAGCGTGAGAACGTGCTGCGTGCCGAGCGCCAGCGCAAGGTCGGCGAACTGGTGCTCAGCCGCGAGCCGCTGACCGGGCTGGGTGAGGATGCGCGTGCGCGGGCGCTGCTTGACCTGGTGCGGCGCAAGGGCCTGGAGCTGCTGCCCTGGACCCCGGAGCTGCGCCAGTGGCAGGCGCGGGTGGCACTGTTGCGCGGGCTGGATGTTGCGGCGGCAGGCCAGAGCGAATGGCCGGACCTGAGCGACGCGGCCTTGCTGTCCAGCCTTGAGCACTGGCTGCAACCCTACCTGCGCAAGGTCACCCGGCCCCGTCATTTTGCCCAGCTCGACCTGTCGTCCATCCTGCGCAACCTGCTGCCCTGGCCGCTGCCGCAGCGCCTGGACGAATGGGCGCCGGTGCACATCAGCGTGCCCTCGGGTTCCAACATCCGCCTGGACTACAGCGAGACGCCGCCGATTCTGGCGGTGCGCTTGCAGGAACTGTTCGGCCTGGCCGAAACCCCGCGCATCGCCCAGGGCCGCCAGCAGGTGTTGCTGCACCTGCTGTCACCGGCACGGCGCCCGGTGCAGGTGACCCAGGACCTGGCCAATTTCTGGCGCAGCACCTACGCCGAAGTGAAGAAGGACCTCAAGGGCCGCTACCCCAAGCACTACTGGCCGGACGACCCGCTGGTGGCCGAAGCCACCGCGCGGGCCAAACCGCGCAAGTAGCCGCTAGGGCGGCGTCGGCAACAGCAGGCGCGCGCTCAGCGGCAGGTGATCGGAAATCTGCAGGGTGTCCTGCTGCAGCACCCGGGCGCTCAGGCGCTGCAGCTTGGGGCTGTGGAACAGGTAGTCCAGGGTGCGGTCCGGGCCGTTCAGGCGCGGGTCGTTGGGGTAGTGGGTCAGCCAGGCGCTGCGCTCGGCGCCACCGGCTTCGGCGTTGCTGGGGATCATCGGATACTTGTCCCACAGCAAGTGCAGGTCGCTGTCGGCGCCATAGTGCTGGCGCTGCTCGGGGGTGAGCCGGCGGTACTGGCCCAGCGGCAGCAGGTTGAAGTCGCCACCGATCAGCCACGGCGTGCCCTGGCTTTCGAGCTTGTCGAGCAGCGCGCCGAGCTGGCGCACCTGCTGGCGCTGGATATCGCTGCCGGGAACGAAGGGCGCCAGGTGCGTGTTGAGCACCGCCAGCGAGCCGCCATCACGCAGCGGCAGGTAGCTGGCCAGCACCGCCTGTTGCGGCTGCAGCAGGCGGCTCAGGGCGTTGTCGGGGGCCGAGGGCAGGGCCAGGCGTTCGGCCTGCTGGATGGGGTAGCGGCTCAGGGTCGCCAGGCCGCGGCCGACGCTGCCGAACACATGCCGGTCGGGCACGAAGTCCGCCTTCCAGTCGTAGGCCTGCACCGCACAGGGGTAGAGGTCGGCCAGGCGCTCGCGCAGCAGGGCCAGCTGGTCCTGGTAGGCGCTGGCCTTGGCGTTGGTGTCCAGTTCCTGCAACAGCACGATGTCGGGGTTGTCGGCGCGGATCACCCGCGTCACCTCGTCGAGGTTGAACGCCAGGTCCTGTTCGGTAGGGCGGGTGTCACTGCCCCGGCCTTCGTCATACCAGAACACGTAGCCCTTGCCGGCCAGGTACTGAATGTTCCAGCTCATGACCTTGAGCATCTGGCCCGGCACCAGTGGCGTGGCCGTGCCACGGCAGGCCACCGGCAGGGCCTCGCGCGGCTCGGGTTGCCAGCTCAGGTGACTGGCCAGCAGCCACAGCAGGGCAAGTATCAGCAGCAGGGTCAGCAGGGCATTGCGCAGTAGTCGGATCATCGGCTCGGCTTGGCGTCGCAGGTGAACCCGCAGCATACCCGAGCCGTTCGTCGCCTGCTTGGTTCAGCTCGGGTCGCGGGCCAGCGGCGGCTCGGTGACCAGCATGAACATGCGAAAGCTCACCAGGGTGCTGAACAGGGTGAGGAAGCCGTTGAAGCTGCCCACCAGCAGTTCCAGCCACAGCTCGGGCTCTTCGCCGATCAGGCTGCGGGTCAGCGCATCGATCAGCCACAACGGGATCATGGCCACGATCATGCACACCAGGATCTGCCAGAAGTGGCCCTTGCACAGCTCGAAGCTCTGACGCATGGCCGGCAGCGGTTGCAGGCCGCGCAGCACCAGCAGGTACTCGGCGAACACCAGGTTGACCATCACCCAGATGCCTGGAAGGATGAACAGCGCGCAGCCGGCCACGATCAGCAGCAGGCAGACGATCATCAGCAGCGCGAACGAGGGCCACAGGCGCAGCGACATGGCCAGCAGGTCGCGCTTGCGCGGCTCTTCACCCTGGCTGCGGGCGTCCAGGTAGAGGATCAGTGCGCCGCTGTAGAGCGGGTAGAACACTAGGCCCAGCAGCATGCCGTAGGCCAGGGTACGGGTCTGGCTGCCGAACTGTGCATAGATCGCCTGGGCCAGCAGCGTTTCGATGACGATCAGCGGCAGGCACAGCTTGGCGATGCTCAGCAGGTGGCGGCGGAAGAAATACAAGGAGTCTTGCAGAACGCTAAGCGGATTCATCAGTCGATATCGCAGTGACAGAGCAGGCCGCTACTTTAGCCCAGCGGTCGAACCTGAACAAAGTTTCATGCCGCGGGCCGATTGAATCGCCCATGCTGGAACCCCATCTAGTGCTCACCTGTAATCCCCCGGCTATCCAGTGAGGTCGCCCCATGAACCACGAAGAACAAACCTTGATCGACGGCCTGTTCGGCCGCCTCAAGCAAGCCGAGAGCGAAGGCGCACCGCGTGATGCCCAGGCCCAGGCGCGCATTGCCGAGCACCTGCAGCAACAGCCGTCGGCCCCTTACTACATGGCCCAGGCGATTCTGGTGCAGGAGGCCGCGCTCAAGCGCCTCGATGAACAGAACAGGCAATTGCAGGCCGATCTGAACCAGGCCCGCGCACAGGTGGCGGCCACTGCGCCGAGCAGCGGCGGCTTCCTGTCGAGCATCTTCGGCGGGGGGGCACGGCAACCCGAGCCGCAGCCGCAGCGCGCGGCCCAGCCGGCCCCGGCACCTGCCACCAGTGGTGGTGGCTGGCGTGAACCGGCCAGCGGCTTTGGCGGGCCCGGCGTGGCCCCTCAGCAGCAGGGTTTCAACGCCGCGCCCCAGGCCGCACCGGCCCGCGGCGGCGCCAGCAGCTTTCTGGGCGGTGCACTGCAGACCGCCGCCGGCGTGGCAGGCGGGGTGATGCTGGCGCAGGGCATCAGCAGCCTGTTCGGCCATCATTCGTCGCAGCCCCAGGAAGTCACCGAGATCATCAACGAAGCCCCGGCACCGGCCAGCGACAGCGGCTGGGGCGGCAACGACGAGCAGCGCCTGACCGCCGACAACGGTGGCTACGGCAATGATCAGGGCGGCTTCATGGACACCGACTACGGTGACGATGGCGGCGGCTTCTTTTCGGACGACGATTCCTTCGTCTGAGCCGCGCACATACCCGTACTGCCGTCAGGCTGGCATACTGGGCGCCGAAACGGCCCCGGTATGCGGGGCCGGCCCCTGGCGTGACGAGGAAGTGCGGTGAAGAAGATTGCGGTGTTCGCCGATGTCCAGAACCTCTACTACACCGTGCGCCAGGCCTATGGTTGTCATTTCAACTACGCCGCCTTCTGGGCGCACGTCAGCCAGGACGGCGAGATCGTCGAGGCGGTGGCCTATGCCATCGACCGCGGCGACAGCAAGCAGCAGCAGTTTCAGCAGATCCTGCGCAACCTCGGTTTCACGGTCAAACTCAAACCCTATATCCAGCGCAGCGACGGCTCGGCCAAGGGCGACTGGGACGTGGGCATCACCCTGGACGTGATCGACGCTGCTTCGCGGGTCGACGAAGTGGTGCTGGCCTCCGGCGATGGCGATTTCGACCTGCTGCTGGAACGGGTGATCAACCGTCATGGCGCCGAAGCGGTGGCCTATGGCGTACCGGGGCTCACCGCCAACTCGCTGATTCGCGCCGCCACCCGCTATGTGCCCATCGAAGGCGCACTCCTGCTCAAGCACTGAGAGCTACCCGAGGTTTTTGTGGAACGTATTGCGGTCATCGACTTTGAAACCACCGGCATCTCGCCGGGTGCCTACTGCCGCGCCACCGAAGTGGCGGTGGTGATGCTCGAACGCGGGCGCATCGTCGATCGCTACCAGAGCCTGATGAATGCCGGCGTGCCGGTACCGGCCTTTGTCGCCGGGCTGACCGGCATCACTACCGCCATGCTGCGCAGTGCGCCGGCCAATGCGCAGGTGATGAACGAGGTGGCCGAGTTCGTCGGCAGCACGCCCTTGCTGGCGCACAACGCCTCGTTCGACCAGAAGTTCTGGGACTACGAACTGAGCCTGATCGGACGCTCGCGGGTGCAGTCGTTCGCCTGTTCGATGCTGCTCTCGCGGCGCCTGCTGCCGGCTGCGCCGAACCACAAGCTCGGCACCCTGACGCGCTGGGCCGGGCTGCCCGACACCGGCACCGCTCACCGGGCCATGGCCGATGCCGAGATGGCCGCCAACCTGGCCCAGCACCTGGCCGGCGAACTGCGCCAGCGCCACGGTATCAGCGAGGTGTCGCACCCGCTGTTCTGCAGCCTGCAGAAGGTCCCGGCAGCCAAGGTTGCCGAAACCCTCAAGCGCTACCGCTAGGCTTTCTTGCCGTTGCTGTCGAGCTGGCCGAGCGGCACCCGTCGCTCTACCGCGCTGGACAGGATGATCGAGGTCTTGCTGAACCCGAACTGCGCCACGTGGTTGATCAGCTCTTCGAGTTCCGGCATCGAGCCGACCGCCGCCTGCATGATCACGCACGGATCGCCGGTGACCCGGTGGCACTCGGTGATCTGCGGGATACGCGCCAGGTCCTCATAGGTCTGCTGGTTGCCGTGGCTGGCCAGGCGCAGCTCGATCACGCACTGGATCGGCAAGCCGATCCGGCTCATGTCGACCTTGGCCTGGTAGCCGGTGATGACCCCGCTGGCCTCGAGCTTGGCCACCCGCTCGGCCACCGCCGGGGCCGACAGGTTGACCTTGCGCGCCAGTTCGGCGAAGGAGGCGCGGCCGTTGTCGAGCAAGGCGGCGAGGAGCATGCGATCGTACTTGTCCATGGGGCGTGGGTACCAGGTGTTGAAACGATGGCGAATCGGGCAAACATCCGTTTTTTCGAAAGTCTGGTGGCCGTATAAACAGGGTTTGTAACTTAAAATTACCCGTTTGGCTTTCTAAACTACAGCTCCAAAACCCTGATTTCGAGCCTCCCATGCCTGCCTCCCGTCGCTTTCCGCTGGTGCTGATCGGTGCCTTCCTGGCCTTGTACCTGGTGTGGGGGTCGACTTATCTGGTGATCCGCATCGGTATCGAGTCGTGGCCACCGCTGCTGATGGCCGGGGTGCGCTTTCTGATTGCCGGCAGCCTGCTGTATGGCTTTCTGCGCTGGCGAGGGGTGCCGGCGCCCAGCTGGGCGCAATGGAAGGCCGCCGGGGCCATCGGCATATTGCTGCTCAGCTGCGGCAACGGCGGCGTGACCCTGGCCGAACATGCGGGCGTGGCGTCCGGGGTCGCAGCCCTGGCGGTGGCGACTGTGCCGCTGTTCACCCTGGTGTTCGGGCGATTTTTCGGGCACCGCAACACGCGTCTGGAATGGGCCGGTATCGGCCTTGGCCTGGCCGGCATCGGCCTGCTCAACCTGGGCTCCAACCTGCAGGCCAGCCCGCTGGGCGCGGCGCTGATCCTGTTTGCTGCAGCGTCCTGGGCCTTCGGTTCGGTGTGGAGCAAGAGCCTGCCGCTGCCGGCCGGGCCGATGGCCAGTGCCGCCGAAATGCTGGTGGGCGGCGCGGCGCTGCTGCTGGGCAGCGCGCTCAGCGGTGAACGCATGACCCAGATGCCGACCGCTGCCGGCTGGGGGGCGTTGCTTTACCTGGTGTTCTTCGGTTCGATCCTGGCCTTCAGTGCCTACATGTACCTGCTCAAGCATGTGCGCCCGGCGGCGGCCACCAGCTATGCCTACGTCAACCCGGCGGTGGCGGTGCTGCTGGGCATCCTGTTCGCTGGCGAGCAGATCGGCGTGGAGGAGTGCGTGGCGATGGCGGTGATCATCGGCGCGGTGGTGTTGATCGGCGTTCCGCAATGGCGCAAGGTGCCGGCCAGCGTGGCCACCCCGGCTGACGCCTTGAGGGGTGAGTTGTCCAAGTGAAGCGTCGTATTGCCATGGCAGGCTTGTTGGTTGGGATGCTGTCCGGTTGTGATGAACAGGAAGTCGGCCTGGAGTTTCAGGTATCGGTTATCGACAATTACGCCCACGGCCATGCAGACCGGTATTACGCCGAAGCGGTCCGTAACCTGCTGGCCGAACAGCAGATCGACCTGGCCCGAGTGGAAATGTGGGCCGATGACGAGACCCCTTGGGTGGTGAACCTGCGCATGCCAGGCGACGTATTGACCCCGGCGCGGCGTGAGGCTCTGCAGACGACGGTCGACGCCGTGCTGGCTGCGCGCCAGGCAGTCACCGGCAACGTCACCCTGACCCTCGCGGATCAACCTGACCAGCCGATCGCGTTGCGGTTGGCCTTCCCCAACGATGTCGCGATCAAGAGCCATCCTACGCTCAGCGAAGCGATGCGCTCGCTGATCGAGAACACGGCGCGCGGTGAGGTCGATTGCCGGGTCCCGGTGAGGATCAGGGCCAACCTGCCCTTCGAGGTGCTCGACTACAGTCAGGGCGTGATGACGCTGCGCACCCCGGACCAGAAGCTCAGGCGCACGCCGGTTCGCCTGGAGTTCGCTGATGGCGGGTTGCGTAGTCAGGTAGCGCGTGGCCAGGTAGCCGTCAGCTTCAGCCGCGAGAAGGACCGCGACCACATGATCTTCGAACTGGGGTCGCTGGGCATGCACAGCTGGACGCCGATGTCGGCGCGCGATTCGAGCCTGAACGAGATCTACGGTCTGTGCCGTTCGCGCGCCAGCCAGCTGGGCAGGCCGCTGTCGCTGTTTGTCGGCAATGGCCTGGATCGCCTGACGTACGTGTACCTGCCGCCTGTGGATTGAAGCTCGGTGAACCCGCGCGAACAGGGTAAACTTGCGCCATTGCTGAATTCCCCAGACGGTATTGCCATGACATTCGCCAAACTTGGCCTGATTGAACCCTTGCTGCGCGCGCTCGAGCACCTCAAGTACACCACCCCGACACCTGTGCAGGCGGCGGCCATCCCGGCCGTGCTGGCCGGTCGCGACCTGATGGCGGCGGCGCAGACCGGCACCGGCAAGACTGCCGGCTTCGCCCTGCCACTGCTGCAGCGCCTGGTGATGGAAGGCGAGAAGGTCGCCAGCAACTCGGTACGTGCGCTGGTGCTGGTGCCGACCCGCGAGCTGGCCGAACAGGTGCACGCCAATATCGTCGAGTACGCCGAACACCTGCCGCTGCGCACCTACGCGGTGTACGGCGGGGTGAGCATCAACCCGCAGATGATGAAACTGCGCAAGGGCATCGACCTGCTGGTGGCCACGCCCGGGCGCCTGCTCGACCTGTTCCGCCAGAACGCGGTCAAGTTCAACCAGTTGCAGGCGCTGGTGCTCGATGAAGCCGACCGCATGCTCGACCTGGGCTTTGCCGAAGAGCTGCGCTCGATCTACGCGGCGTTGCCGGTCAAGCGCCAGACGCTGCTGTTTTCCGCAACCTTCTCCGACGAGATCCGCCTGATGGCCGGGCAGATGCTCGATGACCCGCTCAGCGTCGAGGTCAGCCCGCGCAACGTGGCGGCCAGCAGCGTCAAGCAGTGGGTCGTGCCTGTGGACAAGAAGCGCAAGCCCGAGCTGTTCATGCACCTGCTGCGCAAGCAGCGCTGGAAGCAGGTGCTGGTGTTCGCCAAGACCCGCAACGGTGTGGATGCGCTGGTGGAGCGCCTGCAGGCGCAGGGCGTGAACGCCGACGGCATCCATGGCGATCGCCCCCAGGCCACGCGCCAGCGTGCGCTGGACAGCTTCAAGGCGCGCGAGATCCAGATCCTGGTGGCCACCGATGTGGCGGCGCGCGGGCTGGATATCGACGACTTGCCGCTGGTGGTCAACTTCGATTTGCCGATCGTGGCCGAGGACTACATTCACCGTATCGGGCGTACCGGGCGTGCGGGCAATACCGGCGAAGCCATTTCGCTGGTGTGTGCCGACGAGGTGAACATGCTGTCGGCCATCGAGATGCTCACGCGCAAGACCTTGCCGCGCCATGAAGAGCCGGATTTCGTGCCGGAGCACCGGGTGCCGGAAACCGACGCCAGCGGGCAGGTGGTGAAGAAGCCGAAGAAACCGAAGAAGCCCAAGCAGGGCAGCGGCAAGGGCAGCCTGGGGCGCTGGACCGACAGCGGGGATACCCCCGCAGCCGCGCCGCAGGTCAAGCCGGTGCGCAAGGTGCCGACGTTCAATACCGGGCCGCGCAAGCGCAAGCCTTGATTGGGCACGGGCTGCGCTGCAGCCCTTTCGCCGGCAAGGGCTGTGCGTACCCTATAGGCGCCGGCCTCACCGGCGCAGCCACTCCAGCACCCCCAACCCCGCCCTTCGCCCACTGGCAAAGCACGCCGTCAGCAGGTAGCCGCCGGTCGGTGCCTCCCAGTCGAGCATCTCGCCCGCACAGAACACCCCCGGCAACCGGGTCAGCATCAGGTGCCGATCCATTGCCTCGAACTTCACGCCGCCGGCGCTGCTGATCGCCTCGTCCAGCGGGCGCGGTCGTACCAGCGTGATCGGCAACGCCTTGAGCGCTGCCGCCAGGCGCGCCGGGTCGGCAAACACCTCGGGCCCGGTCAGCTCGCGCAGCAGCGCCGCCTTCACCCCGTCCAGGCCCAGCTGACCGTGCAGGTGCCTGGCCATCGAGCGCGAACCACGGGGTTTGCGCAGCGCCGCCTCGATCTTGTCCACAGGCCGGTTCGGCAGCAGGTCGAGCAGCACCGTCGCGCTACCTTCGCGGTTGATCGCTTCACGAATCTGCGCCGACCAGGCATACACCAGGCTGCCCTCGACGCCGCCCTCGGTCAGCACGAACTCGCCCAGGCGCGGCGCCTGGCCGGCCAGGCTCAGGGCGATGTTCTTCAGCGGTGCACCGGCGAACCTGCCCTTGAGCACGTCGCTCCAACCCGTTACCTCGAAGCCGCTGTTGGCTGCCTGCAACGGCGAGATTTCCACACCCCGCGCCTGCAGCCAGGGCAGCCAGGCAGCGTCCGAGCCCAGCCGCGCCCAGCTGCCGCCGCCCAGCGCCAGCACCACGGCATCGGCCTGCACGCTCACCTCGCCCTGTGGACAAGTGATCCGCAGGGCGCCGTCGGCATCCCAGCCGTGCCAGCGATGCCGGGTGTGGATAACTACCCCGGCATCGCGCAGGCGCTTGGGCCAGGCGCGCAGCAGCGGGGCGGCCTTCATGTCGCGCGGAAACACCCGGCCGGATGTCCCGACGAAAGTGTCGATGCCCAGGCCGTGTATCCATGCCCGCAGTGCGTCGGCATCGAAGCCGTCGAGCAGGCGCGCGATGTCGTGTTCGCGTTCTGCATAGCGCGAGATGAACGCGGGGTAGGCTTCGGAATGGGTGATGTTCATGCCGCCCACGCCCGCCAGCAGGAACTTGCGCCCCACCGAGGGCATGGCGTCGTACAGGTCTACCCGCACACCAGCCTGGCTGAGGACCTCGGCGGCCATCAGCCCGGCCGGCCCGCCTCCGATAATGGCAACGTGGGGGGCGGTGGTTGGGGGAGTATCGGTCATGGGCGGCTGCAGGCTGGGGATAAAAGAGCGGGCATTCTACCCGACACGGCCCCGCCCAGGCACTGTACAAAAAACGATCAGTACGGTGCAGGCCCCGTGCCACAAGGGCCGGATGGGCTTGCGCTCAGGTTATCCACAGGCAGCTCCACAGTCATTGTGGGTAATCGAGTACCCGTTGTGCGCTGTGGTGCAGTATGCCGTGGCGTCGGGCCAGGGCGTGGCGGTCCTTGCTGTAGCCGCCGCCGATCAGGCCAACCACCGGGATATCGCGCCCCAGGCAGTGGCGCAGCACGGCTTCGTCGCGGGCAGCGACGCCTGCGTCGGTCAGTTGCAGGTAGCCCAGCGCATCGTCCTTGTGCACGTCCACGCCGGCGTCGTACAGCACCAGGTCGGGCTGATACAGCGGCAACAGGTAGTTCAGCGCGTCGTGCACCACCTTCAGGTAGTCGGCGTCGCCCATGCCGCGCGGCAACGGGATGTCCCAGTCGCTCTGGGCCTTGCGTGCCGGAAAGTTCTGTTCGCAGTGCAGCGACACGGTGATCGCGTCCGGGGTGTCGTGCAGGATGCGCGCGGTGCCATCGCCCTGGTGCACGTCGCAGTCGAAGATCAGCACCCGGTGCACGCGCCCGGCTTCGAGCAGGTAGCGGCTGATCACCGCCAGGTCGTTGAAGATGCAGAAGCCGGCCGGGTGATCGTAGTGGGCGTGGTGCGTGCCGCCGGCCAGGTGGCAGGCGATGCCATGCTGCAGGGCCTGTTCGGCGGCCAGCAGCGAGCCGCCGACCGCGCGCACGGTGCGCCGTGCCAGCGCTTCGCTCCAGGGCAGGCCCAGGCGACGCTGGTCTTCGCGGCTCAGGTCGCCATTCATGTAGCGCTCGATGTAGCCCCGCTCGTGGGCCAGGGCGAGGATGTCGCTGGGGCAGAGCTCGGGGCGCAGCAAGGCCGCATCGGTGGTCAGGCCGCTGTCGACCAGGTGGTCGCGCAACAGGCGGAACTTGTCCATCGGGAAGCGGTGCCCGGCAGGAAACTCCGGGCTGTAGTCGTCGTGGTAGATCAGGGGCAGGGGCATGGCAGCTTCTAACCGGGGCAGGCCTCGATCTTGCCAGTTGCTGTACAGCCAGCGCCAGCGATCTACACTGCGCGCAGGTTCTCGACAGGGGTGCACCCATGCTGGCTTCCTGGACGTTCTGGGCGATTCTGTCGGCGATATTCGCCGCCTTGACCGCCATATTTGCCAAGGTTGGCGTGACCGGCATCAATTCGGACTTCGCCACCCTGCTGCGCACGGTGGTGGTGCTGGTGAGCCTGGCGCTGATTCTGTTCGCCACCGGCCAATACCAGTCACTGGGGTCGATCTCGCCGCGCAGCTACCTGTTCCTGCTGCTGTCGGGGCTGGCCACCGGCGCCTCGTGGATCTGCTACTTCCGCGCCCTGCAGCTGGGGCAAGCCTCGCAGGTAGCGCCTGTGGACAAACTCAGCGTGGTGCTGGTGGCGGTGCTCGGCGTTACCCTGCTGGGCGAGCGACTCGACCTGCGCCAGTGGGGCGGCATCAGCCTGATCACTCTGGGCGTAGTGATGCTGGCATGGCGTTAGCGCGCAGAGGTGTTGCCGGTAACTCCAGCGGTGCCTTCAGCGGTGCCTGCAGCGCGGTGCGGCCATAGAAGCACAGCGCGGTCGGCAGGCAGGTCAGCCAGACGAAGATCCCCGCCCAGAAGGTGTGCGACATGTAGTGCCAGCCCTGCATCACGCGGGTGGTGCCGTACACCATGCCCAGCAGCACGATGAACCCCAGCAGCTTGCGTGCGTGCGCCCAGCGCCAGCGGCGGGCCACGAAGTACAGCGCCATCAGGGTGAAGCCGCTGGAGGCATGCCCGCCGGGCCAGCAGCGCCCGTCACCGGCCTTGTGCAGCAGGTCGAACTGTTGGTACCACTCCAGGCGCGGATGGGTACCGCCGTAGAATGTGGTCTCTACCGGGCAGTACACCCCGGTGTGGCTCTTGAGGTAGTGAATGATGGCGGTGCACAGTGCGAATGCCACCACCACGAACAGCAGGTCGCGTCGGTGCCGAGTGGTGAAGCGCAGCACGCCGGCAATGCGGCTGCGTTGCAGCAGCCGGGTGGCGGCGGCCTGCGGATGGCGGGCGAAAAGCGGCCACACGAAGGACAGCAGGGCGCCGATCAGTGCGGCTTCGCCTGTCCAGTTGGGCAGGATGCGGGGCCACTTGTGGGTCACTTTCTCGAACCAGGCGTCGTGCAGCAGGGTGAACTGGCCGCTGGCCGGGTCGATGAACAACTGGCTGAACCAGCGGTCGAGGCCGGTGAGGTCGAAGGCCACGAACACGACCAGTGCCAGCAGCAGGGGCAGGCCCAGGTGGGTGAGGTAGAACGACTGGCGTGGCGACATGCTCATTGCTCCGCCCTGGCCAGCAGCTTGCGCCATTCGGGGGCGTTCATGCGGCCGAGGATTCTCGGTTTGCCGCTGGCGCCCACCGAGACGAATACGGCTTCGGCGTAGGCGCTGGAGCGTTCGCCACCGGGCACGTTCAACTGGCGTTCGAGCTGGTCTATGCAGCCGCTGTGGGTCACCAGCACCAGGTTGCGCTCGGCGGCCTTGCGCGCCAGGGCGTTGTCGGCGAAACCCTTGTTGCATTGCTGCAGCCAGTCCTCACTGGCTGCCAGCTTGCCGAACATGAAGTGCGCGGTTTGCTGGGTGCGGGTCAGGGGGCTGGTCAGTATGTCGGCATGCTCCAGGCCCAGGCGCTGCAGCCCTTCGCCCACCTGCGCCGCAGCCTGGCTGCCCGCCTGGGTGATACCTTGCGGATCATCCAGGCACGGGTTGCGCGAGCGGTCGCAACGCTCGGCATGCCGCACCAGCACGATGACTTCACCTTTGGCCCAGTCGGCATACACACCGCTGTTGCGCATCTGTCTTTCGCTACCCAGGTCCACGATCGCCAACCCTCTGACCAGCCACAGGCTTGAAACGGCCAGTGCAAGCAAGGTGCACAGGCCCAGCAGGAACGTCGCCGAAGGCAGGCGTCGTCGTCGCCCCGGACGGGCTGGGGTCAAGGTCTGGTCGAGTACTGCATCGTGCAACATGGGGCCGCTCCGGCTACCGCGAGAATGTCTGCACGGTAAGCAACGGCCTGTGGTGAATCGGTGAAGGCGATGTGAAAGCCTTGTGGGGCAAGGGGCCAACAGCACGTTGCAGTTTCAATTCAATGAAGTAACAAGCCCAATCTCGGGCCTGGTGGCACTGGACGGCGATCGGCGTGTCAGCGGCCTGGAGCTGGGCGCCACCGGACGCATCACCGATGCCTGGGCGGTGTGGGCCGGCTACACCTACCTGGATGCCGAAGTGGTGAAGGCCGGTGGCAACGGCGTCAACGACGGCACCAGCCCACGTTCATCGCGCCCGACAGCTTCAGCCTGTGGACCTCCTACAACATCGATACACGCAGGGGCAGTCGGGGCTGGCGCCAACTACATGGGCCTGCCTACGCTGTACACTGCAAGGCAGTGATCACGGAGCAGGCAATGACCCCGATACTTGAACTGGAGAGCGCGCGGCTGCGGCTGCGCCAGTGGCAGGACGACGACCTCGCCGAGTTCGCCGCCCTGTGTGCCGACCCACTGGTGATGCAGTACTTCCCGGCGCCGCTGAGCCGGGTCGAAAGCGCCGCACTGATTGGCCGCATCCGCGGCCATTTTGCCGAGTACGGGTTCGGCCTGTGGGCCCTGGAGCGCCAGGACAGCGGGGCGTTCATCGGCATGACCGGCTTGCTCAATGTGAGCTTCGATGCGCCGTTCACCCCGGCGGTGGAGATCGGCTGGCGCCTGGCGCGGCGCCACTGGGGCCAGGGCTTCGCCAGCGAGGCGGCCTGGACCTGCCTGCGTTGTGCGTTCGCCCAGCTGGGCCTGGACGAAGTGGTGTCGTTCACTACCCAGGGCAATCTGCCGTCGCAGAAGGTGATGCAGGCCATCGGCATGCAGCCCGATCCGCTGGGCGACTTCGAGCACCCGCGCCTCGAGCCAGGCCACCCCTTGCGCCCCCATGTGCTGTACCGGATCAACCGCGCCCAGTGGCAGGCCACCTTGCATGGCTGAATCGCAGAACATACAGGCCGCCAATGACAAACCCTGTATTATTTGCGCCCTGGGCCTTGCTTTGGAGAATCTCGAATGAGCCACGTGTTGGACGATCTGGTCGACCTGTTGAGTCTGGAGGCGATCGAGGAAAACCTGTTCCGCGGACGCAGCCAGGACCTGGGCTTTCGTCAGCTGTACGGGGGCCAGGTACTCGGCCAGTCGCTGTCGGCGGCCAGTCAGACGGTCGAAGAGGCGCGCCACGTGCACTCGTTGCACGGCTATTTTCTGCGTCCGGGCGATGCGTCGATGCCGGTGGTGTATTCGGTGGACCGCGTGCGTGACGGCGGCAGCTTCAGCACCCGCCGGGTGACGGCGATCCAGAAGGGCCAGCCGATCTTCACCTGCAGCGCCTCGTTCCAGTACGACGAGGAAGGCTTCGAGCACCAGGGCCAGATGCCCCAGGTGGTCGGCCCCGAAAACCTGCCGTCGGAAGTGGAACTGGCCGAGCGCATGGCCGATCAGTTGCCCGAGCATATTCGCGACAAGCTGCTGTGCGCCAAGCCCATCGAAGTGCGCCCGGTGACCGAGAAGGACCCCTTCAACCCCAAGCCCGGCGACCCGGTGAAGTACGCGTGGTTTCGTGCCGACGGCAACCTGCCCGACTCCCAGGCGCTGCACAAGTACATGCTGGCATACGCCTCGGACTTCAGCCTGCTGAGCACTTCGCTGATGCCCCATGGCAAGTCGGTGTGGCACCGCGACATGCAGCTGGCCAGCCTCGACCATGCGCTGTGGTTTCACGGCAACCTGCGCGCCGATGACTGGCTGCTGTACGCCATGGACAGCCCGTGGGCGGGCAATGCGCGCGGCTTTGCCCGTGGCAGCATCTTCAATCGCGCCGGGCAGCTGGTGGCCTCGTCGTGCCAGGAAGGCCTGATTCGCCATCGCAAGGACTGGGCATGAGCCTGCGCTCGATTCGCCACTGGGTGTTCGACATGGACGGCACCCTGACCATCGCCGTGCATGACTTTGCGGCCATTCGCGTGGCGCTGGGCATCCCGGCGCAGGACGACATTCTTACCCATCTGGCGGCCCTGCCTGCGGCAGAGGCGGCTGCCAAGCATGCCTGGCTGCTGGAGCACGAGCGCGAACTGGCAGTGGCCTCGCAGGCGGCGCCGGGGGCGGTGGCGCTGGTGCGCGAGCTGGCGGCGCGGGGCTGCCGACTGGGGATCCTGACGCGCAATGCGCGCGAGCTGGCGCATGTGACGCTGGAGGCGATCGGCCTGGCCGACTGCTTCCCGGTGCAGGACATCATCGGCCGCGACGAGGCCCCGCCCAAGCCGCACCCGGGCGGGCTGCTGCAACTGGCCCAGGCGTGGGACGTGGCACCGGCGCAGATGGTGATGGTCGGTGACTATCGCTTCGATCTGGACTGCGGGCGTGCGGCGGGTGCGCGCACGGTGCTGGTGAATGTGCCGCAGAACCCGTGGCCGCAGCTGGTGGATTGGCATGCGGCTGATTGTGGGGTGTTGCACGGGATGCTGGAGTAGGTCCGTGCTGGCCTCTTCGCCGGCCTTGCCGGCGAAGAGGCCCGGATCATCGACCCAGGCCTTCGATCAGAACGCCCAGCGCGTAGTCAGCATCAGGTTGCGCGCTTCGCCATAGTAGGTGGTGTCGAAGTTGCCCAGCCCGGCCAGGTAGCGTTTGTCGAACACGTTGTTGGCGTTGAGCGTGAAGCTCAGGTGGTCGTTGTACTGGTAGCGGCCCATCAGGTCGACCAGGGTGTAGCCACCCTGCTTGATGAAGGTGTAATCCTTCACCGTAGGGCTGTAGATCTGGCCGTAGAACGCGCTCTGCCAGTTCACCCCGCCACCCACCGTGACCTTGTCCAGCGCCCCCGGCAGGCGGTAGGTGGTGAACAGCCGCAGCAGTTGCTCAGGCTTGGTGGTGCTCATCGGCGAGCCGAAGATGCGCTGGTGGTCCTTGTCGCGAGAACGCGCATAGGTATAGCCGGCCGACAGGTTCCAGCCCTCCTGCAGTTCGCCGGCAATCTCCAGCTCCACGCCCTCGGTGGTTGCGCCGCGGGTAGCCTTGTAGATCCCCTCGTTGGTGTTGGTGGTGCCGGTCTTCACCGCCACGTTGTCCTGCTCGATACGGAACAGCGCCAGGCTGGCATTGAGCCGCCCCTCGAAGTAGGCCGCCTTCAGCCCTGTCTCGTAGCTGTCGCCCTCCACCGGATCCAGCGGGGTGCGGTTTGCGTCCTTGTAGGTCTGTGGCTGGTAGATCGAGGTGTAGCTGGCATACACCGAGTAGGTGTCGTCCAGGTCATACACCACGCCGGCATACGGGGTCACCACGCCATGCTGCTTGTAGCCGGCCTGGTTGTCGCTGAAGTACACCGGGTTGAGGCCGTCGTAATCGTAGTTGTCGTTGTACTTGAAGGTGCTGACGCGGGTGCCGAGGATCAGCGACAGGTCGTCGGTGGGGCGCAGGCGGGTGGCGATGTACGCGCCGTTCTGGCGCTTGGTCTGCTCGTACTTGCCGTTTTTCGGGAAGTCCGGCACGCCGATCTTGCCGTTCCATTCGTAGATGTTGCCCGGTGTGCCGCCCAGGCTGGTGTCCCAGGTGGCGCCGGTCTGGCGCGAGTTGGCCGCGTTGAAACCCATTACCAGGTCGTGCTGGCGGCCCAGCAGGGTGAAGGGGCCGGACAGGTTGATGTCGGCGGTGTTCTGCACCCGGTGACCTTCCCAGCGGCCCCAGAACATGAACATGCCTTCGCCCGTGGCACGGTCGGGATTGCCGCCGCTGGCCGAGGCCAGGCGCGTGTCGTGGTCGCTCTGCAGCTGGTTGACGCTGAGCTTCAGGCTCCAGTCGTTGGCCAGCGCCTGCTCCAGCGAGGCGAAGTAGGTGCGGTTCTGGAAGTCGCGACGGCTCCAGTCGGCCCCCGGGTTGAACCGGCGCGAAAAGTCGGTGCGTCCGCCATCGGCGAAGTACACCGGGTTGCCGGTCCAGGAGGTGCCGCGCGGGGTGGTGGTCTGCTGGTCGATACCCACGGTCAGCAGGGTGTCGGGGGTGACGTCGACTTCGAGGATGCCGTAGTACACCTCTTTCTTCTGCTGGTAGTGGTCCTGGTAGCCCTTCCTGTCCTGCTGCGCGCCGACGAAGCGCCCGCGCACGCTGCCGCTGTCGTTCAACGGGCCGGAAACATCGCCTTCGCCACGGTAGTCGTCCCAGTTGCCGGCGCTGCCCGACAGCGAGGCCTGGAACTGCGCGGTGGGTTTCTTGCGGATCAGGTTGACGGTGGCCGAAGGGTCGCCGGAGCCGGTCATCAGGCCGGTGGCCCCCTTGAGCACTTCGACGTGGTCGTAGATCGCCATGTCGACATGCGCGGTGCCTTCATCGTACACGCCGTCGTAGATGGTGTTGACGCCGTCGTACTGGAAGTTGGTGATGGCCAGGCCACGGCTGGAGAATTCGGTACGGTCGCTGTCGTAGGCCTGGGCGGAGACGCCGGGGGTGTTGCGCAGCACGTCGGTGATGCTCTGCGCGCCCTGGTCATCCATCTGCTGGCGGGTGACCACGGTGACCGATTGCGGGGTTTCGCGGATCGACAGCGGCAGCTTGGTGGCGGTGCGGGTAGCGGCGGTGGTGTAGGCGCCGGTGTTTTCGGTGGTCTCGCCAAGGGTATTGCTTTCGATGCTGGTGGCCCCCAGCTCGACGGCGCCGCCGTTGCCGGCTGGCACCAGCACGTAGCCGCCATTGGACTGGCGCTGGGCCTGCAGGCCGCTGCCCGCCAGCAGTCGCGCCAGGCCTTCATCGATGCTGTAGCTGCCCTGCAGGCCCGCCGATTGCAGGCCCTGGGTTTGCCGCGCATCGAACGACAGGGTGATGCTGGCGCGGGTGGCGAACAGGCTCAGCGCGGTGCCCAGCGGGCCTGCGGCGATCTGGAAGTGGGTGCTTGCGCTTTGTGCCAGGGCGTTTGACGGCAGCACCGCCAGCAACGGCAACGGTGCCAGCGGCAGGCTGAGCAGGGCCAGGTGGACGGCGCGTAGCAGAGGGCGAGGCGCTCGCGGGCAAGGGGCGGACATGCAGGTTTTCCTTCGATTGGCTGGGCAGGGTCGCGGCTTTTTTTCCGCTTTAACTGCGTAGCCGAATGAGAATGAAAATCGGCAACCCGTTTTTCGATGTTTTTTCAGACCGGCTCGACGCTCACCCAGTACCGCGTGAGGTAGCGCACCTTGACCGGCAGCGAGGTGCCCAGGTTCTGCAGGACGGTGTCGGTATCGTCGATGCGAAAGGCGCCGGACAGGCGCAGGTCGGCAATGCGCTCATCGCAGCGCAGCAGGCCGGGACGGTAGCGGCGCAGCTCCCTGATGAAGTCGGCCAGGCGCCACTCGATCACGGTCAGCATGCCGTCGGTCCAGGCACCTGTGCCGGGGGCCGCGCTACCGACCGCTCCGAGTTGATGCGCGTCGAAGCTCACGCTTTGCCCGCTGTCCAGGCGCAGCACTTGCCCGGGCTGATCGGCGGGGCGGACCTCCACGGCGTGCTCCAGTACGCTGACCCGGCTCAGGCCGCCCTCGCTGTGCACGCTGAAACGGGTGCCCAGGGCGCGGATGCGGCCTTCCGGTGTTTGCACCAGGAAGGGCCGGCCTGCGGCGTCGGCGGCGGTTTGCACCATGATTTCGCCGCTGTACAGGCGCAGCAGGCGCTGCTGGCCGTCGAATTCGATATCCAGCGCGGTGTCGGTGTTGAGTTCCAGTTGACTGCCATCGGCCAGTGTCACGTGGCGGCGCTGGCCCTTGCCGGTACGCAGCCCGGCCATCAGCTCGCGGCCCGTGTCGCTTTCGCGCACGGCCCAGCCGGTGATGCCCACGCCCATCAGCAAGGCCAGGGTCTTGAGCACGGCGCGGCGTCGCGCGCGTACGCCGGCCAGGGTCGGCAGGGCCACGTCGGCGGGCAGGCGGCCAAGCTGGCGCTGCAGTTTTTCCACCCGCGCCCAGGCCTGGGCATGGGCCTGGCTCTTGCCCAGCCATTCCCGCCAGGCCTGCACCTGGGCCTCGCTGGGCGGCGCGGCATTGAGCTTGACGTACCAGCTGGCCGCCGCCTCCAGGGTTGAATAGTCCAGGGGCTGGGCCATGTCAGTCGTCCGTCAGCAGCAGGCAGTGGGTCATGGCGCGGATCATGTGTTTTTTCACCGTGGTCACCGACACGCCCATGCGCTCGGCGGTGGCCACGTAGCTCAGGCCCTCGAGCTGCACCGCCAGGAAGATCTGCCGGGTGCGTTCGCCCATGCCGTCGAGCAGGGTATCGACGGCCACCAGGGTTTCGAGAATCAGCAGGCGCGTTTCGGGCGACTCGACGACGCGCTCCGGGCGGGTGGCCAGTTCGGCGAGGTAGGCCTGTTCCAGGGCCTTGCGGCGAAACTTGTCGACCATCAGCGCATGGGCGATGGCGCCCAGATAGCTGCGCGGTTCACGAATGGTCTGGGCATTGCGTGCGGTCAGCACCCGGATGAAGGTGTCCTGGGCAAGGTCTGCGGCATCGCTGGCGTTGCCCAGGCGCGCGCGCAGCCAGCTTTTCAACCAACCGTTGTGTTCGCTGTAGAGCGCGTGCAGGGCAGCGTGATCGGGTGCGGGCATGGCGCGGAGGACACTGAGTAATTGATAATTAGTCGCATTATTGTGGTTTGCCGGCGGATTGTGCAAGTGCTGGTGCTTGACCTGCGTCAGGCACGGGCGAAGACTGGTTGACCCTTTACAGACACGAGCGAGGCGCTTCCCATGAGCCACAAGGCCATTTACGTTCAACCCGGCGGCGGATATGACAAGGTGCAGGTGGGCACGTGCGAAGCGCCGGCGCCGCAGGCGGGCGAGATCACCGTGCGCCTGCGTGCCAACTCGCTCAACTACCACGACTTTGCCGTGGTCAGCGGCATGTGGGGGCCTGCCGAACCGCGCATTCCGATGGCCGATGGTGCCGGTGAAGTGGTGGCCGTGGGCGCCGGGGTCAGCGAGTTCGCTGTCGGTGATGCGGTGGTCAGCACCTTCTTCCCCGACTGGCTGGATGGCGCGCCGCTGATCGAAGGCTTTGCCACGGTGCCGGGCGATGGCATCGACGGCTATGCCCGCGAGCAGGTGACGGCCCGTGCCACGTCGTTTACCCATGCGCCCAAAGGTTGGAGCCACGCCGAAGCGGCCACGCTGACCACTGCGGGCTTGACCGCCTGGCGTGCACTGATGGCCGACGACGCACTCAAGCCAGGTGACACGGTGCTGGTGCAGGGCACCGGCGGGGTGTCGATCTTCGCCTTGCAGTTCGCCAAGCTGGCGGGTGCCACGGTGATCGCCACCTCGTCCAGCGACGCCAAGCTCGAACGCCTCAAGGCCCTGGGCGCCGACCACCTGATCAACTACCGCACCACCCCGGCCTGGGGCGAGCAGGTGCGCAGCCTGACCCACAATCGTGGTGTGGACCATGTGATCGAGGTGGGCGGCCCGGCCACGCTGGAGCAATCGATGATTGCCGCGCGCATTGGCGGGCACATCTCGTTGATCGGTATCCTCACCGGCGTGGCGGGGCAGTTGCCGCTGGTGCAGGCGCTGGTGCGCCAGTTGCGCCTGCAGGGGGTACTGGTAGGTAGCCGTGCCCAGCAGCAGGCCATGGTGCGCGCCATCGACGCCAACGGCCTTCGCCCGGTGATCGACAAGCACTTTGGCCTGGAGCAGATCGCCGATGCGTTCCGCTATCAGGAAACCAACCAGCATTTCGGCAAGATCGTGCTGGATATCTGAGGCACGCCCCGACACGACAAAGCCCGCTTCTGGCGGGCTTTGTCGTGTCTGATTCGAGGAAATCAGGTAAGGCGGGTAGGCAGTTTCCTCAATTGGGATGAGAGGTGTCTTGATCACTGTGGGGCTGCTGTTCACAGCGGTTCATCTGGGGTTTCCTGGCGCGCCTGAGTCTGCAGGTGAACGAAAAGGCATGAATTGTCTTGGCGGAATCTTGCGACTAAAATCAGTCGCAGTCGGAGGTTCAATGTCCCGCCACGAAAAGCTTCTGGCCAAATTGAGCAACAAGCATTCCGTATTCACCTGGGGTGAGCTGACCGCGCTTTTGAGCGGCTTTGGATATCGACAGATCAACGGTAACGGAAGCCGAGTGAAGTTCGATAACGGGAATCCGCTGGCGATGATCAACTTGCATAAGCCACATCCCGGCAACGAGCTGAAGGCTTACATCAGATGCCAGGTTATTGAACACTTGAAAGCCGGAGGGTTGATTTGATGGGCACACTGTTGCATTACAGGGGGTATCACGGCTCCATTGAAGCCAGCCCAGAAGACAACTGTCTATACGGCAAGGTGCAGTTCATCCGGGCTCTGGTGAGCTATGAAGGAGAGACTGTGGCACAGTTGGACGCGGCATTTCGCGAGGCCGTGGCTGACTATCTACACACATGTGCAACCTTGCATCAGGCTCCCGAAACCCCATGTAAAGGCTCATTCAATGTGAGGGTTGGCCATGACCTGCATTTGGCCGCCAGCGTGGTTGCCAACCGGCAGAGTATTTCGCTCAACGACCTGACGCGCCGGGCATTGACCGCCTACCTGAGTCACCATGAGTAGTACGATACGCTTGCAGCGCGCCTGAATACGCGCCACGACAAAGCCCGCTTCTGGCGGGCTTTGTCGTGTCTGGCGGTTGAGGTCAGAAGTCGTAGCGCAGGTTGGCGGTGAAGGTGTCGGCATCGAAGCCGCTGCTGGTCAGGTAGTTGTACGACCCCCCCACGCTCCAGGCACCGACGCGGTAGGTTGCGCCCAGGCCCAGCTCGTAGCTGTCGCGGGCCGGGGTGGCGCCGCGGGTGGTGAATGGCGTGCCACCCAGCACGAAGGTGGAGGTGGTGCCGGCCTTGTCGCCGATGAAGTCATGCCAGGCCATCAGCTTGGCTTCGGGCTCCAGGCTGCCCACGCCCAGGTCGAAGGCGGCTGCCAGGCGTGCGCCCAGGCCCATCTCGCCGATTTCGTAACGCTGGCTGCCGACGTTGAGCGCCGCCGAGCTGCCTTTTTCACGGTACGAGTCGATCGAGACGTTGGCGTAGCGCGCGCCGATCTGCGGCTCGAGCACTACCTGGCGGTCGAGCTGGAAGGTGTAGCCGGCCAGCGCGTTGACGCCGAAGATCTCGCTGTCGTAGTCGGCCTTGGCGCGGCTGCCGGCGATGTAGCGTTTGGACTCGTTGTCGTTCCAGCCGTACATCACCGAAGCGTCGACGAAGTAGTTGTCGATGGTCCAGTTGCCGTACAGGGTCAGGGCATGGCCGCTGACATCGGTCTTGTTGCCCCGGTCGGATTTGACGTCGCTTGTCAGGTAGCTGTACGCCAGGCCCACGGTGGTATCTGGGTCGAGCTTGCCGTCGGCGCCCACGGCGATGCCGTTGGTGTTGGCATCGTAACCGTCGATACCGTGGCGACGATCCTGATCGGCATCGCTGGACAGTGCCTGTACCCATACGCCAGTGCCCGACAGGCCTTCACCGGACGACAGGCCGTTGCGGGCATTGCTGGAGCGGCGGGTGACGGCGTTGCCTACCAGGGTCTGGCTGCTGGTGGCGGCATTGATCACGCCGCGGCTGACATCCGGGGTCAGGGTTTCGGCGAGACTGGCCAGTTGCGCATCGCTGCTGGCGTTGGCGAAGGCCTGGAATACCGGATCGCTTTCGCTGAGCTGGCCCATCACGGTGTTCTTGAACGGTTGTATGGCATTGACTGCATTGCGCGAAGCACGGGCGCCGAGCAGGTTCTGCTCGATCGCTTCATCGCTGCGGGTTGCGACCAGCGCCTTCACATCCTGGCCCTCGATGCCGAAGTTTTTCACTTCGAGCAGCGCCGAGGACGAGACCACCGACAGGTTCTGCGCCTCTTCCCAGGTGCCGGAGCTCAGCAGGGTGTAGCGGGTGCCCTGGGCCGGGGTGCGGAAGTCGTCGGAGCGGGCTTGCAGCTCGATCTGGCTACCTGCGGAGAAGTAGGTGTTGCCGGTCACCTTGAGGATCGGTGAATCGGGCAGGGTCGTGTTGTCCAGCAGCAGACGCAGGCGTGCGGTGTCGCTGTCGAGGTCGAGATCGCCGTCCAGCGTGGTGTGCGGCGCCAGCAGGGTCAGGGTGCCACCGTCGATGTCCACGTAGCCGGCACGGATGGTCGAACCGTCGAAAGCCACGTCGCCTTTGACCAGCACGCCACTCAGCCCCAGCAGATCACCTTTTACCTGGCCGCCGGACCAGTAGAAGTACGACTGCGCGTTGCTGTCTTCGGCCAGAATCGCCGCAGTGCCGCCTTCGAGCAGGCCGGCGGTCTGGGTGATCGAAAAGAGGTTGCTGCCGCTCAGGTTGACCAGATGGATGCCGATGCCATCTGCCGAAATGGTGCCGCTGTTGTTGATGTTGCTTTTGTAGGGCGGGGTGATGGACCCGCTGAAGACGGCATTCTCGACTTCGATACCGGCCGAGTCGGCGCCACGCGCGGTGATGGTGCCGCTGTTGATGATGCTCGACTGGGTGGAGGTGATCATCATGCCGTTGGCGTTCTGGCCCGTCACGGCAATGCTGCCGCTGTTGATCACATCACCGGCAATATTGGCCAGGTACAGGTCCAGGCCCATGGCGCCTTCGCCGGTCACGTTGATGCTGCCCTGGTTGACCAGGTTGCCGCCGATGCTGGAATCGAGCGTGAGGGAAATGGCCGAGGGGATGTCGGTGGCACTCGCCGCGCTGAGGTTGATCGCGCCGCTGTTGGTCAGGTTGCCCAGCACAGTGACATCGATCAGCTCGACGCCGGCGTTCTGCGATGTGCCGCTGAAGGTGGCGCTGCTGAAGGTATCGCCGGTATTGCTGTAGGCGCCGGAGCTGAGGTCGTGATTCAAGTCGATAGCGGGAGAGGCATTGGCCGTGGCTGTAGCAGCGGCAATGGAAAGCGCCAGCAGTGAGCGGCGCAGCGATGCAGTATTCAAGAGGGTGTCCCTTCCAGGGTCGGAAACCGACGCGGGACAACCAGCGCATGCTGCGTCTGTATCGGCCATCCCTGCCGGCTTGTCAGTGAGTGCTGAATCAAGCGCTGGGTACTGTACAGGATGGTTGTAGGACAATTCAGCAGCAAAAGCCGGGTAGGCTGCTTTTCACGGAAAAAATGTGAATCAGCCTGCATCTGTAGGGAAAACAGGCAGATTGGCGGGAATTTAATCGATCGTGTGGGGTCGACCGGTGTCGTCCTGGCGAAGGCCAGGACGTCTTGCAACCGCAATCAGGCGAAGCTGATGTTGATGCGCTGCTGGCCGTAAACGACTTTGGCGGCAGAGATCAGCTGGTGCGGGATCTCCACGAACGGAATATCGGAGTTGGTCAGGGCGATGTCCACCAGTTGCACCATGATCGAGTTCTTGCGCACCAGGATCACGTCCGACCAGTCGGTGTTGGTCATGGCCAGCGGGATGAAGTCGGAGCGCTTCATGAAGCTGCTCAAGGCTTCCAGCACGCCCAGGTTCTGCTTGGTGCCATTGGGGCTGTGGCAGCAGTCGTTGAGCAGGATGAAGCCATCCGGGCCGACCAGTTCCTGGTAGTACATCAGGTCGCGCAGGATGAATTCGTACTGGTGGCTGGCATCGATGTACACCACGTCGAAGGTCTCGATGCCGGTACGCGGCTGGATCGCATCGATGGCGCTGATGGTGTCGGCGCGGATGACGGTGACGTTGTCCTTGTCGGCGAAGCGGTCCAGGCATTGCTGGTAGAGGTTGTCGAAGGTGGCCTGCTCATGCATCGGGCCGCCGTAGTAGTAGGCGTATTTCTCTGGCGGCTCGACCCATGGCGGCAACTGGTCGAATGGGCTGTAGTCGTCATTGGAGGCAGGGCTCCAGCTGTCGATCAGCACCATCTTTTCCGGGGTCAGGGCCTGGTAGAGCTTCATCGCGTTTTCGCCGCGCAGCACTCCCAGTTCCGCTACCACCGGCTGCTTGCCATAGGCGGTAAACACCGCGTTGAGTACGTGATAGAAGGTTTCACGGTAGGTTGTGCAGACTTTCATCGGTGACCTGCTCTGCTGCTAGTTCGGTTGCCAAGCATATCGGCCTGGCAATCGATTTCGAGAGGGCCGGTTCGATGCAATTTGTGACGCGCCGATCAGCGCGTCACTGTGCATTGCTCAAGCCTGGGCCAGGCGGCCGACGCGTAGCCAGCCAAGCACGACCGCGCCAATCAGAAGGAAGCCCAGGTAGCCGAACAGCGGGTAGACCTGACCCACCAGGCTGACGAACCCGACCAGGCTGCCAACGAACGCCAGGGCGCCGGCGGCCGCCGAGCCGATGCGGAACGTGCGGGTGCCCGCTGGCAGCAATCGCGCCGAAAAGGAGTACAGGGTGCCGACGGCGGTGTTGAGGATCATCAGGAAAATGACCACGGCCATCACCAGGCCAAGCACCGGTGAAATCTCGGTGGCGATGGACAGCATGGGCATGGGCAGGTCGGCCACGCTGTCCAGGCGCGACAACAGCCCCAGGCTCATCACCAGCATCAGCACCCCCAGCAACGCGCCGCCGAAGATGCCACCCCAGATGGCGTGCTTCTCGGTCTTTGCGGTGCCGCCCATGATCGACAGAAAGGGCACCCCGGCCACGATGTTGTAGGACACGTACAACAGCGCCCCCAGCAGCCAATGGCTGGCGCCGGCGTCCTGCTGGCTGGCCAGTTGATCGAGCTCGCCGAAACTCAGGCCTCGGGTGGCCACACCATACAGGGCCACCGCTACTGCCGTGAGAATCAACAGCGGGGTGGCGGCGCCGATCATGCCAATCACCTTCTGCACATCCAGGCACACGATGGCGACCACGATCACGGTCACCGCCAGGCTGCCGAACAGGGCCGGGATGCCGAACTGCTGCTCCAGCAGGGCACCGCCACCGGCCAGCATGACCACGGTCACCGCAAACATGAAAAAGGTGATCATCAGGTCGACGAAGGCACCCAGGTAGCGTCCGCACAGGGCGTTCACCACGTCTTTATGGGAGCTAGCCCGCAGGCGGCTGCCCATGCCTGCCAATGCCATGCCCAGAAAGATGAACAGTGAGGCGCTGACCACTGCCCCGAGCAATCCCCATACGCCGAAATCGACGAACATCAGCAGCAGTTCCCGACCGGAAGCGAACCCGGCGCCGACAATCACACCGACGAACGCGCCGGCTATTTTCAGGCTCTCTTTCATGACGATTTCCCTCGAATTATTGTTGTTAGGGCTTATGGGCCGGGCCACTTTCCGTGGCCTTGCCGGGGCATCGCAGTGGCAGGCGGCAAGGGTGTGCTAGCGGGCGCCGACCCAGGCCTGGACTTCGATCTCTACGTCGACCCCCAGTGCCAGCTGGCTGCCGCCGACCGTGGAGCGCACCGGAAAACCATTGTCGAAGTAGCGCTTGTACACCTCGTTGAAACCGGCGAAATGTTGCATGTCGGTCAGCCAGACCGTGGCCTTGACCACCTGATCGAACCCCACACCGCACTCGGTCAGGGTTTCGCCGATACGGCTCATGACCGCCTCGGTTTGCTCGCGGATATCCCCGAGCACCACGTTGCCCTGTGGGTCCATTGGTACCTGCCCCGAGAGAAACAGGAAATCGCCGACACGGATGGCCTTGGAGAACGGGTAGGGCAGATGGCTGGGGTAACGCTGCAGTTGTTCGGACATGGCATTGAACCTCGTGGGTGATGAATGATTAACGCAAGCGGGCAGGTGCCAGGCGCTGTGGCTCGACACCTTGATGAAGCAGTGTTTGGGGCAGCGGCTGATCGAGCAACTGGGCGCAGGCCAGTTGCGACACGCCGGCCGCAGACTGGATGCCATAGCCGCCCTGTGCCGCGAGCCAGAAGAAGCCTTCGCGGTGATTGTCCCAGCCGACCACCAGGTCGCCATCGGCGACGAACGAGCGCAGGCCGGCCCAACTGTGACGCGGGCGGCGGATGGTCAGGGAGGTGGCGGCCTCGATGTGGTAGATGCCGGTGGCGATGTCCAGCTCTTCGGGCATCACGTCATGGGGCGGCACGGGGTCGGCGTTGGCCGGGGAGCCCAGCAACTGGCCGGCATCAGGCTTGAAGTAGAAGCTTTCGTCGATGCCGATCACCGTGGGCCAGCGCGAGAAATCCATGCCCTGGGGGCCGTCGAAGGTAAAGGCTGTGCGTCGGCAGGGCTGCAAGCCGATGGGCTTCACGCCACACTGCTGCGCAACCTCATCAGCCCAGGCGCCTGCGGCATTGACCAGCGTGCGCGCGCGCAACTGGCGACCGTCGGCCAGGGTCAGGTGCCAGTGGCCGCCTTCGCGACTGGCGACGCTCAGTTGCGCATCGCATTGCAGCACACCACCGGCACGGCGCGCGGCGCGCAAGAAGCCCTGGTGCAGCGCATGCACGTCCAGATCGCGGGCGTCGGTTTCGAGCATCGCGCCAACCATTGCTTCCGGGTTCAGGCACGGCACCAACGCGAGCGCATGCTCGGTATCGATCAACGACACATTGCCAGCCTGTGCTGCACCGGCAGCGAAGGTCTGTTCCAGCAGAGGCTGTTGCCCCTGGCCTGCGACATACAGGCAACCGCGAGGCTCCAGCAGCGCATGCTCGGTGAAATCAGCGGGCGGTTGCTCATAGAAAGTGCGGCTGGCGCGGGTCAAGGCCTGGATCTGCGGTGTTCCATAACTTTCCATGAACATGGCTGCGGAACGACCGGTGGCGTGATAGCCCGGCTGGCTCTCGCGCTCGAGCACCACGACCCTGGCTTGCCCAGCCAGGCGATAGGCCAGGGAGGCCCCCGCAATACCGCCGCCAATGATGGCGAAATCGAAACATTCGCTGTCGTGCATACCGAGGTGCCTCCTGTTCCGAGTGGGAGAAGCAATGTCTTCGCCGCTGTTCTTGTAATTCTCAGATACGAGAAATGTAAGATATGAGAATTTTCCAGTCAACCTATTACCTTGAGGTATTATTTTTGGCCCTTGCCCGGCTTGGCCCAAGGCATCGTTTCCGTATGGCAGAGAAGTTTGCATGAGCTCCGATCCAGTCTCGCGTTCCCCGGCCCACCCCTTGATAGATCGCGCCCAGGTGGGTGCCCGTCTTCGTGTCATACGCAAGAATCAGAAGCTCACGCTCAAGCAATTGTCCGAGCGTTCAGGCGTGGCGCTGTCGACCCTGTCGAAGATGGAGCTGGCGCAGGTATCGGTGAGTTACGAGAAGCTGGCGGCGGCAGCGCGGGCATTGGGTGTGGACATCGCCCAGCTGTTCAGCCCGGCCAAGGTGAGCGTGGGGGCGGTACAGCCCACGGTGGTGAGCACGGCCATCGATACGGCGGCGGGTTACAGCACGGGCAACTACGAGTACCACCCGATGGCGGGGGATTTTCCCGGGCGCAACATGACGCCGATGTATGCCCGCATCTGCGCGCGTGAGATGAGCCAGTTCGAAGACTACATTCGCCACCCCGGGCAGGAGTTTGCCGTGGTGCTTTCGGGCCGTGTGCGCATTCAGTTCGAAACGGGTGAATCCGTCAGCGTTGGTTGCCGGGAGACGGTGTATTTCAACAGCGCGATCGGGCACATCTACCTGGCTGAGGGCGAGGCGGGGAGTGACGCCGAGGTGATGGTGGTAATGACGGAGGTCTGACCTTGTGCTCGGCAGATTCCGAAAGCCATGGGGTGAGTGCCCCATGGCTGGCCGTTCAGGGGGTTAGCGCGACGCCCAGGCGTTGAAGCGTTGCTCCAGTTGTTCGCCATGGTCGGCCCAGAACAGCGGGTCTACCGGCACCTGCTGGGAAAGGTTCGCTGGCGCGGTGGGCAGTTCGGCGATGCGGTCCTTGTCGAGCAGTTGCATGGCCTGCAGGTTGGCGGCGCCGTAGTCGATATGTTCGGCGAAGCTTTTTTGCTGCGCGGGGTCGAGCGTGAAGGCAATGAACTCGCGGGTTTTCTCCTGGCGTGAAGCGCCCCGCGGGATAGCCCAGGAATCGAACTCGTAGAGGCCGCCGGACCAGACGATGTCCAGGTCGTACTTTTTCTTCTGCTTGGCCGAGAGGCGGCCGTTGTACACCGAGCTCATCACCACATCCCCCGCGGCGAGATACTGAGGTGGCTGGGCACCGGCTTCCCACCACTGGATATGCGGCTTGATCTCATCCAGCTTGGCGAAGGCGCGGTCCTGGCCTGCCTTGGTGGCCAGCAGCGTGTAGACGTCAGCGTGCGCTACCCCGTCGGCGATCAGGGCGAATTCCAGAGTCGATTTGGCCAGCTTGCGCAGGCCGCGCTTGCCCGGGAATTTCTCCACATCCCAGAAATCTTTCCAGCCGGTGGGGGCTTGCTTCAGCTTGCTGGTGTTGTAGGCCAGCACCGTCGAGTACACCAGAAACCCTATGCCGCAGGGCTGGATGGCCCCGGGAACGAAATGCTTGGTATCGAGGCCGATCTGAGCTGGGTCCAGCGTCTCGAACATGCCCTCTTCACAGCCCCGGGCGAGCTCGGCGGACTCCACCTCCACGGCATCCCAGGACACGCTGCGGGTATCGACCATGGCCTTGACCTTGGCCATTTCGCCGTTGTACTCGCCGGAAATGATCTTGCTGCCCCGGGCTTGTTGCCAGGGCTTGTAGAAGGCCTTTACCTGGGCCTCCTTGTTGGCGCCACCGAAGGAGACGATGGTGAGGTCGGCCGCGAGGCCGTGACTGGCAGTGACTATCCCCGTTGCGAGTGCTGCGAATTTCAGAGCTTTGATCATTATTGTTATCTCCTACTGTTCAAGGGTGATTGCACATCACTCGAGACACCGGGATCAATCGGTCCTCCCAGACGAGAGACATCCGGTTCTCGTTCCAGCGCTGCAGGGCAAACCGCACAGCCAACAGCAAGGCTCGCCACGCAGCGCAGTGTTCTCCTAAGGTGGTTTTGTGGTGCCCTAAGGTTTCATGGGGGTAAGGAGGGTAAAAGCTGACTTTTTCGATTCTTGGATTGCCCCCGGTGTCAGGATAGTTGTCGCCTCTCCGATTTTTCCTAAAAAAGCATATCGGGGGCGGAAAGAGACTGGTCGTGCCGTACTATTCACCTGAACGCAGAGCCGCATTACTTAAAATGCTGCTTC
>NZ_MVOK01000020.1:0-112511 GCF_002018915.1 Pseudomonas sp. MF6396 | reverse complement strand
GGTCAGGCCGGACGCGTAACTGGGAACCGATCGGCACCGTGTTGTTGAACCCGGATCGAGAGCAACAGAACGAGAAAATGGCGGCATAGTTAGACGGTTGACGCGACAACTACCTTGAAAAATGCCGATTGGGGTTTACTAAACTATGAATGGATGAGGGGGGTCAGAGAAGAAGTCCGAGAATGTCTTTTCTGAGTTTGGTGGGCCGGGGGGATTTGAATTGATTCAGCAATATGTTGGTTTTCCTAACTAAAATTATTTTTAGTTTTTTATGGGAATGCCAATTGGAATACCGGTCTCCGCTATACTGCATATGTGCACTCGATCAGATCAGCAATCTTCGTAATCACGATTGACAGTGAAGTGCACAGAGCGGACGACCGCCACTGGCCGGAAACGGCCAAAAACGAAAGCTCTAACGAGGTCACTTAATGCCTCAGCGCGCCTGCTGTTCATTCAACAATCTAACAGATTAGGTTTGACCGCCGCCGTGGAAACGACCACATCCCCATTTTTCTGACCGGCCACGAGGGTTGCAGGAAAATACGGGGCTGCTGGGACTGTTATGCCTGACAGAACCTCTTTGCTTTATCATCTCCATCATCGTGTTCCCGATCACTGGCATACGGCGCTCGGCTGACGTAGATAGCAACCTCCGGAAAGCCGTGGCGGCGCACAATCGCCTGTGCTGAAAGCTTGGCGTCAAAATGGCATGCGCCGGTCGGAATACACCATCAGAATTTTTTTGCGGCTAAAATCGCAGCCTTCACACATCAGCGGCCTGGACAGTGGCAAACCATGAATGCAGTAGAAATTGAGTCCGCCATCTCGGACCTGGCCCTTCAACCCTTTGATGCGGCGGAGTTTCCGTTCACGTTCCTGGCCGCATTCGGCAACAAGGAAACCGCGCTCAAGCGCCTGCGTGTGGGTAACAACAACACGTCAGACCTACCCGGTGGTGTACTGCTGCGCAGCAATATTCATATCGCCGCATGTGAGCCTGGTACAGTGGGCGACACGCTCAAGAGGCTGCGCGCTAGCCCAGCCACTACCAAAGCCAAAGCCAAGTTTATCCTCGCCACCGACGGTCAAACCCTGGAAGCCGAAGAGCTGATCACGGGGGAAACGATCGCCTGCGACTACCCTGACTTTCCCAACCACTTCGGTTTTTTGCTTCCGCTGGCCGGCATCTCCACCATCAAGGAGATCAAGGACAACCCCATCGACGTGCGAGCCACCAGCCGCCTGAACAAGTTGTACGTCGAGCTGCTGAACGAAAACCCGGACTGGGCAAAAGCTGAGCGCCGCGCTGACATGAACCACTTTATGGCGCGGCTGGTGTTCTGCTTTTTTGCTGAAGACACCGATATTTTCAGTGGCGATGGCCTGTTTACGAAAACAGTTGAGCGATTCAGCGAGCGAGATGGTTCCAACACCGACCAGGTGCTCTCAGAAACCTTCCGAGCCATGAACATTAAGCTGGCCGACCGGGCTAGCGTTCAGCCTCGCCTACCTAGCTGGGCCAACGCCTTTCCTTATGTGAATGGCGGTTTGTTCTCTGGCAGCACCGAAGTGCCTAACTTTACGCGCATGGCGCGTACTTACCTGCTGCACGCCGGCAACCTGAACTGGCAGAAAATTAACCCGGATATCTTCGGCAGCATGATCCAGGCCGTGGCCGATGATGAGGAGCGCGGCGCACTGGGCATGCATTACACCAGCGTGCCCAACATTCTCAAGGTGCTGAACCCGCTGTTCCTAGATGATCTACGTGCGCAACTGGACGCGGCCGGTGACAACAGGGCCAAGCTACTCAACCTACGCAAGCGCATGGCACATATTCGCGTATTCGACCCAGCGTGCGGATCCGGCAATTTTCTTGTTATCGCCTACAAGCAGATGCGCGAGATCGAAGCGGAGATCAACCATCGCCGGGAAGAGGCCCACAATAAATCGGAAATACCGCTCACCAATTTTCGAGGCATCGAACTGCGTGACTTTCCGGCAGAAATTGCCCGCCTGGCATTGATCATCGCCGAGTTTCAATGCGACGTACTGTATCGCGGCCAGCAGGATGCTTTGGCTGAATTTTTGCCGTTAGATGCGCAAAACTGGATTGTTTGCGGCAATGCGTTGCGGCTGGATTGGTTGAGCATCTGCCCGCCGACGGGCACGGGCGTCAAAGTTGTTGCCGATGACTTATTTGGCACGCCGCTGAATCAGGCAGAGATCGACTTCAAGAATGAAGGTGGTGAAACATACATTTGCGGCAATCCACCGTACGTTGGCTCTAACGTCAAGCCGCCGAAGGGCGCCAGTAACGAGCAAAAGGAGCGTTTGAAGAAAGAAGCTGAAAGCCGTAAGGCGGACTTGAAGTTTGTCTTTGAAAAACGCACGAACACGTTTGGGACGCTGGATTATGTAGCTGGTTGGTTTATGAAGGCCGTTGAGTACGGTAAACAGACGGAAACTGCGACGGCACTCGTGACAACTAACTCGATCTGCCAAGGTCAGCAGGTCTCAGTTTTGTGGCCATTGATCTTGGCGGAAGGGTACGAGATAGAGTTCGCTCACACTTCGTTCAAATGGAAGAATTTGGCTTCAAATAATGCGGGTGTGACAGTAGTTATTGTGGGGCTGTCAAATCGAGCCAGTAAAATCCGGAGGCTGTTTGTTGCGGAGAAGGAAGGAGCGCTCACCGTAAAAAATGTTGAGAATATTAATCCTTACCTGATTCCGGCAAAGAACGTCATTGTTGCGCCTAGTTCAACTCCAATAAGTGGGCTGGCAGAAATGAGTTTCGGCAGTATGCCGAATGATGGCGGCCATCTATTGATGAGTTTTGATGATGGGGCGTCAGCAATTAAACACCATGCAGTGCAGCCGGAATTTATTCGTCCGGCTTTAGGCACGAAGGAGTTTATTAATGGTATTGAGCGTCGTTGTATCTGGGTGAGCCCAGCCGATTATGATGATGCTTCTGCCAATACCTGGCTCCGTACCCGTTTTGAGAGCGTGCAAGAAAAGCGTCAGTCAAGTGATCGAGCGGCGACGAAAAAGCTTGGCGATGCACCCTACAGATTCGGCGAGGTCCGGCAGACCGGCAATGAAGTTGTAATGATTGTAGCTAAAACATCTTCTGAACAGCGTGATTATCTACCCGTGTCCCTATATCCACGGGGAGCCATCGTAACAGAGGCATTTGCATTTTATGATGCCCCACGCTGGTGTATGGGGATAATTGCTAGCCGCTTGCATTTGGTCTGGGTTGCTACCATCTGCGGGAAGATGAAGACTGACTACCGTTACTCCAATACCCTCGGTTGGAACACCTTTCCAGTTCCATTGCTTACCGAACAGAACAAGGCCGATCTGACTGCTTGTGCTGAAGAAATTCTGCTGGCCCGCGAAGCCCACTTTCCCGCTACCATTGCCGACTTGTATGAGCCAGACAGCATGCCGGATGATCTACGCAGAGCCCATGCGCGCAATGATGAAGTGCTGGAGCGTATCTATATCGGCCGCCGTTTTAGAAACGACACTGAGCGGCTAGAAAAGCTATTTGACCTCTACACCAAGATGACAGCAGATGCAGCGAAGGCCGCACCGAAAAAGACGCGAGGGAAAATGGCATGAGTGACTTCTTTTTTGGCCTGACAACCCTAACCGAGGGCTATAAGGGTGGTTGGCCGATCTCAAAAGCTGCATCCACAGCGTTGAATAAATTGAACGTGAAACAGCAGGCGACGGCACCCTCATGGAGGATGAATCACAGTGACTAACACTACCAACCCGACCAATAGTTACAGGGTGCCGTCGGTATCCATCGCTACAGCGCACACTGGAGCATCCAATAAGGCTAATGAATTGGGCATGCGTACTATGCAGGAGCGTGCCTATGCCAAGCGCGGCGAACAGTACTTACTGATCAAATCGCCTCCAGCTTCAGGTAAGTCTCGCGCACTGATGTTTGTCGCGCTGGATAAGCTGCATAATCAGGGTTTGCAACAGGTGATTGTCGTCGTGCCAGAGCGCTCCATCGGCGGTAGTTTTGCCGATGAGCCGCTTAGCAAGTTTGGTTTTTACTGGGATTGGCAAGTAACTCCGCAGTGGAACTTATGCAATGCACCTGGCATTGACGAGCCTCGAGTGGACAAGTCCAAGGTCGAGGCCGTACGTGCTTTTCTAAAGAGCGCCGAAAAAATATTGGTCTGCACCCACGCCACCTTCCGTTTTGCCGTGGAAGAGTTGGAAGTGGGCGCTTTCGACAACCGCCTGATCGCCATCGACGAGTTTCACCACGTTTCCGCTAACCCGGACAACAAACTGGGTGGCCAACTAAGTGCGTTTATCAGTCGCGATAAAGTACATTTGGTCGCCATGACGGGCTCTTATTTTCGCGGCGACAGCGAGGCCGTACTGGCCCCGGCAGAAGAGGCTAGGTTTGAGACGGTTACTTATACCTACTACGAACAGCTCAATGGCTACCGCTGGCTCAAGTCGCTGGACATCGGGTATTTTTTCTATACCGGCAAGTATGTGGATGCCGTCGCCAAGGTTCTGGACCCAAATCTGAAAACCATCGTACATATTCCTCATCCTGCTGCCCGTGAAAGCCTCAAAGACAAGGAGCGCGAGGTCAACGAAATCATGAGTGCGCTGGGCGATTGGCAGGGCGTAGACCCAGTTACCAGTTTCCACCTCATCAAAGCTAAAGATGGTCGCGTACTGAAAGTGGCCGACCTGGTGGATGACAGCGACGCATCCAGGCGCTCCAAAGTGCTCAGTGCACTAAAGGACCCGGTGCAGAAGGATAACCGCGACAATGTAGATGTGATCATTGCACTGGGCATGGCGAAGGAAGGCTTCGATTGGATCTGGTGCGAGCATGCGCTGACCATCGGCTATCGTTCCAGCCTGACCGAAATTGTGCAGATCATTGGCCGTGCCACGCGGGATGCCGAGGGCAAGGGACGCTCGCGCTTCACCAACCTTATCGCCGAGCCTACGGCCGACCAAGTGGCTGTAGCCGAAGCAGTGAACGATATGCTCAAAGCCATTTCCGCGAGTCTTTTGATGGAACAGGTCCTCGCCCCCCGCTATGAGTTCACCCCGAAAAATACCGGGCCGAAAGAAGGCTTCATTTACAACGGTGGCGAGGGCTATCAAGAAGGCGGCACCAATCTGGGCGTAAATGAAGCCACAGGCCAATACCATGTTGAAATCAATGGTCTGACCCCGCCGCAAAGCACAGAGGCCACGCGCATCTGCAAGGAGGACTTGAACGAAGTGGTAACCAGCTTCCTGCAGGACAAAACCGTGCTGGAGCGTGGCCTATTCGACAAGGAAAACACCCTACCCGAAGAGCTGACTCAACTACGGATGGGGAAGATCGTGCGCGAGCGTTATCCCGACTTGAGCGACGTCGACCAGGAAGCAATCCGTCAGCATGCCATCGCTGCCATGAACATTACCCAGCAGGCCAAGTTGATGTTGGCTCAGGCCGATGCCGACGAGAGTGACACTTCACAAGGCAGCACAGCACTACTGGAGGGTGTGCGCAAATTCGTTAATGTGCGTGAGCTAGACATTGATCTGATCGATCGCATCAACCCCTTTGAGGCCGCCTACGCGGTGCTGGCCAAGGCGATGGATGAAAAATCCCTGCGCCAAGTGCAGGCCAGCATTGCAGCCAAGAAGGTGAGTCTTCCAGAGAGCGAAGCAAGAGATCTTGCAATGCGCGCTCTGCAGTTCAAAAACGAACGTGGGCGGCTCCCAGACATCAATTCCGGCGATGCCTGGGAGAAACGAATGGCTGAAGGCGTGGTTGCGTTTGCACGTTACCGCGCCCAAGCTAAAGCGGCGCAGGGAGAATCCGCCAATGGCTGAAATGAGCGATGACGATCTGCTGAATGCGTTAGGGGTAGAAGTTCCCTCGCTTAAGACATCCATTCGAACCCCTCGCGAAGAACGTATTATCGCTGGCTTCGAGGAAATTCAGCTCTTCTATCAGGCCCATGACCGAGCCCCACTGCATGGCGAAGATCGTGACATTTTCGAACGCTTGTACGCCGTCCGCCTGGATCAGCTGCGAAAGTTGCCGGAAGCACAAACCCTACTGGCAGGCTTGGATAGTCAGGGCCTACTGTCGGGCGCCGCGGCAGCCACGGTAAATGTGGATGACCTGGATGAGGACGCCTTGCTCGCCGAGCTGGGCATCGGTACTGAGTCCGTCGAGCAGGACGACATCACAGTGCTGCGGCATGTGCGTTCCAGTGCGGCAATAAAGGCGGCAGAAGAAATTGCCGCACGGAACCCATGTACAGACTTCGAGAGATTTAAGCCACTGTTTGATGAAGTGGAAGCAGGCCTCAAGCAAAAGCTATGGGTAACCAAGCCTTTTGGCAAAAACGCCAGCATCGAGGCAGGGGACTTCTTCATTCTAAGCGGGCTAATTGCCTATGTCGCCGAGGTGGGAGACACCTACAAGACACCGAATGCTGAGACCAATGGGCGTTTGCGCGTTATCTACTCCAATGAGACTGAAAGTGATCTGCTATTAAGATCTTTGCAGCGTGCGCTCTACAAAGATAGTGACGGGCGTGCAGGGTCTCGCATCATCAAGGTAGATTCCGGCCCATTATTCGGCGACATATCCGAGCCGGACGACATCGAGACTGGCACCATTTATGTGTTACGCAGCCTATCCAACCATCCGTACGTCGCCGAGCACCGTGACCTGATCCATAAGATCGGTGTAACCGGAGGCCGAGTGGAAACCCGCATCGCGGCGGCGGCGAAAGATGCCACCTACTTACTGGCTGATGTGGAAGTGGTCGCGACTTACAAACTTCACAACCTCAACCGCACTCGGTTGGAAAACATCTTCCATCGCCTGTTCAGCGCAGCGCAGCTGGATTTGACCATCGAAGACCGTTTCGGCCATCCAGTCAAACCTATGGAGTGGTTCCTGGTGCCGCTACATGTGATCGATGAAGCGGTTGAGCGCATTCGGGATGGGTCGGTTACCGATGTGGTCTACGATCCCCACTCTGCTCGCCTGGTCAGCTAAAGATACTGATGAGGTATAGCGATCTCGAGATCGATGTCGCGCGCTTGCACGTGATTTCGATCTCGACTAATCCCGAAAGCCCTCCGAGTGTCCGCTAAATTGTTCTGGGACGTGCGAGTGACGCTACTGCCGATGTCAGTAATGTATGCACGAAATCTACGGAGCCCGGCTTTCGCGCCGCCGCTCTTCTGATTTACGTTTTCTCGTTCCTTGGCTTTTGCCCACGACCAGGCGGCCCGACGGATTTATAGGAGCGGTGTAATTCACCAGATGCCGAAATAGTGGCATTTGATCGCTTTTTATCGAATGATGGCGGCTATGAAGGCGATGCTGCGTGCCTGTGGCAGTAAGTCCAGCTTGCAAGCAAGGGATGGTCCGTAAGCAAGGAGGCTCAGATGTGGGCTGATGTCGATACAAAAAGCGATTTTCTGAATTACTCAGAAGTGGCGGATCTGGTTGTGGACGTCATCCGTGATCCGTCCATGCGCCCGGTTACCGTAGGCGTGTTCGGTTCCTGGGGTACAGGGAAGTCCACGCTTCTCAATCTGATCGAGCATGGACTAAACCCTCCTCAGGGAGCATCTGAATTCATCGTTGTTCGTTTTGACGCCTGGTTGTACCAGGGCTTCGATGACTCCCGTGCCGCGCTGATGGAGGTCATCGCCTCCAGCCTTATCGACGCTGCCGAAAAAACCAGTTTTCTACCTGGGGCGAAGAAGCTTTATGCACGGGCCAACAAAATGCGGATGCTTGGTCTCATGGTCGAAGGCGGAGCGCTTGCTCTGGGTATGCCTGCTTTCGGTTTTGGTGCAAAAGGGGTGGAGGCTTTGGGGAAGCTTTTTTCCGGCGAAGCGGATCAGGACTCGTTAGGAACTCTCAAAGATGAAGGTGGTAAGGCGAAGGACAGCTTTACCGGGCTGCTTAGCCCAGAAAAGCAGCAAACTCCCCCAAAACAGATCGAGGCGTTCCGGAAGGAGTTTTCAGAGGTCCTCATCGGTCTCGAAAAAACGTTGGTTGTTTTTGTGGACAACTTAGATCGCTGCTTGCCCAAGCAGACGATCCATACCTTGGAGGCTCTGCGTCTATTCCTCTTCATGAATCATACGGCTTTTGTCGTGGCGGCAGATGAGGAGATGGTTCGCCATTCGGTCAGTGAACATTTCAAAGATCCTGGTGATCGTCATATCACTGATTACTTAGACAAACTTATTCAAGTACCTGTTCGTGTGCCCAGGTTGGGCGTTCAGGAAGTTCGGGCGTACCTCTTCATGCTGTTTGCCTCGGCCGGTAACAAGGTCCCTGGCGAGCGCCTCGAGGCTTTGAGAGTCGGACTTGAAGATAACTTGCGCAAGGCATGGAGAGACGAGCCGATCAGTACAGAGAGGGCCTTGGAGCTGCTGGGCTCTAATGTGCCAGTGGAAGTTGCCGAAGCTTTGCCGATTGCTGATCGAATTGCGCCAATGCTCGCAAGCTCCAGCTCTGTGTTGGGTAATCCCAGGATCGTGAAGCGTATGCTCAACGTCGTTCGAATGAGGGTACGGGTAGCGGCATTGCGTGAAATGCCTGTAGACGAGGCCCTAATCGCCAAGGTAGCTCTTTTTGAACGTTGCATGGAGGAGAAAGCGGTTGCCCATCTTTACTCGATGATCAATGGTGCTGCCGGTGGTAAACCTGAAGTACTAGCCGAACTAGAAGACCTGCTGGAAGACCCCGAGAAGTTTGCGGGGGCTTGTCCAGATTTATGGACCAAAGTAGATCTTGTGCGAGATTGGATCAGGCTTGAACCGCAACTTTCGACAGTAGACCTTCGTCCGGTCGTTTATCTGAGCAGGGAAACCACTCCCTTACGGGTGTTGCGCGCAGGTCTTTCTGCTGATGCAGCCGAAGCGCTTGCTGTGCTCAAACGCACGTCTAACACCTCGTCACCTTCTGCCAAAGCTGTTCTACAGACGATCTCCGGCGGTGAGCAGGCGGCCGTCATGACCCAGCTGATTGAATCGATGCGTGCGCATTCTGAGTGGACAAGCAAGCCTGTTGGTTTCGACGGCGCGCAGTTGCTTGCCGAAAATCGCCAGAAGCCGGTGCACTGCTGTCGGACTTCATTCACACCGTTATGCCGGACAAAATTCGGCCTTGGCTCAGCAGTAAGCTTAAGGGCGCGAACTGGTACAAGGAGCGGGAGAAGAAATAATGGGAACCTCTACGTCAAGCAAAGGGCCTGGGGGCACTTCTCCATTTGTGCCTGGGTGGGTGGACATCGACGGGCAGCAGGTACCCGAGGCTCCTCCGCAGCGATTTAAAGACTTCCGCACAAATTTGGGAAGATTCGTCTCTACAGGAGATGGCGATTATCTTCGCTCAGCGATAAGCAGTTATGCGGGCGGTGCAACCGGTGGCAGTGCCATTGGACCTGCCAGGTTTGGCTCCATGGCCGGAGCTGGTGGAGCCTTGTTTGGTGCGATGGCCACACTGAGGGAAGGGCAATCTCCGCCGGGGCTGGATCTCGCTGCGTTGAACGGCCAGGACACGGACATTGCTATTGACATGCTCGTGCAGGTGCTTGCCACCGAAGACGGCGATTCTGATCGCGTTCGGGTAGCGATGAACGAGGCGCTATCTGAATGCCTGGAGGGTTACCAAGAGTTCGATTTCGCGAACATCACTGACGAGATGCTTGTACAGATGATGCTGGTGTACGTCACCAGATGTGTGTTTGGGCAAGTAGTGCTCGACTCGAACGATGCGTTCGCAAAAGCTGAGTCACCTCGCCAAGTCGAGCAGGCCGAAAAGGAACTGTACTCCCTCGTTGAATCGGTGACCGACAAGCACATGCGTCCCTTGTTGGGCGGCAGTCTGAAAGCGCTTTCCAGCACTCAAATTGAAAAGATTCAGATGGCCGCCATCCGTGAAGTCTGGAGTGAGTGGGAGGCGTACCAAGAGTGACAGACCTCATTTTCCATCACGAAGCTGATCAGCTTTACTCGCAAACGGCTAATGGAATTCCGGTACTGATGTACGGCAGTCGCCCACCGGCGCGGGGCACTTGCTCTATCGGGGGGCCGGTTCGTGCCGCAGTGAGGCGTTTGGGTGCTCCGGTCAGTAGAACCGGGTTCGATTTGTTGACGATAGCCATGGCTGTAACAGCCGCAGATACTTTTGTGGATAAAGCAGAAGCTGATGATGGTTGGGCCCGGGACCTTCATTTATTCATCCCCATCGCTGATCCGCAACTTTGGCAGCCCGCAGTACCGCTTTTACAGAAGGCTCTGCATTTCTTAAGCGGCGATCTTTGGGAAATTATTTTATTGCCTGATGGACCCAGGCAGCTCACATCTCAGAACCGTGGTCGCATCACCGTTATGGCTGGTCACGATTGTGTCAGTTTGTTCTCGGGGGGGATGGATAGCGGAATTGGAGCATTGAATTTATTAGCAGATGGCAGACGCCCATTGCTGATAAGTCATGCGTATCGAGGTGACTCGGAAAAGCAAATCATGGTACGGGGTCATCTACCGGTGGAGGTCTCAAGATTCGCTGCGGTGGCAAATCCAGTGTCCTTAACTGGGAGAAAAACCGATGTGCAGATGCGTACTCGAAGTTTCAATTTCCTCGCCTACGGAGCACTGGTTGGAGCCACACTAGCGCAGCTACGAGTCACTGGCACTCCAGTAGATCTTTTTGTTCCCGAGAACGGGCTCATTGCGCTGAACCCTCCAATGACTGCTCGCAGAATTGGCGCCTTAAGTACCAGAACGACGCATCCATATTTTCTGGATTTATTCCAACAAATCCTGGATACGGTCGGCCTACCTGTACGAGTCAAGAATCCATACGCGCTTCAAACGAAGGGAGAGATGCTCTCAGGGTGCTTAGATCAAGAAAACTTACGGATATTGGCATCAGAAACAGTATCGTGTGGTAAGTGGAAGCGGACACACCAGCAGTGTGGTAAGTGCGTCCCATGTATCATTCGACGCGCCTCGTTCCATGCTGCCGGAATGACGGATGGCACCGCGTACCATGCCAAAGGAGCTGATCTGACCTCAGTAGTTCGGGACGTGAATGCCAGAGATGACCTGATGGCCATGATTCTGGCAGCCCGCAGATTGCCCGCAGAGGATGTCGCGAAATGGGTGCGTCAGTCCGGTCCGCTTCCTCTTCACCGCCAGTCGCGTGATCATTTAATAGGTGTAGCCAGCAGAGGCATGGGCGAGGTTAGAAACTATCTATATTCTCTCGGTCTGCTTTGAAGGAGCTGCCATCTCTCGGTGTCAGATCAAAAATCTCAGCCGTTTCCTAATCGTTTCCACACCAATCGGGCGGTCAGCCGATAGTAATATCGGGTAGCTTCGCTGTGGTCTTTTAGGTAACGGGTGAGAAACCATCGCACGTGCTTCATCTGCCAGGTCCAAGGACTATTTCGCTGCCATCGTTGTTGAATGGCCGCCTGCATGATTCGGGCTTGCCGTAGGTGCCGTTGCTGTGTTGCCTTCGAGCCTGTTAGGACACCGCTCAGGAACAGCGTCATATCGAAGGCCTTACTCATGCTCTGCCCCCAATGTACTCTGAAACTACATCAATCCGGTTATGCCCGAGCTCAAAGCTGATCAGTTGGCGCGCCTGTTGATCAAGGCCGCGGTCAATTCGATAGCAGTGACCGCCATTGACTGGTGCGGCGTGGCCAGTGAGTTGCTCATAACGCTCGCAGGCGTAAGCCGCACGCAGTTCATGGAAACCCTTCAGCCCGTGCCGATGAAGTGTTTCGCGGGCGGGGAGAACTGTCAGTTGCAAGAATGTGGCGTAGCTTTCGTCGCAGGCCAGCAAATTGCGGCTATGGCGCGGCGACGCATCACGGGCTAATTGGAGCGCCGCGTTAACTTGTTCAGTGGCGATGATCCAGCGTGGCGCGTATGCCCCTGAGCGGCCGCCTTTGGTACCGTCCTGAATATTGATGCGGCCTAGGTGCACTGCTTCGCGTTGCAGGCGTGGCAGATCCGCCAGGATCGCTTCACGTAGACGCATACCCGTTGCTCGGGCCAGCATGACAATGGCCGCTACTCGCTCGCGTCGCTGCTCAGTAAGCGTGTGAAGCACTCGCTGTACTTGTTGATGGTCTTGGCCATCTGGTGCTTGAGTGCGTACGGTGGAACGCTGCTGTCCTAGCGCCTGGCTCGGGCTGACGATTCTCACATCCTGATCACCGCGTAGTGCAGCGAGAGTTCGGTTGACGCTGCTCAGGCGATTTTGCGCGGTTGCGATGCAAAGAGTGCCTTGATGGATCTGCTGGCGAAGATAAGCGGCGTAGTCATTTAGCGTCTGCCGATCGATCTGACGCGCATCATTGTAGCTAGGCCCGTATTCTGACCGGCACCAGCGTACGAAGGCTTGCCAGCGATCGCCATGCGCTTTGGCCGTGGCGAAGTGGCCGCCGGCAAACAGATCTTCCAGAGCCTGCCGACCGGCGTAGCTCAGTTGTCGGCCATAACCAAAGTTGCGCCCGTCACGCCGACCGACCAGTGCCATTGTCTTCACCTTGATCGTTGGTTTCTAGGTGCAGCAGCAGGGCTTTCCAGTGGGCGCTGACGCTGTCCAACTGCCCCCAGTGTGCTGGGCGGATGTGAAGGGCGTTTTCGCTGTGTTGCAGCGAAGCCCCTTCTTCTTGCAACTGCTCGATGAGCCGAGCGAGGTCGGTTGACTCAGAGGTTGGAGCGGCGACAGCGGCGACACTGGCGACAACCCCCGCCGCATCTGGATTGGTACGTGGCGACAAAGTGGTGGCAGTGGCGGCGACACACCGTAACTCGGTCGGCGAGCGATGTTGCGCTCGATAGCGGCGCACGGCGTCATTGAGTCGGAACATGGCGCACCTCGAATGTGTCCCCGTCATTGTCCAGCCAGTTATGGGCAACCAGTTGCAGCAATAACTCGAAGGTGTGCCGCGTGCTTTTACGGGCAAAGCGAGGGCCGTTCCGCGTTAGATCGCGGAGGCGAAACGGTGGCCAGTTCTTCTTTATCAACCAGCGCAGCAGGCAATCAGCCTCTGCGCGAAGCTTATTCAGTGGTTCCTGTTCAGTCAGGCGTTGGTTCTCTGCCAGGTAGTAATCCATCAGCGTGGAGGCGCGCTGAATGTGCATGTTTTCCAATACAGTCGATTCCTCAACCACCGCTATCACACCAGCCATGCGTAGTACGTTCGCGGCGGCTTTGCCCGCGGCAGCTTGCACGTTGACCAACTCGCCGAACTCCCCTGACTCGCATTCAATGGTGTCGTGAATGGCAATCCAGGCCTCACGGGCGCGGGGGCTCAACTCCAGGGCCGCAGGGTTGAGGCCGCCGTCTTTATGGCGTGACCAAGGCTTCTGCATCAGCGCGGCAATGCGCTGCTGGTACAGGTGCACCTTTGGATCTCGGGTCAGGTCGATGGCTTTGTACAGCCGTTGTCCAACCAGACGCTCGGGCCAACTGATCAGGCAACGTCCCAGGATGCCTTGGTCTTTGATATCAGCGTCCTGCAGCAAGCGTTCTGCCAGGCGGGGTTGCAGCATCAAGTGCATGCTGAGGCGGCGGTCATAGGCACGCAGACTTTCCCCAGCCATCGCGCGTGACCGATCAATCGGGCTACCGTCCCATAACGTCGACAAGTGAGTGATCGCCTTGATCATGTTGTCCTTGCTCATGGTGCTGCCGCCCAAAAACTGCCCGCCTTCATCGCTGAACAGCCCCATGCTCGGCAAACCATGGCAGAGGCTTTTGACCAGGCCTTCAATGGTCGGCTCAGCACTGAGGAGTCTCGGTTGGACGGGTTCAGGTTGGGCGTCCAGCGCTAGCTGTGCTGACTTCTTCGAGGTCGGTGACTTCGCGGTGAGGCTCATTGCAGCTCGGTGCGCCTTGAGCTGTTCGCCATAGGCGATCCACTGCTGTCTTTCCCAGTCGCGTACGGCCTGCAGTGCAATATGGTCCACCGCGCTTTTGCGATCACCCGAGCAAGCCACCGTCAGCAAGTACAGCGACAACGGATAGATTCGGCCGTCGAGGTGAACATTGGCGTGCGCCTGGCTCGCTAAAGCTGCCGTGGCCAGAATGGATTGCGCGGCCATGGCGCAGGGCACGCCGATCACATCGGCCATGCGTTCCACGGCAGGCCCCAATAGATCGCCCAGCGCCGCGACCGGGTAGGGTAGGGGCGTAACCTGCTGTTCCAACAAGGGGCGTGGTGGCCCTTGTACTTCGCGCAGTTGCATAGCCGTCCTCCATAAATTACCGATCTCTCCCTCACGTCATCCCGCCAAGAATGCTGAGTGTTATCAGGGATCAAGGCCCCTGCGACCTGTGAGGGTGTCCACTGACGCGGGACTGGCGGCTCCTTACGACCAGGAGCAAGGGCATCTCATGATCTGGCCTCCTGAGCACCGTTACCGGTGGGCGGGTGGAGGCTGCATTGGCTGACGAGACCAGTGCCGCGAGATCCTGAGCCATGTGCAAGCAGCAATGCGATGACTGGGGCATGCCTGACTGTCAGTCAGGTGCAGTCCATTCCTCGGTCTGCGGCACCATCATCTACAGCGCTGTTGCTGGTGACATCGGCGTTTGTCACGCCGATTGTCACGAGGCGAATTGCCGCAGAGCCATGTGCGATGAGGGCTGCAGCAGTGGTAGGAGCGCCCGTCTCTTTTCTGGAAAAAGAGACGGGCGAACGGTTGGCGCAAAACGTTGGCCGAGCAGGTTCGTTGCTGCAGGGCTAAAGGGTTAGCGGGCAGCCGCACTGGGCGGATTGTTTAGAGGGCGTCCATCATTCTGGCGAATGACCGTGCGAGCCTCCGGGCGCGAATCGCACTTTGGGATGAGCCACCGGGTTAGCGGCATGACCTTGAAGGCTCTGGTCATCTGGGGTGCTGCCTAAGGCAGCGCTTTGAGTCTTCGTTCTATCGGTCACCGCGGCACGGGTCAATTGGTGAAGGGCACATGGAAATGCGCCAGATTCCTTCTCTGGTGTGCTTTGGAAGTCGGTGGCTGTCAGTGGCAAGGTGGCCGTTTGTCGCTTTTCTAGGGTTAGCCCGTGGGCATGTGGATGTGGATGTGAAGCCTCCCCATGCCCACGGGCTTAGCCGTAAAAGCCAGAATCGAGGCGAATTGGCGACTGTCGCCATCAGCTCAGACGACCAAGATGTAGGCGCTACGTGGTCTGTCGGCGTTGTCGCCGCCCAAACTGATTGGGATGCAATGCTTGTCGGCTACTTAAGCCGCGGTGGTGGTTGAGGAGTGGTGATCCGCGAACGATCTAAAAATTTGCGGAGACAGTCTTTTGTCCGAATAGTTCCATTTCAGCGCTCCCCGACCTTTACGCACGAAAATCAGGTGGTTATTGTGATCGCAGTCACACACAGCGACCTACGAAGTTGTGTACGGAGGGGCACAAAGCCGCTTCTCTGAGCGTTTATTTGAGCTGGCGCGGCCGCGCCTCTTAGGGATTCAGCATGGACAAGAAGTCGCTCTCATTACGAGACATCTGCCGAAAACTTATCTCACCAGCCATCTCCTGTCAGCGATGGGGCATGGGCAAGCAGGTGTGTGAGAAATTCGGCCTGATAAAAGGCAGCATCGTTGCGCGCCGCGACTCGCGCCTGAGCCTCATGGGGGCGATGACATTGAGCATTCATCACTCTTTTCCTCCCGCGCAATAACACATTACTTGTCAGCCAAGGCTGATCAACTAACGCCAATCCGCGGCTAACCCAACGCCTCGCTCAGCCAGGCATTGCCAGCAACATAAACCACTGGCCAATGTGCTCGTTGAGAAGGCTGCCTATTCACTGCTAACGCTGATCCTTCGGACCGATATCATGGAATTCTTGAATCACCTGCTGCCCAACTTTTCTTTGCTGAAGAGCGGCAGTACCGAGGCGTTGGGTGTCGTGTTCTGGTTGATCATGGCGGCACTTTTCTCCTACTCGCTCTACTCCTTGTTTCGCAGCGGGCTGAGCTTCAATGCGCGCATGCAGGCGCTGAACACTCTGATCGTTGGGCAGAGTCGTGAAAACCTGGCCTTGAATCGGCGAGAGACCTTGCAGAAAGCGACTGGCCTCAAGGTCAAGCGCATCGGCGCGCTGTGGCATGAGTTTGACGACAGCTTAGTGAGTTCAAGTGACCACAAGCAGTTGTTCAACACCCTTGATGCTGAGCATTTCTTCAATGCGCGCACCTTGGCTCCGGGCCTGAGCGGAAGTCGGTTTTTCGGTTCGCTGCCTGGCTTATTGGTTGGGTTGGGCGTTCTGGCCACCTTCGTGGGCCTTACAATCGGCCTCTCCAAACTGAAGCTAGACAGCAGCGGGGGAGTGGATCAGCTGCGGGTGGGCATCTCCGTAATGATCCAGGGCGCGGCGGTTGCCTTCATGGCATCGGTATGGGGTGTTGGATTCAGCCTTGTGTTGAACTTGATCGAGAAGGTCACTGAACGCTGGGCATTGGGCCGAATACATGACCTGCAGCACCAGATCGACGCGCTATATCCACTTATTCCTGCCGAGCAGTCCCTGGTCCATATCGCCGATTACAGCCGTGAGAGTAAGGAAGCCCTCCAAGAGTTGCACGAACGTATCGGCGATCGCTTGCAGGAAAGCCTTGCAGGTATGAATGAGGCGATGCAAGCGGCACTCACCGATGCGCTAAACAACATCATGGCCCCTGCCATTCAGACGCTCGTCAGCACCACCAGTCAGCAATCTACTCAGGTCCTTGAGCAACTGGTAAGCAACTTCACGCAAGGGCTGACATCGGCAGGGCGTGAGCAAGGTAATCTGATGCAGCAGGCTGCTGCGGATGTGAATACCGCCGTAAGTGGTATGTCGAACCAGCTGAACCAGCTTTTCCAGAGTTTGAGCGATCAGCAGGGGCGCCAACTGGAAGTCGCCCGCCAGCAAAGTGGAGAGTTCCAGGCCCAGTTGCAACAGCTTTCCACTTCGGCAGACCAGCGCCAGCATCAATTGGAGGCGCGCTTCAGCGAGCTTATGAGTGGGTTGACGGGGCAACTGGATGGACAACTTGCGTCTGCTGAAAGACGGGATGTGGAGCGCCAATCACTGTTCGAGCGAACGCTGGCCAAGGCAGGTGAGAGCCAGTCTGCGCTGCTTGAGAAGTTCGCCGGCGCCAGTCGTGAACAGCTGCAAGCCATGGCTGAGGCTGGCAATGAGCGACACAGTAACCTGGAAGCCGTGTTCTCCCGATTGATGATGACGTTGAATACTCAGCTGGATTCGCAGATGGGCGCCGCAGAATCACGTGAGAAAGAGCGCGCTCAGCGTCACGAGCAGCAACAGGCCGCCTCGCTGGCGCAACAGCAGCAATTGATTGGTAGCCTGGGGCAAACCAGTCAGCAGCAAATCAACGCTATCGCTGAGGCTGCCTCTGCTCAGCAGCAGGCACTAGAAGTCACCGTCGGCAAAATGCTGAGTAACTTCAGTGAGCAGATGGCGGGTCATGACCAGCAAGCGGAAAACCGCGAGCAATCGCGCCAAAAGCTTTTCAACGAGCAGATGCAAAGCATGGCGGCTCAACAGCAGGCGCTGCTTGAGGGTATAGCCACGGCCGTTCAGGCGACTCAGCAACAGAGCCGGCAGATGAGCGAACAACATCTGCAACTGATGGGCCGCCTGCAGCAGGCCAGTGAGGCCGCAGCTGCCAGCAGCCGGCATATGGACAGCAGTGCCAATCAACTGGGTCTGCTTTCGACCAATGTTCGTCAGGCGGCTGACTTGCTCGGCCAGCGTTTGGAGAGCGTGACGCAGCGTATCGAGTCCGCAGGCGAGCAGAACGCTCAGCTGGCTGGCCATCTACAAGGCCAGGCCGCCGCTTTGTCGCAACTTCAGAGTGCCCTGTTGGAAAGTGCGCAGCGTTTTGAGCAGACTGCCGCTGAGGCGCGCAATGGATTTGGCGAGTTGAGGGGGCACCAGCAGGAATTTCTTACTGGCGTGCGGGGCGAGTTCACTGCTTTAGGTGAGGCTCTGCGTGAGCAGGTCCAGGGCATCGAGCAGCAGGCCGAACAATGGCTACGAACATACTCCAGTGAGGTGCGTGACCAGGTTCATGAGCGCATGGATCAATGGAACAAAGAGACCATGAGCTTCGCCAGTCAGATGCATGCAGCGGTACAGGCGATCAGCAACGTGGTCGATGAGCTGGAGGCCCGTTGATGCGCTGGCGTAAATCCCATGACGTGCCGATGGAGGATGAGGATCCGTACTGGAAGTCCTTCGTGGATATCATGTCGGCGCTTCTGGTGCTTTTTATCCTCGCCTCGGTTGTTCTTATTTTGCAGTTGATGGAGAAGAGCGCTGACTTCGATCAGCAGGTCGAACAACTGAAGAAGGCCGAAACGGTACGGCAGCAGATTCTCGATGAGGCAGTCGAAAAACTGAGGGAGCGGGGCATCAAGGTAGAGGTCAGTGAAAACCATACGGTGCTGCGCATTCCCAATGAACTGCTTGGTTTCGATACCGGCGCTTACGAGATCCAGCCGCGTTATCAGCAGACGGCACTGGAAATCGGTGAGGTCATCAATCAAGTGATCAGCAAGGACGACCGAATCAACTACCTTGACACCATTTTTATCGAAGGTCATACGGACAATCGTCCGTTTCCTGGCTTCATGGGTAAAGGTAACTGGGGGCTTTCGACATTCCGCGCAATTTCGCTCTGGCAATTCTGGAGCAATGAGATACCAGAGGCTGATCGCCTGAACCGGCTGAGCAACCAGGATGGCGAACCTCTGTTCTCAGTCAGTGGCTATGCGGAGACTCGACCTGTGAGCAAACAGCAGGATGGAGAAGATGACTATCGGCTGAACCGTCGCATTGACATCCGATTCACTATCCGCCGGCCGCAAAGTGCTGATTATGAGGCGGTCAAGACCTTGCTTGGAAACTCTAGCCAATGAATCTGCCGCCGATTGACAACCGCCCGGGTGAATGGCCGCCTACGGTCATTGAGGGTTGGGTGCGGCTGGTGGAAAAGGCCAATCGGATGAAGGCCAAAGTGGGAGGAAGCGACGCTTTTGAACGAATGCTGGCTCGATTTCGCGACATGGCTAGCAGCGGGCGCTTCGACGGCCTTAAAGAATTGCTTGGGCGTCGGTTGGGTGCGAGGGCGCTGACTTGGCTCTGGTTGCATGACGAGGTTGTGGGTTTCCGACTGTTCAACGCGCGAATGCTTGATGCATTGATCGAGCACCAGCAGCCTCGCCTTAGCCGGCTGACTCTGATCCAACTGCTGCAGTTGTACTTCCGCTATTTCGATCGCTTGGACGAGCGGGACAAACAAGCGGAAAGCAGCCTGCGCGGTCGATTGGAGCTTCACCTGCTGGACCAGCTTCAGCGAATGCCGGCGCCACGCCAGGTATTCGGCGTAGATCCGCTCGTCAACCTGAATCGGGAAGGTGAGTGGCTGCTGACGCTCGATGGCCCGACGGCGCTGGTGAAGTCAGTACGTAGTAAGGGGGGCGAGCTGGGAGAAGCGTTTGAAGCCCTTGGTCTAAGTGGCTTTGATGTTGGGCGTTATGGCGATATTTGTCGCGCACACTACTATCTTGATGTGTTAAGCCAGTTGCCTCCGGGGGAATGGGATGATGTGCTCGACGAGCTACTCAAACCCTCGGTGAGCAAGGCTCCTTACGAGGGCGAGAAGCGAATCGGTCATGCCGCGCTAGAGATAATGATCGACCGAGCGGGGGACGATCCTGGTGACGCTTGGCAGAACTTCTTCCTCACTCTGGCCGGCGACCCGCGAATTGCCAGTTCAGCACCGAACTTCCGGGAGTGGTGGAAGCCACTAGGCGATGAGCGTATTGCCAAGGTCTGTGGCTGGCTGTCCAAGGAGGACTTGCGTTTATTCCTGCAGGCAGTCGAGCAGTACGGGGTGGAGTCGGGAAAAGAAGATCTCAAGCGAATGTTCCCGGCGCGAAAATTGTTTTTGGAAGGTCTGTTCAGGCTCGGATTGATCCGACACACGAGGTTGATGCTCGGTCGTAGTGCCAAAGCCTCGGTTAAGCGCATTCTCGGAGGAGACGTAAAGACCAGCTTTGCCAGCATGGACTCCGTGATGAATGACAAGGCTGTGATCTATCTGGACTGCGGCGACTTTCATCTGGTCGAGGGCTCTCACAGCTTCAAGATCTGGGTGTATCTCGCCCAACCTGGGGATTGGATCAAGTCATACGAACGCAATCAGTTTTCGCACTCCGATTTGACCATTTCGTTGCCAGGGCAGTACAGGGCCGCCTACCCGAATCTTCCCTACGAGTCGGTAACCCACAACGGCTCCTGGCAACGCAAGGTATTCGACTTCTTGGCGGCTAACGGTATTGCACTGGATATCGAGAAGCTGCTGAGTCGAGCTGAGTACAAGTCGTATTTGATTAGGTACGGTATGCCGGTAGTGGGACTTAAGACCGCGCGAACTGAGCCTCTTCCCCAGCACGGCGTGCGTTCTGATTCGGCCCCTGCCGCCGAGCCAGCAACGCGTGCGGCGCTATTGGCGCGACGTTTAGTGGCGTCCCGCGTTGTGTCAGAGGTCGCTGATGCAGACGCTGCCATAGGGCAGCTCGGAGTCTTTGAGCTGCAGGTGCTCTGGTATTTCAAGGAAAACCCTGGGGACAAAGTTCGATACGCGGCGAATGTGCTGGGGGTTGATGCACGTGAAATTAATCGAGTGCTCTATGGGCCCTTGAAGAGCTTTTGCGAGCAAGGCAGTGGCTTCAGTTGGTCGCTGAAGGAAGAAATTTCTTCTGTACTGGATCGCCAGGCCACAGAGAAGTGAGATGATTATGGGACTAGCTGACATCTTCAAAAGCCTGCTGGGAGAGGGGCGAGCAACTCTGAGTACTCAGCAGGGATTCGTTCATGCAGCGGACTCGGATGGTGTGAACTTCTATCTGGATAAGACAGCGCATGGCGCATTGCTGGAGGGAAAAGGTAACTCCCTGCAGAAGGTCCAGATGATCGTTCTGCGCATGCTGCAGGAGCAGGGTTTAGCTGAGCCGCTCGCCAATGGATTCCATGTCGCTGCCGAAGACGTTGCAGGCATGGACGAGGAGCAGGCAGAAATTCTCCGGCTGCCTCGACGTTTCAACATGAACTTCACCAGCAAAATCAGTGGTAGGACGGGGAATAGCGGTTTCCATGTCGATCTGGCAGTTTTATCCGGTGCCACCGAGGCACCTTTCACACGTAAGGGACCGCTGCTTTTTCTCACCTCAACAGAGTCCTATCGCCTAACCCCGGCTGAGCTGATGGGCTTGATGGCTTGGGAACGTCACCAGAATCTGCTTCCCCAGCAGCGTGGGGAGGCAGCCAATCTGCGTATGATGGCTGAGCTGCAGACTGCGGCTCGGAGCGGCATGCGTGTCGACCTCAGCCATTTCGACAGGCTTGATGTGGTGGTGCCAGAGAACATCGGTGTGATTGCCACCCGCTTGCCCGATGGAAGCCTGATGCTCAGCCCTAGCTTGGGAGATGGTTCTACACCGGACCAATTGGAGAAGCGCTGGTCGCAATTGGACATCGGGGCCGATGGCGGCGTTTTGCGAATCGACAATCGCGTGGTGCTTCTTGATCCGCAGAAAATGGCAGCGATCAGGGAGGTGCTGGGCAGCAAGCGAATTCCAGCTGAAAAAGTGGCCGAGTTCATCGCTACTCCTAGTGCGTTTCTGGATGCCGCCCTAGTCAATCTCGATGTTGGGTTTTCAGTACGTGTCGCCGGCATTGGCAAGCTCCAGCATATGGAGTTTGGTGACCTAGACAATCGGAAGAATGACTGGTTTGCGCTTGATTCACGGCCGGCGCCCGCAGAAATTATTCCGACCCTGGTGCAGTCCGAGGAGGACTTGGCGCGTTTCCACGAAGCTTACAAGGCTGCAAAGGAACAGGGCGCGGACAGCATGAGTTTCGGGGGAGAGGTCATTGATATCTCCGACCCTGTGCGTATTGATGCGCAGCTCGACAAAGTCGTGAGTGGTCTGGGAGACCTAAAACCTGACGTAACTGCTGGTGTGGAGCCTTCGGAGGGGCCAAAGGAGCGAGTCAGTGTGCTGTTGCGCGATGCCGACAAGATCAACAGTGCTTTGCTGAGCAAGGCAAGTGAAGCCAAGCCAGAGTATGAGCCAGATTGGGGCGCTTATGCGCGCCAACCGTTCCCGCATCAGCGCGAGGGTATCGAATGGATGCTGGGGCTGTTGGAGTCGGCAGTTCGAGATGATCATGGTGATCTCTACCGACTTCAGGGTGGGTTATTGGCCGACGACATGGGCCTTGGCAAAACCTACATGTCATTGGTTGCGGTAGGTGAATACCTTGTCCGCCAGAAAGTTGCGGGGCGTGCACAGAAGCCCGTTCTGGTCGTGGCTCCCTTGAGTCTCCTTGAGAACTGGGAGGATGAGGTCAGTCAAACCTTCAAGGGCATTCCATTCCGGGACATCGTGATGCTGCAGGCGGGAAGAGATTTAAGTCGCTTCAGGGTCAAGGGCTCCGAGCGGGAATCGGCACAGTTGGCCTCTCTCATTGATGAAGATGGAGCAATGGCCGACGATGCCATTCGTTACGCTCTTACTATCGGCCCGGAGTCTGGAGTACATCGTCTGGACATGGATCGCCGTTTGGTACTGACCACCTACCAGACACTAAGGGACTATCAGTTTTCATTGTGCAGGATTGACTGGGGATTGGTGATCTTTGACGAGGCGCAGAACATCAAGAACCCCAATGCAGCGCAGACGCGAGCGGCAAAAGGACTGAAGGCGGATTTCAAACTGCTGGCCACTGGTACACCAGTCGAGAACAGTCTGGGGGATTTCTGGTGCCTAATGGATACCGCACAGCCGGGCATCCTTGGAGGATGGAGCCAGTTCCGCGATAGCTGGATCAAACCCATCCTTTCCGCAGCAGATGATGAAAAGGATGAGGTAAGGCGGAAGATTGGCGCGGGGCTACGCGAAGCTGTTGGCAGGTTCATGCTCCGTCGCATCAAGGAAGATCAGCTTAAGGGGCTTCCCAGCAAGACCATCCATAGCGGTGTGGAGCAGCCGAAGGGCGGCCAACTGCTACACGCGGCTCATCTTTCCGTTTGTATGAAGGGTGCTCAACTGCAGGCATACGATGCAGTACTCAATGATTTTCGTGCCCGACGTGCGACCGAGGACATGCGAGGTACTGCACTGGCGGCGTTGGCACAGTTGCGAGAGATCTCTCTGCACCCTCGCCTTCGCGAAGAAGCAAAACTGATGGCAAACAGTGCCAGCGAGGCACGTGCGAGCATGGCGCAGTCGGGCAAGTTGACAGTGCTTTTGGAGTTACTTGATCGTATCCGAGAGAATGAAGAAAAGGTCATTTTGTTCATGGTCACCAAGCGGCTCCAGAGAATCCTGAAGCTCTGGCTTGATCAGATCTATGGACTGGATGTAGCAATCATCAACGGTGATACGGCGGCAGTTGCAAAGAAATCTGACGAGCTGACTCGCAAGAAATTGATCGGTGTCTTCGAATCCAAGCCTGGATTCAACGTGATGATCATGTCACCAGTAGCTGCTGGGGTTGGATTGACAGTGGTAGGTGCCAACCACGTTGTACACTTGGAGCGTCACTGGAACCCTGCAAAGGAAGCTCAGGCATCTGACCGGGTTTATCGAATTGGTCAAAAGAAAGACGTGCACATTCATCTTCCTGCTGTACGACACCCACAATATGACTCGTTCGATGTTCATCTGGATCGCCTCCTTCGAGGCAAATTGATGCTAAAGGATGCGGTCGTGACGCCTGAAGCGGTTAGCGAGAGTGAGATGATTCAATCCATGGGACTTTGAATCTGCTATCAAGTGGCCGATCGCTGATCGCTCAAGTGTTTGATGTGAAAAACAGGTCGAGACTACCGCAAGTCGGTAAGAGCATCTGCTTGGTGTGCAGGCAAAAAGGCAATACCCACAAGCGTAGGCCTGGTGACTTGGGGAAATCAAATACAGCTAGGGGCTGGCTGAAGGCTTCTGTTTTGGGATAGATCAGGACCACATCGCCGTTTCCGTCGAGGTAGCTCTGGCCGTAAGCTTGCAGCTGGTAGAAGTCATCTTGATCTAGCCCGTACTTTTCCTTGCCGTTGGCTTTCTTGGCATCAACCAACTTCCACTTGGTATCGAGTACTAAGCGGTTGGTCTTGAGCGACTGTACCAGCATATCAGGCTTGAGCTGAAACCAGTCCTGCTCCTTATGGCGGACGAGTCTGAGGCTGCGAGTCTGTAGGCGAAGGCTGAGGGTTGAGCAAAGTTGTCGGCTAAGGTGCTTAGCTACAAAGGCCTCAAAAACTACTTCCATTGGGAAAAGCAGTGATGGTGCCTGGTGCGATCCCGTCCCGGTGAGTGGTGTCTCGTCCTGAAGAATCAACCGCGCCCAGGCCAATGCCGTATCGTAATGTGCCATGCCGCGATCTGGTCGAGACTGCGCAAGATCCGTGCCGATATCTTCAGATGCCGGAATGCCGGTGAACACGAAGCATAATTCCCGTGCCAGTTGCTGGTTTTGCTGAGAGGCAGTCCACTTCAATGCACGCCTGAGTGCAGCGTGTAGTAGGCGATTTTCGGGCCGGTTGAAAGAATACTCATCGTACGCAGTATAAAAACGGTCGCGACGGCACAGATTGTTGCGCAGGTGCTGGACCATGTGCAGCTTTCCTCGCAGGGCAAACAGGTTACCCTGCTCCGCTACGTAATCGCTGCGGAGTCCTCGCTTGACGGTGTGATCCACCGCCCGTAAGAATTCACCAATGAACACCTCTAGTAGAGGCATGTGGCGGGCGAGCAATTGGGCGCTGCTGGTTTGTATGTGGCGGAAACAGCCAAGACAGCGCAGCATCTCGATTAATAGATGCCGTGCCTCTTCTTCGCCATTCGTCTTGCCTAGCTTGGGCAGCACTTCAATCTGGAAGCCGTTAGGACAGCGAATGACGCCAACAAAGCTTTTCACTTGAATGGCCTTGCGGCCGTGCCGATGAGTAAGGCGTAGCCAGGTCCGCTCACCTGCCTCGGTGCTGCGTAATGCCTGTGTCTCCAGCCAGGTAAAAACTTCGGCAGAAACCTTGCGCTGCCCGACCATATCGGTCGAGCAGGGCGAGGAAGCCGTCAGAGTGTCAAACTCGAAAATCGATATGCCCACCATTTCCGTACCTATTAATTAAATCGAGGCTTGGTAAATGCCGAGATAAGCGGCGGGTTCAGCATATGCTGCGACCTGCGCTTGGTAACGACGTTTGGTGGAGTAGCTATCAAGGCCATGATCGTTCCCGAATAGGGTGCTCAGATCCTGTTCGTGCGAATCGCTTTCTATAATGAACTGGGCCGTATCAGGTTTCTGGTTATCACCGAGCACTAGTCGAATCTTGCGCCAGTCTTCAAAGAAGTATTCCTCCAGCAAGGGGACGATACGCTTCTGAAAAATCTCAGCCAACTTGGCGAAGCGGGCCGCCCCGTCAGCCACATTGGTCAGTGAGGTGAAATAGGCATGACCAATACAGTGGTCGCGGTCGTAAAGCGCCTCAATGCGCTCGTTGATGCGCTCCAGCATCAACCGCACATCGATGGTGGTGGTGCCTGTTGTGACCCGTAGTCCAGCCAAAGGGGCGCTGTGTGGATCGCTGGGATCTTTTTCGGCCCGAGTGTCAGGCAGTAACGGCACGAAATCGAAGCGGCGCCGCAGGGCGGTATCAAGCAAGGCTAGCGAGCGATCAGCTGTGTTCATTGTACCAATGATGTCAACGTTTGCAGGTACGGAAAATGGCTTTCCGGAGTACGCAAGGACTACTTCGGTAGGAGGTGGGGTGCCGTCAAGCTGGTCGCGTTTATCCGCTTCAATCAGCGTGATCAGCTCGCCAAATATCTTGCTGATATTGCCTCGGTTGATTTCATCAATGACCATCGCGAAGCGCTTGTCCGGAGTTTTGCGTGCGCGACGGCAGAGCTCCTTGAAAGCCCCGTCCTTGATCCTGTATGCCACCTGGCTTGCTTCGGCATCGTCCTCTTTAGCTTCGTCGGCCAAGACCGGCCGCAACCCCTCAACAAATTCTTCGTAACCGTAGGATTGGTGGAAGGTAACGAAGCTATAGCGCTGGACGGAGTCGTTAGCTTCTGGGCCTTGCTTGATTTTGTCGACAAGTGCAAAGAGATCCGAACATGCTTCCTGCCAATCCCCCGCAAACTGCCAAACCGAGTTGGCCGACTTTTCAAAAACAGCCGATCCAAGGCGGAGCTTCGTGTTGACCGTTGTCGACTCAAGAATTGTGTGGTGTTGAAGAGTTCCCCAGAGGGTTTGCTTAATGCCGCTGCTGCGCCCTTTAGCATCTGCAATGGCTTGGATAAACGGATGCTCAGCTAACTCAGGTACTTTGGCTTTGCCACCCAAGTCATACAGTGCAGCGGCTGCGCCTTCCCACCAAGTCAGCGCAGCAATATTTTCAGCAATAATCTGGCTGCGCCATTCCTCTGTGCTAATAGAGGCTACCTGCTCTTGGTAGTCGCGCTTTAGCAACTTCATCAGCGTGTAGGTTTTTCCTGTACCAGGTGGCCCGTAGTAGAGACGGTTGGTACAGGCCGCGACAGGTTTATTGGCCACATGTTGTACCTGAGGGGTAGGGGGCAATGCCATTGTGATGGGGTGGTTGACATCTTCGATGGGCTCGCCAGCCAATGCTGCCAGTTCGGCCAGATCTGTGCCAAAGAAGGGCTTGAGCAAAGCAGTTTCGAACTCAGGTAGGTCGTGAGCAGGCACTCGCTTGAAGGTTGAGCGATAGTTTGGTGTCCAGCCTTTCTGGCCTCCCTGATAACCACCAGTTTTGATGCCCTGCTTCAACACCCTGTAGCGGCGCTGTAGCCAACCATCCCCTTTCAAGCTCGGTGCGGGGGCAGAGATGAACTGTCCGACCAGGTGAAGCCGCTCATTGCCGTGGCACAAGTAGAACAAGCTGCCGACCGGAGCCTCTTGGAAGCTTTCGCCCTGCCCCTTGGCAGTATCACTGTGCATCACCCCCAATTCGCTCTGCAGGTATTGCTTGCGCTCCTCTGGGGGGAAATCGTCTAACCCGTGCGATAGCTTCCAGATCGCTAGGTTTTTCTGGCTCCATGCCTCCCATATCTGTCGCCCGAACTCTAGGATGCCCAGACCTTTGGGGCGTTTTCCGAGCGTTGCTGTCTGCAATATGCTCATGCCCTGGCTTACATTGCTGCCGACGAATACCGCCAGTGGTGCCCGCTTGAAAATATCTACGATCACGGGGGCCTGACGGTCCTGGTAATGAAAGGCAATTTTCCACTTGAACGCCTCGCCCAACAGACCGAAGGACTCAATAGCCCCTAGATCCCCCTTGGCGGCCCAGGCGGCTACTTGTGCCACGTAGCTGCGGATTTTCTCGAAGGCAGCCTCTGCCGATGTGCCTAGCGATGAGTACCAACCGTGCGATTCGGAATAGGAAAGCTTGGCGTCTGAGCTCTTGCCTTCAGTATCTTTGCGCGAGAACACGCCGAACTTGAACGCCGAGCCGCCCCAAATGCTGCCAAGCTCATCGAGCCGCGATTCAATCCAGTAGGTGAAGCTGTCCTTTGAGCCCGCCTGGCTGTATTCGTCTAGAGTCATGCTGGTCAGTCGGGAGGCCGGCCACACAGACAGGAAGTCATCCCACAGGGCGTATTCCTTTTGGAAGTCATTCATCGTGTTCTAACCTTACGAGTCCTTTTGGCTGGCTTATCTGCAAGTTGCGTGTTGTTCATCATTTCAAAAAGACGCCTCAGAGCATGAGATCTGAATGCGGCATGTTGTAGCTCCCAAGTATCACAGCGGTCCCCGGTGGTTTGGAATCTATGGAAAATGCCACTTGTGCTCGTCGGTCATCAAGTGCGCGGGAGCCTTTTATAGGATCGATTTGTCTCGCTCCAGCCGATTGGTCCGAGCTTCAGTTCATAGGTTGTTTCCTGCTCGGGCTTCAGGGCCTTGCTGATCGGGGGATATCGCCAGTGTCGCCGTCCTATCGGATAGGTACTACGTTCCGATCCCTGGCCACATTTATCGCGCTGGCCGAGAGATTGCCCGTCGACGCCTTCAGAATGTACTCGCTCCACCAAGCCATCATCGGCCGCCGTCGCTCGATGTAGTCGGCTCGGTTGTAGGCACTGCGCACCTCATCCTTGTCGACGTGCGCCAATGCCACTTCGATGAGCTCCGGGTCCCACCCATGTTCATTCAATATGGTGCTGGCCATCGAGCGCATGCCGTGGCTGACCAAGCGGTCCTGGAAGCCCATGCGTTTCAACGCCATGTTGGCGGTCTGGCTATTGGCGTGAGTACGAGGGTTTCGGTCTGCCGGGAAGACGTATTCTCGATGACCACTGTGAGACTTCAGTATCTCCAGCAATGACATGACTTGATCGCTCAACGGGATGCTGTGCGGGCGGCGGTTCTTCATCCGCTCCGGCGGGATGGTCCAGACACGCCTTTCAAAGTCGATGTCTGCCCAGCGAGTAGTCGCCGCCTCGGCGGGGCGAGTCATCGTGTGTAACTGCCATTCGATCAGGCAGCGGGTTGTGCGTTTGATGCTGGCGTTCGCAATTTCCAGCATGAGCTCAGGAAGCTCCTCGGGAGGAAGCGCCGCCATGTTTTCTTTCTTCGGTTTCTTGAACACCGCTCGAATCCCGCTGAGCGGGTTCGCGAAGATCATTCCCGAATTGACACCGTAGGTCATGATCTCGTTGAGGCGCTGGCTAAGCCGTTTCACGGTTTCCAAGCTGCCTTTGGCTTCGATGGGTCGAAGGATCTTGATCACCATCGGTGCGCTCACTTCCGAGATCGGAGTCGATTTCATGCTCGGGAAAACGTGCAGAGTGAGTGAGCGCCAGATGTCCTCGGCATAGGCCGGCGTGACCGAGTCCTTTTTCAGCTCGAACCAGGCGCTAGCTACTTTCTCGAACGTATGTTCCGTCTCGGCTAGCTTGGCCTGCGCCAGATCATTGCGCTGAGCTTTGGGGTCGATCCCCTGAGCAAGCACTTCCCTAGCATCAACCGCTTTCCGCCGAGCTTGCGCCAGAGAGACCTCAGGGTAGGAGCCGAGCGCCATATTGATTCGATTTTTGGTGACCGGATGCCTGTAGTTGAAATTCCACTGCATCGAGCGGTTTACCCGGACTCGGAGCTGGAGGCCGTCGCCATCCGTGAGGACGTAGTCCTTGTCTTTGGGCTTGACCGTCTTGAGCTGGCGGTCGGAGAGACGAGCTGTCTGAGCGCACATGGGAGATGCTCCATGACACCTTTTGGTATTCCCAAGATTAGCCCTAGGTAAGCTGGAATACCATGGGGAATACCGGGATGGCTGGAACTCAAAAAAACGTTGTGGCCCTCAAAAGATCAGTAAACCCTTGATTTCGCTGACTTCCAGGCACAAAAAAAGACGTCCGTGGACGTCTTTGTTTGATCATTTGGTGGAGCCGGGGGGATTTGAACCCCCGTCCGCCAGTACTCCGCTGTCGGTACTACATGCTTAGCCGTGTCTATTGAGTTAATCCGCAGCCGCCCGACGGGCAGGGTGCTTTGGACGAGTTGGGTAAGTTTTAGTCGCTTTGCCCCCAACGTGCTACACGACGATCCTGTTCTGTATGACAATCACTTCGGGTTTACAGGCATCCCCTAGTGATTGCTGGAGCCGAAGCTACCAGGAGAGCGGGCTCGGCTGCTTACGCAGCGAGAGCGTAACCCTCGTAGTTTTCGTCATTGGCAACTATAGAAAGTTGCAACAGTGGATTTACGAGTTCTGTTACCAACTCGGCATGCACCTAGAGTTTCATCACCGGCGTCGAATCCTAATCGGCCCCATTTTTTACTGCTCTAGCGCTAGCACCGTTTCGGGTGCATGTGACGGAGTATACGCCATCGGTCGGGCGACGTCGACTACCGGTCCGGTCGCCCACCGAGGTTACTGACCGTTGCCGCCCTTGTCGGTCTTCTCGAGGCGCGACAGCACCTTGGCGCTGATGGTGATGCAATCCTTGTCGTTGCCCGCCGCCTGCGCGGCCTTGGCGTCAGCCACGTGCTGCTTCAGCGCATCGTCCAGCCCTTCGGAGGTCGCGCCCATGGTTGCCATCTGGTCGTCGATCTTCTGCAGGTTGCTGGTACACAGGTCTTTATCCGCCGCGAACACAGGCGAGGCTAGCAGTGCGGCGCTGAGGAACAGTCCGGTAATCGCAGTACGCTTCATGTGAATCTCCTTGGCTGGGAAGGCCTCAGGATAAGGGGCCTATTTGCATGGACTGCGGCCAATGCCAGGGGTTCAGACGGATGTTGTGGCAGATGGCCTGTTCGCCGGCAAGGCCAGCTCCTGCCGGTGTGCAGGAGCCGCCTTGGCTCACAGCGCCCTGGCTCTGGTCACCCGGTCCACCAGGTACACCAGGCCGTGATAGTCGATGCCGCCATGCTCGCTCAGGCCGATTTCACAGGTGCGGCTGGTGGAGATGCCTTCGCTGCAGTACTGCACGGCGTCCTTTAGGCTGCGCAGTGAATGTGCGTTCAGTTCGGGGGTGGTGAAGCCCTTGTCGCCGGCGAACCCACAGCAGTGGATGCCCTCGGGTATCACCACCTCTTTGCTGCAACGCCGTGCCAGGTCGATCAGCGCCTGGCTCTCGCCCAGGTGCTGGGTGCTGCAGGTCACGTGCACGGCAATGGGTGCGTCCTGCGGGGTGAACTCCAGCTTGTCCACCAGGTGGGTGCGGATGAAGCGCACCGGGTCATACAGGTCCAGGCGCGAGTCCTTGAGGTCTTGCACCAGGCGCAGGGTGCACGGGCTGGTGTCGCAGTAGATCGGGTCGAGCCCGCCGCGGCTGGCATGCAGCAGCGCGCCGATCAGTTCCTGGCGCTTGTGCTCGGCCTGTTCGGCATAGCCCTTGGAGGCGAACGGCTGACCGCAGCACAGGCTGTCCTGGTTCTCGGGGAACACCACCTGGTAGCCGGCCTTTTCCAGCAGGCCGCGGGTCTTGTCCAGCAGCGAGGTCTGTTCGCGATCGCCCGCGGCCGGGCCCATGACGCGCGATACGCAGGCCGCCAGGTACACCACGCGGGGCCGCGCATCGTTGCTCGCCGGGCTGAACTGGATGGGCTGCAGGGGCTGCGGCATGGCCGGCGTCCAGAGCGGCAGGCGGCCATTGCTGGCTTTGCTCAGCGATTGGCTGATGCGGGCCAGCCGTGGCGCGCCCAACAGGCGGCGGGCACCGTTGGCTGCGCGCAGGGTGAGGCGGGCGCCGCTTAGCGCGGTGTGGAAATGCTCCGCCAGCCAGTCGACTGTCTTCACGTGGCTGGCAGCCTGGGCGCGCAGTTTCTTCACCAGTTCGCCGGTGTTGATGCCTACCGGGCAGCGCTGGGCGCACAAGCCGGTGGCGGCGCAGGTGTCGATGCCCTGGTACTGGTAGTCGCGTTCAAGCGCGGTGGTATCGACCCCGGCGCGCTTCTTGGCCTGGATGTCGCGCCACATCACGATGCGCTGGCGCGGGCTCAGGGTCAGCCCCTTGGACGGGCACACCGGTTCGCAGAAGCCGCACTCGATGCACTTGTCGACGATCTCGTCGGCGGCCGGCAACGGCTTGAGGTTTTTAAGGTGGATCTGCGGGTCGTCGCTGAGCACCACATCCGGGTTGAGGATACCGTTGGGGTCGAGCAGGCGCTTGAGCGTCCACATCAGCTGGTAGGCATCGTGGCCCCATTCCAGTTCGACGAACGGCGCCATGTTGCGTCCGGTGCCATGCTCGGCCTTCAGCGAACCGCCGAATTCGACCGCCACCAGGTGTGCCACGTCGTCCATGAACGCCTGGTAGCGGGCGACCTCTTCGGCGCTGTTGAAACCCTGGGTGAACACGAAGTGCAGGTTGCCCTCCAGCGCATGGCCGAACAGGATGGCTTCGTCATAGTGGTGCCGCTCGAACAGCTCGATCAGGCGGTTGACGCCGATGGCCAGTTGCTCGACCGGGAAGGTCACGTCTTCGATGATGACCGTGGTGCCGGTCTTTCGTACGGCGCCGACGGCCGGGAAGGTGTCCTTGCGGATGGCCCAGAGCTTGGCGTTTTCCTTGGCGTCTTCGGTGAAGTCGACCTGTTTCTCGACCGGAAATTGCGCCAGCGAGGCCATGATCAGGCCCAGCTGCTCGTGCAGCAGTGTCTGGGTGGCAGCGCGGGACTCGATCAGCAGGGCGCACGCACCCTCGGACAGCTGCTGCACGAAGGCCGGCATGCCGGGCTTGTCCTGCACCGAGCGCAGGCTGCGCCGGTCGAGCAGTTCCACGGCCGATACCGGCTGGCTTTTCAGCACGGTGACGGCGGTGCAACAGGTTTCCACGTCCGGGAACACGATCAGCGCCGACGCCTTGTGCGGGTGATCGATCACAGTGTCGTAGGTAACCGCGCTGATGAAGCCCAGGGTGCCCTCGGAGCCCACCAGCAGGTGGTTGAGGATGTCCAGTGGCTGGTCGTAGTCGACCAGCGCGTTGAGCGACAGGCCGGTGGTGTTCTTGAGCCGGTACTTGTGGCGGATTTTCGCGGCCAGTTCGGTGTTGGCGCGGGTCTCGCGGCCCAGGCGCGCGAGCGATTCGAGCAGGTCGCCATGGCTGCTCTGGAAGGCCGCGACGCTGGCCGGGTCTTCGCTGTCCAGGCGGGTACCGTCGGCCAGCACCAGGCGCAGGCCGGCCAGGGTGTGGTAGGTGTTCTGGGCAGTGCCGCAGCACATGCCACTGGCGTTGTTGGCAACGATGCCGCCGATCTTGCAGGCGTTGATGGACGCCGGGTCGGGGCCGATCTTGCGTCCGAACGGCGCCAGCCAGGCGTTGGCCTGGGCGCCGATCACGCCGGGTTGAAGGCGGATCTGCCGGCCTTGCTCGCGAATCTCGCGACCGTTCCAGTTGTCGCCCAGCACGATCAGCACCGAGTCGCTGATGGCCTGGCCCGACAGGCTGGTGCCGGCGGCGCGGAAGGTCACCGGCACGCGGTCGCGCTGGGCCAGCTGGAGCAGGCCCACCACTTCGTCTTCGCTTTCCACGCGCACCACCAGCTTGGGGATCAGCCGGTAGAAGCTGGCGTCGGTACCGAAGGCCAGGGTAGACGTGGGGTCGTCGAAGCGGCGCTCACGGGGGATCAGGCGTTCAACCGAGTCGAGAAACGCGGTGGGCAGGCTCATGCAAACTCCTCGCGGGGCCACGGCGTCTATCGCGCCGCGTGCCCCGGACAATCAGGCGGTGATGGGGCAGGCGGTCAGGCGCCGAATTCGCGTACCAGCGAATCGCGAGTGATCTCGCTGATGGACTTGGCGCCGGTCAGCACCATGGCCACGCGCATTTCCTTTTCGAACAGGTCGAGCAGGTTCTTCACGCCCGCTTCGCCTGCGGTGGCGAGGGCATAGAGGAAGGCACGGCCGATCAGTACGGTGTCTGCGCCCAGGGCGATCATGCGCACCACGTCCAGGCCGCTGCGGATACCGGAATCGGCGAGGATCTTCAGGTCGCCCTTGACCGCATCGGCGATGGCCGGCAGGGCACGGGCGCTGGACAGCACGCCGTCGAGCTGGCGACCGCCGTGGTTGGACACCACGATGCCGTCGGCACCGAACTTCACGGCGTCGCGCGCGTCGTCCGGGTCGAGAATACCCTTGATCACCATCGGGCCATCCCAGAACTCGCGGATCCATTCCAGGTCCTTCCAGGAAATCGACGGGTCGAAGTTGGCGCCCAGCCAGCCGATGTAGTCGGCCAGGCCGGTGGGGCTGCCGCGGTATTTGGAGATGTTGCCAAGGTCGTGGGGCTTGCCCAGCAGGCCTACATCCAGCGCCCACTGGGGGTGGGTCATGGCCTGCCACATGCGCCGCAGCGGTGCGTTCGGGCCGCTCATGCCGGAGTGGGCGTCACGGTAGCGTGCGCCGGGTACGGGCATGTCCACGGTGAACACCAGGGTGGTCACGCCGGCGGCCTTGGCACGCTCCAGGGCATTGCGCATGAAGCCGCGGTCCTTGAGCACATAGAGCTGGAACCACATGGGCCGGTCGATGGCCGGGGCCACTTCCTCGATCGGGCACACCGACACGGTCGACAGGGTGAAGGGGATGCCCTTGGCCGCCGCGGCACGTGCCGCCTGCACTTCGCCACGCCGGGCGTACATGCCGGTCAGGCCGACCGGTGCCAGGGCCACGGGCATGCTCAGGGTTTCATCGAACAGGCGGGTCTCGAGGCTGAGCTCGGACATGTTCTTCAGAACGCGCTGGCGCAGGGCGATGCTGGCCAGGTCTTCGACGTTGTGGCGCAGGGTGTACTCGGCGTAGGCGCCGCCGTCGGCGTAGTGGAACAGGAAGGGCGGCAGCTTGCGTTGGGCTGCGGCGCGGTAGTCGGTAGAGGCTGAAATGATCATGGTGTCTCGCAGCGTCGGTTGAAAGGGGCAGCTGCCGGGCGCCCTTGGGGCGCCCGGCCTCTTTCACTTTAGTGAACCAGCATGCCGGTCAGCCAGTACGCCTGGATCAAGGTGATCAGGCCGACGATGGTGGCGAAGAACAAGCTGTGCTTGAGGGTGAAGCGGAACAGGTCCGACTCTTTGCCAACCAGCCCGGTGGCCGCGCATGCCACGGCGATGGACTGTGGCGAGATCATCTTGCCGGTAACGCCGCCGCTGGTGTTGGCGGCCACCAGCAGGGTGTCGTTGACCCCGATCTGGTGCGCGGTGGTGGCCTGCAGCGAACTGAACAGCGCGTTGGACGAAGTGTCCGAACCGGTCAGGAACACGCCCAGCCAGCCAAGGAACGGCGAGAAGAACGGGAACGCTGCGCCGGTGCCGGCCAGTACCAGGGCCATGGTCGACGACATGCCCGAGTAGTTGGTGACGAAGGCAAAGGCCAGCACCATGCCGATCGACAGGATCGGCCAGCGCAGTTCGAAGAAGGTTTCCTTCAGCGTGGTCAGGCCGGTCTTGAAGTTGATCTTCAGCACCAGCATCGACAGCAGCGCGGAGAAGAAGATCGCGGTACCGGTGGCCGAGATCGGGTCGAGCTTGAACACCGCCGGCATGGCGGTCGGGGCGGCGACGATCGGCGCGGTCTTGATCACCAACTGGTCAAGGTGCGGGATGGCGAAGTTGAACACCCAGCTGTACATCGAACCACCGGCGGCAAAGGCTGCCTTGAATGGCTTGAGGGTCCAGATGGTGACCAGCACGGTGAGGATCAGGAACGGCGACCAGGCCTTGAAGATCTCGCCGAAGCTGTATGGCGAAGGCTGGCTGCCGCCACCGTTGACCACGGCTGCACCAACGCTGCCGGTGGCGGTGGTCATCGAGCGCTTGGGCTGCCAGACCTTGAGGAACAGGGTCAGGGAGATCAGGCTGGCCAGTGCCGAGGTGATGTCCGGCAGTTCCGGGCCGATAAAGTTGGAGGTGAAGTACTGGGTGACGGCGAAGCTCAGGCCGGCCACCAGGGCTGCAGGCCAGGTCTCCTTGACGCCGCGCAGGCCGTCCATCATGAACACCAGCCAGAACGGCACGAACAGCGACAGCAACGGCAATTGACGACCGGTCATGGCGCCGATCTTGAAGGCGTCGATACCGGTGACCTGGCCGGCCACGATGATCGGGATACCCAGGGCGCCGAAGGCCACCGGGGCAGTGTTGGCGATCAGGCACAGGCCGGCGGCGTACAGCGGGTTGAAACCCAGGCCCACCAGCAGTGCAGCGGTAATGGCCACGGGTGCGCCGAAGCCTGCCGCGCCTTCCAGGAAGGCGCCGAAGCAGAAGCCGATCAGCAGAACCTGCAGGCGCTGGTCGTCGGTGATCGACAGCACCGAGCTGCGGATCACTTCGAACTGGCCACTCTTGACCGTCAGTTTGTACAGGAACACCGCCGCGACGATGATCCAGGCGATGGGCCACAGGCCATAGGCAAAACCGTACCCGGCAGCAGCCAGGGCCATGTCGGCGGGCATCTGGAAGGCGAAGATGGCGACCAGGATCGACAGCGCCAGCGTGATGCTGCCTGCCACATGACCCTTGAGGCGGAACACGGCCAGCGCCAGGAAGAAGAACACGATAGGGATGACTGCCGCCAGGGCGGACAGGCCGAGACTACCAAGCGGGCTATAGAGTTGTTGCCAGGTTTGCATATGGGGTGGCCCCTAATTGTTGTTGGTCATGCAGTGGCATTGGCTAATTGGTCATACCAATTTACAATGTCGAGCCGCTAGGTTAAGAGCCCTGTGGTGGGTGTGTCAATTTGCCCCGCTAAAACTTTCGTCGGACGGTTGAAAAAAGGTCGGCTGAGCGGCTTCGAAATTCGCCAACTGGTGGGTGTGGCGTGGGCACCGATAGGCCAAAATAGGCGGCCCCGAACGAACTCGGGATTGTGGAGAGCATGTGATGGTTTTCAACCAGGTCCGCCAACGCCGTTTGTCCGACGATATCGTCGAGCGGCTTGAGGGGATGATTCTTGAAGGCACCTTGACCGCCGGTGAGCGGTTGCCGGCCGAGCGGCAACTGGCCGAGCAGTTCGGGGTGTCACGCCCGTCGTTGCGCGAGGCGATCCAGAAGCTGGTAGCCAAGGGCATGCTGGTGAGCCGACAGGGCGGCGGCAATTATGTTGCCCAGTCGATGGGTTCGACGTTCAGCGACCCCTTGTTGCAATTGCTGGAGAACAATCCGGAGGTCGAACGCGACCTGCTGGAGTTTCGTCATACGCTGGAGGCGTCGTGTGCCTATTACGCCGCATTGCGTGCCACCGCGGTGGATCGCGAGCGGTTGAAGGTGGCGTTCGATGCGCTGCAGGACTGTTATGCGCGTGCCGATGAGGTGAGCCGCGCCGAGGAAGGGGCGGCGGATGCGTCGTTCCACCTGGCGATTGCCGAGGCCAGCCATAACGCGGTGCTGCTGCATACCATTCGCGGGTTGTTCGACCTGCTCAAGCGCAACGTGGTGACCAACATCGGCGGTATGTACAAGCAGCGCAGCGAGACCCGCGACATGCTGATTGCGCAGCACCGGGACCTGTACCTGGCGATTGTCGAAGGGCGTGCGCAGGATGCACGGGAGGTGTCGAGCCAGCACATTCTGTATGTGCAGGAGGTGCTCGAAGAGGTGCGTCAGGAAGTGCAGCGGGTCGCGCGGGCAGAGCGGCGCAACGGGCGCTAGACAAGCGTTGCGGCTTTCGCCGGCAAGGCCGGCTCCTACAGGGTTTCGCTTGGCCTGTAGGAGCCGGCCTTGCTGGCAAAGTGGCTAGAGCAGGCGTGCCTACTCGTCGCGGCCCTTGCTGCGCACGGCGCGCTGCAACTCGCGATCGGAATCACGCTCGCGCTGGGTATCGCGCTTGTCGTATTCCTTCTTGCCCTTGCCCAGGGCAATCTCGCACTTGATCAAGTGCTTGCTCCAGTACATCGACAAGGCCACGCAGGTATAGCCCTTCTGCTGTACGCCCACGAACAGGCGCTCCAGCTCGCGGCGATTGAGCAGCAGTTTACGGGTACGGGTCGGGTCGGCGATCACGTGGGTGCTGGCCGCGGTCAGGGGGGTGATATGGCAACCCATCAGCCATGCTTCACCGTCCTTGAGCAGCACGTAGCTGTCCACAAGATGCGCCTTGCCGGCACGCAGACTTTTTACTTCCCAACCGGACAGGACCAATCCGGCCTCGAACTTGTGCTCGATGAAGTAATCGTGACGCGCCTTTTTATTCTGCGCGATGGTCCCTGTCGGATGCTTCTTTTGTTTAGCCATAGGGGCGGCATTATAGGCAGTCGTCGCGCTGTCGGCTACGGGGTAGCGGTACGCTTGAGCCGTTGGAGTGAATCCCGGACAATACGCGCTGTTTTTCCTCTTGATGCGCTATGTGGCGCCCCTCGGCATTCGCATCGTGTTTACCGCTCAGCTTTGGAAGTGACGCCTGGATGACTACCCATATTCAACGTTCGGCACTGTTGCCGTACCCCGCTCAGGCGCTGTATGACCTGGTGAATGACGTCGCCCGCTATTCGGAATTTCTGCCGTGGTGCTCCTCCAGCACGGTGCTGGAGCAGAGCGAGACCCTGATGCGTGCGCGAGTCGAGGCGGCCAAGGGCGGCATGAGCCAGAGTTTTGTAACGCGAAATGAGTTGGTGCCTGGGCAGTCCATCGAGATGAACCTTGAGGAGGGGCCGTTCAATCAGCTGCACGGGCTGTGGACGTTCAAGGCACTCGGCGACAAGGCCTGCAAGATCAGCCTGGACCTGTCGTTCGATTACGCCGGGCCGCTGGTGCGCGCCACCCTGGGGCCGATCTTCAACCAGGCGGCCAACACCCTGGTGGATGCGTTCTGCCAGCGGGCCAAGCAACTCAATGGCTGAGCCGATGCTGCCCATCGAAGTGGTCTACGCCACCGCCGAGCAGCAGCTGTTGCTGGCGCTGGAGGTGCCAGCGGGTACGTCGGTGAGCGAGGCGGTACGCTTGTCGGGCATCGCCGGGCAGTTGCCGGGGGTGTCGATCGGGGATTGCCCGATGGGTATCTTTGGCAAGGTGGTTGCGTCGCAGCATCCGGTCGAGGCGGGTGATCGGATCGAGCTGTATCGGCCGCTGCTGATCGACCCCAAGGAGGTGCGCAAACAGCGCGCGGCCAAGGTAGCCAGGGTGTTCAAGAAGGCCAAGCGGTGAAACGCCGCGCAATAAAAAGCCCGGAATGATCCGGGCTTTTTATTGCCTGCGCCTTGCTTACTGCGGCGAGGTGTCCAGCGGTTCCGGCACTGGAACCGGGATGACTTCGATGGTATCGACGTCGCGCTGGATCGTGTCTTCCAGCGAGCCAGGCTTGGCGGGGGCTTCCTGCTTGGCAGGTGTCTCGCCTTCGGCAGGGCTGACAGTGGTGCCCGCTGCACCGCCAAGGATTTCCTGATCGCGGCTCACGCCCGGCATGAAGTCACCCGACAGGCTGGCGAGCTGGTCGTTCTCGTTGAAGAACACGCTCATCCGTTCCTGCTGGCGCTCGCCCCCACCTGGTTGCAGACTGTACAGGTAGTCCCAACGGTTGGTGTGGAAGGTGTCCTGGATCAGAGGGTTTCCCATGATAAACCGTACTTGCCGGCGGGTCATTCCCGGCCGCAATTGGTCTATCATGTCCTGCGTGACGACATTGCCCTGCTGGATGTCGATTTTGTAAACCCCGGGGAACGAGCAACCGGCGAGTGCGAGCAGTCCCACAAAGGTGAGGCTGGTTAGCAAGAGCTTGGTGTTTTGCATCGGTGGGCGACTTCCACTATCTTGGCTGGACAACGTAAACCCCGATCATACCCGTATTCAGAGAAGCTGCGAAGCAGCATCGGCGAGAAAGCTGACCATGGTTGAAAATAGCGAATTACGCAAAGCCGGTCTCAAGGTGACCCTGCCTCGAGTCAAGATTCTACAGATGCTCGACTCCACCGAGCAGCGCCACATGAGTGCTGAAGACGTCTACAAGGCGTTGATGGAGGCAGGCGAGGACGTCGGTCTGGCCACGGTTTACCGTGTTCTGACCCAGTTCGAGGCGGCAGGTCTTGTCGTTCGTCACAACTTCGACGGCGGTCATGCAGTGTTTGAACTGGCCGACGGCGGCCACCACGACCATATGGTCAACGTGGAGTCTGGCGAAGTCATCGAGTTCTTCGATGCCGAAATCGAAAAGCGCCAGAAGGAAATCGTGCTGGAGCACGGCTACGAGTTGGTAGATCACAATCTCGTGCTGTACGTGCGCAAGAAAAAGTAAGCACTTTGCTTTGAATTGCACGGCATTGAAGGCGACCCTGGGGTCGCCTTCGTGCTTTGTGGGGGCTGTAATGTTGTACGCCGGCAAGGCCGGCTCCTGCGGGGGCAGTCAGGCTTTGCTGGTGACGACCATCTTTCTGGCATGCGCCAGCGATTCCTTGGTCAGGTCGATGCCGCCCAGCATGCGCGCCACCTCTTCGACCCGCTCGCGTTTGCCCAGGCTCGCCACCGCCGTATGGGTCGCATCGCTGTTGCGCACCTTGTGCACGAACAGGTGATGGTGGCCCTGTGCGGCAACCTGCGGCAGGTGGGTGACCGTCAATACCTGCCCACGCTCGCCCAGGCGCCGCAACAGCTGCCCCACGATTTCAGCAGTCGGGCCGCCGATACCCACGTCGACTTCGTCGAACACCAGGGTCGGAATGCGCGAGGTCTGAGCGGTAATGACCTGGATCGCCAGGCTGATCCGTGACAATTCACCCCCGGAAGCCACCTTGGCCAGTGCCTTGAGCGGCTGGCCGGGGTTGGCGCTGACCAGCAGTTCGACCTGCTCCAGGCCCTGGGGCAACAAGTCTTCGCCACTGTTGGGGCGAAGTTCGATGCTGAAGCGACCGCCAGGCATGCCCAGGCGCTGAATCTCAAGCTCCACCGCGCCAGCCAGCTGGGTCGCGGCCTGCTGGCGCAGGCGGCTCAGCTCCGAGGCCTTTTCCTGGTAATGGCGGGCAAAGGCGGCAAGTTCGTCACCCAGTCGGGCAATGGACTCGTCGTTGGCGTTGAGGCCTTCGAGCTCCTCCATCAAGCGTTGCTGCAGGTCGGCCAGCTCGCTGGGGTGCACGCGGTGTTTGCGCGCCAGGGTGTACAGGGCGTCGAGACGTTCTTCCAGCTGCTGCAGCCGCGCGGGGTCGGCGTCGAAATGGTCGAGAAAGCGGTTGAGCTCGCCCACTGCTTCTTCTACCTGAATCTGCGCACTGGCGATCATGTTGGCCGCCTCGGCCAGCGCCTTGGGGGCATTCTGTACGGCGGTCAGGCGATTGAGGCTGACGGTCAGCGCACTGAGCACATTGCCCGAGTCGCTCTCGCTGCAATGGTCGATGACCTGGCGGCAGATACCGAACAGGGCCTCTGCATTGGTCAGGTTCTTGTGTTCCTGTTCCAGCAGCTCAAGTTCGTTTTCGCCCAGGTTGAGGTTTTCCAGCTCTTCGAGCTGATAGCTGAGCAACTGGTGCTGCGCGCGCTGTTCGTCCCCGGAATTGCTCAGCCGCTCGAGCTCCTGGCGGGTCTGCCGCCAGCGCTGCGCCGCCAGTTGCACCTGGCGTGCAAGGTCGGTGGCGCCGGCGTATTCGTCGAGCAGGCGGCGATGGGTGTCGGTCTTCAGCAGCGACTGGTGTTCGTGCTGGCTGTGGATGTCGATCAGCAGCTCGCCCAGGGCCTTGAGGTCGCCCAGCGGGCAAGGCGTGCCGTTTATATAGCCGCGGCTGCGGCCTTCGGCGGTGATCACCCGACGCAGTATGCACGGGCCGTCGGTGTCCAGGTCGCGCTCGGCCAGCCAGGTACGGGCCTCGGGAATGTCGCCCAGGTCGAAGGTGGCCAGGATGTCGGCCTTGTCTGCCCCGGGGCGCACCACGCCGCTGTCGGCGCGATCACCCAGGGTGAGGCCGAGGGCATCGAGCATGATCGATTTGCCGGCCCCGGTTTCACCGGTGATGACGCTCATCCCGCGGGCGAGTTCGAGGTCCAGGTGTTCGACGATGGCGTAGTTGTGTACGGAAAGATGCACCAGCATTGGGGCGGCTCCCAGGCGTAAGGTCTGGTTATTTATACAGTGTTTTGAAATCGCCTGACAATGCTTGTGCTTAGTTTGATTCGGTTGCTCGGTGAGGGTTTTGATCGCAAGGGGTTATGAGGGTAATGCTGCTGACTGTTCATCAGCCCTTGAAGCTGCATTTTCAGACCCCATATAGCCGGCAGACGTGCGAGTAAGTTCGCTGACGAAATTGCAAAGGAGAGATTTTATGGCTGACGAACAGACGCTGGATGAACAGAATCTGAACGCCGAGGCGGCCGGCGATGAGCTGAGCACGCGCGTGCAGGTGCTCGAAGAGCAACTGGCGGCGGCCCAGGATCAATCCCTGCGCACCGCCGCAGACCTTCAGAACGTGCGCCGTCGCGCCGAGCAGGATGTCGAGAAGGCGCACAAGTTCGCCCTTGAGAAATTCGCTGGTGACCTGTTGCCGGTGATCGACAGCCTTGAGCGCGGCCTGGAGCTGTCCAGCGCCGAAGACGAGAGCATCCGCCCGATGCGTGAAGGCATCGAGCTGACCCTGAAGATGTTCCACGACACCCTCAAGCGCTACAACCTCGAGGCGATCGACCCGCACGGCGAACCGTTCAACGCCGAACTGCACCAGGCCATGGCCATGCAGGAGAGTGCGGACGTCGAGCCCAACAGCGTGCTCAAGGTGTTCCAGAAGGGCTACCAGCTCAATGGGCGTCTGCTGCGCCCGGCCATGGTCGTGGTCAGCAAGGCTCCGGCTCCGGTTTCGCCCTCGATTGACGAGAAGGCTTGAAATTAGCCTGGCGGCCCCCATTTAAGTGTCAAGCGTTTAAGTGCTACCGCAGTTGGCAACCACCGCTGCGGCAACCAAATCCAAAGTTTCGGGAGAGTTAACATGGGCAAAATTATCGGTATCGACCTGGGGACCACCAACTCCTGTGTCTCCATTCTGGAAAACGGCAACGTCAAGGTCATCGAGAACGCCGAAGGCGCTCGTACCACCCCTTCGATCATTGCCTACGCCAATGACGGCGAGATCCTGGTTGGCCAGTCGGCCAAGCGTCAGGCGGTGACCAACCCGCACAACACCCTGTACGCGGTAAAGCGTCTGATCGGCCGTCGTTTTGACGAAGAAGTCGTTCAGAAAGACATCCAGATGGTCCCTTACAAGATCGTCAAGGCTGACAACAACGACGCCTGGGTGGAAGTGAACGGCCAGAAGATGGCTCCGCCTCAGATCTCGGCTGAAATTCTGAAAAAGATGAAGAAAACCGCCGAAGACTATCTCGGCGAGGCAGTGACCGAAGCGGTCATCACCGTACCTGCCTACTTCAACGACAGCCAGCGTCAGGCTACCAAGGACGCCGGTCGCATTGCCGGTCTGGACGTCAAGCGCATCATCAACGAACCGACCGCAGCCGCACTGGCCTACGGTATGGATAAGGCCAAGGGTGATCACACCGTGATCGTCTACGACCTGGGTGGCGGTACCTTCGACGTGTCGGTGATCGAGATCGCTGAAGTCGACGGCGAGCACCAGTTCGAAGTACTGGCTACCAACGGCGACACCTTCCTGGGTGGTGAAGACTTCGACATTCGTCTGATCGACTACCTCGTCGACGAATTCAAGAAAGAAAGCGGCATGAACCTCAAGGGTGACCCGCTGGCCATGCAGCGCCTGAAAGAAGCTGCCGAAAAAGCCAAGATCGAGCTGTCCTCGAGCCAGCAGACCGACGTGAACCTGCCGTACATCACTGCAGACGCCACCGGTCCTAAGCACCTGAACGTGAAGATTTCCCGCGCCAAGCTGGAATCGCTGGTCGAAGACCTGGTTCAGCGCACCATCGAGCCATGCCGCATCGCGCTGAAAGACGCCGGTATCGACGTGAGCAAGATCAACGACGTGATCCTGGTCGGCGGTCAGACCCGCATGCCACTGGTGCAGAAGCTGGTGACCGACTTCTTCGGCAAGGAAGCACGCAAGGACGTGAACCCTGACGAAGCTGTCGCCATGGGTGCTGCCATTCAGGGCGCCGTACTGGCTGGTGACGTGAAAGACGTGCTGCTGCTGGACGTCAGCCCGCTGACCCTGGGTATCGAAACCATGGGTGGCGTGATGACTGCGCTGATCGAGAAGAACACCACCATCCCGACCAAGAAGTCGCAGGTGTTCTCGACGGCCGACGACAACCAGGGCGCCGTGACCATTCACGTGCTGCAGGGCGAGCGCAAGCAAGCCGCGCAGAACAAGTCGCTGGGTAAATTCGACCTGGCCGAGATTCCGCCAGCGCCACGTGGCGTACCGCAAATCGAAGTGACCTTCGATATCGACGCCAACGGCATCCTGCACGTAGGTGCCAAGGACAAGGCGACCGGCAAGCAGCAGTCGATCGTGATCAAGGCCAACTCGGGTCTGTCCGAGGAAGAGATTCAGCAGATGGTGCGTGACGCTGAAGTCAACGCCGAGGAAGACCGCAAGTTCGAAGAACTGGCCGCTGCCCGCAACCAGGGTGACGCGCTGGTTCACTCGACCCGCAAGATGGTCGCCGACGCCGGTGACAAGGTAACCGCGGACGAGAAGGCTGCTATCGAAGCTGCCGTTGTCGCCCTGGAAGCCGCTGTCAAAGGCGACGACAAGGCTGCCATCGAAGCCAAGGTCGAAGAGCTGTCGAAGGTCTCCGCGCCAGTGGCTCAGAAGATGTACGCCGAGCAGGCCGAACAGCCTCAGGGCGGTGCTCAGCCAGAAGCTGAAGAGCCCAAGCACGACGACGTGGTCGACGCTGAGTTCGAAGAAGTAAAAGACAACAAGTAATAGCTACAGGTTGTCGCCCGGTTGACTGCTGTTCGGCAGTGACTGGTAGGATGTCGCCGCGCGGGGGCTTGCTCCCGCGTTGGCGTGTCTGGAATACCCGAATTTTTACAGCATTCGAGCGTGCTTGAATGCTGGCGGCACAGCGCGGTATGCGCCGAGGTATGCCGAACGTCCTCAAGAGTGCAAAGAATTATGGCAAAGCGTGACTATTACGAGGTTCTGGGAGTCGAGCGCGGCTCGAGCGAGGCCGACCTGAAGAAGGCCTATCGTCGCCTGGCGATGAAGCACCACCCGGACCGTAATCCTGATGACAAGGCCTCGGAAGAGCTGTTCAAGGAAGCCAACGAGGCTTACGAAGTGCTCTCCGATGCCAGCAAGCGTGCTGCGTATGATCAGTATGGCCATGCCGGTGTCGACCCGAGCATGGGTGGCGGCGGTGCCGGTTTCGGTGGCGCCAACTTCTCCGACATCTTCGGTGATGTGTTCAGCGACTTTTTCGGCGGTGGCCGGGGCGGTGGTCGCGGTGGCGCTCAGCGTGGCAGCGACCTGCGCTACACCCTCGAGCTGAACCTGGAGGAGGCCGTGCGCGGCACCACGGTCAACATCCGTGTGCCGACGCTGGTCAACTGCGCACCGTGCGATGGCTCGGGTGCCAAGAAGGGCTCGTCGCCTTCGACCTGCCCGACCTGCGGCGGTATTGGCCAGGTGCGCATGCAGCAGGGCTTCTTCTCGGTGCAGCAGACCTGCCCGCGCTGTCACGGCCAGGGCAAGATCATCACTGATCCGTGCGATTCGTGCCATGGCGAAGGCCGTGTCGAAGAGTACAAGACCCTCTCGGTCAAGGTGCCGGCCGGCGTCGATACCGGTGACCGCATTCGCCTGTCGGGCGAAGGCGAGGCAGGTTCTCAGGGTGGCCCGACCGGCGACCTGTACGTGGTGATCAATGTGCGCGAGCACCCGATCTTCCAGCGCGACGGCAAGCACCTGTACTGTGAAGTGCCGATCAGCTACACCGATGCGGCGCTGGGTGGCGAGCTGGAAGTGCCGACCCTCGATGGCCGGGTCAAGCTGAAGATCCCCGAGGGGACCCAGACCGGCAAGCAGTTCCGTCTGCGCGGCAAGGGCGTTGCGCCGGTGCGTGGCGGTGGCGCGGGCGACCTGATGTGCCGGGTGGCGGTAGAAACGCCGGTCAACCTGAGTCGTCGTCAGCGTGAGTTGCTCGAAGAGTTGCGTGTTTCGCTGGATGGCGACAGCTGCCATTCTCCCAAGGCCAATGGCTGGTTCGAAGGCGTGAAGCGCTTCTTCGGCGATCTGTAAGAAGGAACAGGGCATGCGACGTATAGCGGTAATGGGCGCGGCAGGGCGGATGGGCAAGACCCTGATCGAGGCAGTGCAGCAGACGCCGGGGGCGGGCCTGACCGCCGCCGTGCATCGTCCGGACAGTACCCTGGTCGGGGCCGACGCCGGCGAGCTGGCGGCGCTGGGGCGTATTGGTGTGCCGCTGTCGGGTGATCTGGATCGGGTGGTCGACGAGTTCGATGTGCTGATCGACTTCACCCATCCTTCGGTGACCTTGAAGAACCTGGCGTTCTGCCGCAAGGCGGGCAAGGCGATGGTCATCGGCACCACCGGTTTCAGTGTTGAAGAGAAGCAACTGCTGGCCGAGGCGGGCAAGGACATCCCTATCGTGTTTGCCGCCAACTTCAGCGTTGGCGTCAACCTCAGCCTGAAGCTGCTGGACATGGCGGCGCGTGTGCTGGGCGACGATGTGGACATCGAGATCATCGAGGCCCATCACCGTCACAAGGTGGATGCGCCGTCGGGTACCGCGCTGCGCATGGGCGAGGTGGTGGCCAATGCACTTGGCCGTGACCTGCAGGAAGTGGCCGTGTATGGCCGGGAAGGCCAGACTGGCGCGCGGGACCGCAAGACCATCGGCTTTGCCACCGTGCGTGCCGGTGACGTGGTAGGTGACCATACCGTGCTGTTCGCCGCTGACGGCGAGCGCCTGGAGATCACCCACAAGGCCTCCAGCCGCATGACCTTCGCCAAGGGTGCGGTACGTGCCGCGCTGTGGCTGGATGGGCGTGCGCCGGGCCTGTACGACATGCAGGACGTGCTCGACCTGCGTTGATCGCTGCACCAGGGGCTGCCATGCGGCCCCTTCGCCGGCCTCCCTGGCCGAGCGTTTGAAACAAGCGACTTTCTGTCGCATTCCCATGCCTTTCAGGCACATCAGTGGTAGACCGAAAAAGCCTTTTTCTGTAAGCTACAGCTTTAGTGTGTCCACTAAAAGCGCGCAGATAATTCGACGAAGAAAGCGGGGTGACGTGTCTATACGTCATTCCGCTTTTTTGCAACCTGCGATCGCCCCTTCAGGCTTTATTTTTGGGAGGTCTTCTTGACTAAGCCAGCCATACTCGCCCTTGCCGATGGCAGCATTTTTCGCGGTGAGGCCATTGGAGCCGACGGTCAGACCGTTGGTGAGGTGGTGTTCAACACCGCAATGACCGGCTATCAGGAAATCCTGACTGACCCTTCTTACTCGCAGCAGATCGTTACCCTGACCTACCCGCACATCGGCAACACCGGCACCACGCCGGAAGACGCCGAATCCGATCGGGTCTGGTCGGCCGGCCTGGTCATCCGTGACCTGCCGCTGATCGCCAGCAACTGGCGCAACACGATGTCGCTGTCCGATTACCTCAAGGCCAACAATGTGGTGGCCATTGCCGGTATCGACACCCGTCGCCTGACCCGCATCCTGCGTGAGAAGGGCGCGCAGAACGGCTGCATCCTGGCTGGCGACAACATTTCTGAAGAGGCGGCCATCGCAGCCGCGCGCGGCTTCCCGGGCCTGAAGGGCATGGACCTGGCCAAGGTCGTCAGCACCAAGAGCCGCTACGAGTGGCGCTCCAGCGTGTGGAACCTGAAGACCGACAGCCACCCGACCATCGACGCCGCCGAGCTGCCGTACCACGTCGTGGCCTACGACTATGGCGTCAAGCTGAACATCCTGCGCATGCTGGTAGAGCGCGGCTGCCGCGTCACCGTGGTGCCGGCGCAAACCCCGGCCAGCGAAGTGCTCGCGCTCAACCCCGATGGCGTGTTCCTGTCCAACGGCCCGGGCGACCCCGAGCCTTGCGACTACGCGATCCAGGCGATCCGCGAAATCCTCGAAACCGAAGTGCCGGTGTTCGGTATCTGCCTGGGCCACCAGCTGCTGGCCCTGGCCTCCGGTGCCAAGACCGTCAAGATGGGTCATGGTCACCACGGTGCCAACCACCCGGTCCAGGACCTGGACACCGGCGTGGTGATGATCACCAGCCAGAACCACGGTTTCGCGGTAGATGAAGCGACCCTGCCAGGCAACGTGCGCGCCATCCACAAGTCGCTGTTCGACGGTACCCTGCAGGGCATCGAGCGCACCGACAAGAGCGCCTTCAGCTTCCAGGGTCACCCTGAGGCGAGCCCGGGCCCGACCGACGTCGCGCCACTGTTTGATCGTTTCATCGATGCCATGGCCAAGCGCCGCTGAGCACCCCCCGGAGGCAGCCCTGAACCGGCACAGGCCGCGTTCAGGCGCTCCTCGAGTGGATTGTTCGACACAGCTTGCCCACTGACCCGCGGATTTGAGTGACAACCCATGCCAAAACGTACAGACATCAAAAGCATCCTGATTCTCGGCGCCGGCCCGATCGTGATCGGCCAGGCCTGCGAATTCGACTACTCCGGCGCCCAGGCCTGCAAGGCCCTGCGCGAGGAGGGTTTTCGCGTCATCCTGGTGAACTCCAACCCGGCCACTATCATGACCGACCCGGCCATGGCCGACGCCACCTACATCGAGCCGATCAAGTGGCAGTCGGTGGCCAAGATCATCGAGAAGGAGCGCCCTGACGCGCTGCTGCCGACCATGGGCGGCCAGACCGCGCTGAACTGCGCACTGGACCTGGAGCGCGAAGGCGTCCTGGAAAAATTCGGCGTGGAAATGATCGGTGCCAACGCCGACACCATCGACAAGGCCGAAGACCGCTCGCGTTTCGACAAGGCCATGAAGGCCATCGGCCTGGAATGCCCGCGCTCGGGTATCGCCCACAGCATGGAAGAGGCCAATGCGGTGCTCGAGAAGCTGGGCTTCCCGTGCATTATCCGCCCGTCCTTCACCATGGGCGGCACTGGTGGCGGCATCGCCTACAACCGTGAAGAATTCGAAGAAATCTGCGCCCGTGGTCTGGACCTGTCGCCAACCAAGGAACTGCTGATCGACGAATCGCTGATCGGCTGGAAAGAGTACGAGATGGAAGTGGTCCGCGACAAAAAGGACAACTGCATCATTGTCTGCTCCATCGAGAACTTCGACCCGATGGGCGTGCACACCGGTGACTCGATCACCGTCGCACCGGCACAGACCCTGACCGACAAGGAATACCAGATCATGCGCAACGCCTCGCTGGCTGTGCTGCGTGAAATCGGTGTCGAAACCGGCGGCTCCAACGTGCAGTTCGGTATCTGCCCGGACACTGGCCGCATGGTCGTGATCGAGATGAACCCGCGGGTTTCGCGTTCCTCGGCCCTGGCCTCGAAAGCCACCGGCTTCCCGATCGCCAAGATCGCCGCCAAGCTGGCTGTTGGCTACACCCTCGACGAACTGCAGAACGACATCACCGGTGGTCGCACGCCGGCCTCGTTCGAGCCGTCGATCGACTACGTCGTCACCAAGCTGCCACGCTTTGCCTTCGAAAAATTCCCGAAAGCCGATGCCCGCCTGACCACCCAGATGAAATCCGTGGGTGAAGTCATGGCTATCGGCCGCACCTTCCAGGAGTCGCTGCAGAAAGCCCTGCGCGGCCTGGAAGTCGGTGTATGCGGGCTGGACCCGAAAGTCGACCTGGCCAGCCCGGAAGCTGCTAGCATCCTCAAGCGCGAGCTGACCGTGCCGGGCGCCGAGCGTATCTGGTACGTGGCCGACGCCATGCGTTCGGGCATGAGCGTGGATGAAATCTTCGCCCTGACCATGATCGACCGCTGGTTCCTGGTGCAGATGGAAGACCTGATCAAGGAAGAAGAGAAGGTCAAGACCCTGGGCCTGGCCGATATCGACAAGGCACTGATGCTGCGCCTCAAGCGCAAGGGCTTCTCTGACCAGCGCCTGGCCAAGCTGCTGGGCATCACCGACAAGAACCTGCGTCGTCACCGCCACAAGCTCGAGATCTTCCCGGTCTACAAGCGCGTCGATACCTGCGCTGCCGAGTTCGCCACCGACACCGCCTATCTGTACTCCACCTACGAGGAAGAGTGCGAGGCCAACCCGTCGACCCGCGACAAGATCATGATCCTGGGTGGCGGCCCCAACCGTATCGGCCAGGGCATCGAGTTCGACTACTGCTGCGTCCATGCGGCACTGGCACTGCGTGAAGACGGCTACGAGACCATCATGGTCAACTGCAACCCGGAGACCGTCTCCACCGATTACGATACCTCCGACCGCCTGTACTTCGAGCCGCTGACCCTGGAAGACGTGCTGGAAGTGGTGCGTGTCGAGAAGCCGAAGGGCGTCATCGTGCACTACGGCGGCCAGACTCCGCTGAAACTGGCCCGCGCCCTGGAAGAAGCCGGCGTACCGATCATCGGTACCAGCCCGGACTCCATCGACCGCGCCGAAGACCGTGAGCGCTTCCAGCAGATGGTTCAGCGCCTGAACCTGCTGCAGCCGCCAAACGCCACCGTGCGCAGCGAAGACGAAGCGATTCGTGCCGCCGGCGTCATCGGTTACCCGCTGGTGGTGCGCCCGTCCTACGTACTGGGCGGCCGTGCGATGGAGATTGTCTACGAACTGGACGAACTCAAGCGCTACCTGCGTGAAGCGGTGCAGGTGTCCAACGACAGCCCTGTGCTGCTGGACCACTTCCTCAACTGCGCCATCGAGATGGACGTGGATGCGGTCTGCGACGGCACCGACGTGGTGATCGGCGCGATCATGCAGCACATCGAGCAGGCCGGTGTTCACTCCGGTGACTCGGCATGCTCGCTGCCGCCGTACTCGCTGCCTGCCCACGTGCAGGACGAAGTGCGCGACCAGGTCAAGAAGATGGCCCTGGAGCTGGGCGTTGTCGGCCTGATGAACGTGCAGCTGGCGCTGCAGGGCGACAAGATCTACGTGATCGAGGTCAACCCGCGTGCTTCGCGTACCGTACCGTTCGTGTCCAAGTGCATCGGCACCTCGCTGGCGATGATTGCGGCTCGCGTCATGGCCGGCAAGACCCTGAAAGAGATCGGTTTCACCCAGGAAATCATTCCGAACTTCTACAGCGTGAAGGAAGCGGTGTTCCCGTTCGCGAAGTTCCCGGGCGTCGATCCGATCCTCGGCCCTGAAATGAAGTCCACCGGTGAAGTCATGGGTGTCGGCGACACCTTCGGCGAAGCCTTCGCCAAGGCCCAGATGGGCGCCAGCGAAGTGCTGCCGACCGGCGGCACCGCGTTCATCAGCGTGCGTGACGACGACAAGCCGCAGGTGGCTGGCGTTGCCCGCGACCTGATCAACCTGGGCTTCGAAGTGGTTGCCACGGCCGGTACCGCCAAGATCATCGAGGCGGCAGGCCTGAAAGTGCGTCGCGTGAACAAGGTGACCGAAGGTCGTCCGCACGTGGTCGACATGATCAAGAACGACGAAGTGTCGCTGATCATCAACACCACCGAAGGTCGCCAGTCGATTGCCGACTCCTACTCGATTCGTCGCAATGCGTTGCAGCACAAGATCTACTGCACCACGACCATTGCGGCCGGTGAAGCCATCTGCGAAGCGCTGAAGTTCGGTCCGGAAAAAACCGTACGTCGCTTGCAGGATCTGCATGCAGGACTCAAAGCATGAGTATTACCAAATACCCGATGACCGTTCAGGGCGCTCGCGCCCTGGAGGAAGAGCATCTCTTCCTGAGCAAGACCGAACGCCCGCGCCTGAGCCAGGCGATTGGCGAAGCCCGTGAGCTGGGCGACCTCAAGGAAAACGCCGAGTACCACGCTGCCCGTGAAGAGCAGGGCATGGTCGAGGCGCGTATCCGCGATATCGAAGGCCGCCTGCAGAATGCGGTAGTGATCGACGTTACCACCATTGCCCACACGGGCAAGGTGATCTTCGGTACCACCGTGAACCTTGAAAACACCGAAACCGGCGATCAGGTGACCTACCAGATCGTTGGTGAGGACGAAGCGGACGTCAAGAACGGCAAGCTCTCGGTCGGTGCTCCGATCGCCCGCGCCATCATCGGCAAGGAAGAGGGTGACACTGTGGTGATCAAGACGCCGAGCGGCACAGTCGAGTACGAGATTGTCGAAGTTCGTCACATTTGATCGCCCGCGCGGCTTTGCCGCGTCGGCAGTGATCTGGCAGCTGGCCCAGGTGCTCTGGGTCGGCGGCGTGTGGATGTTGCATTTTGCGGTGCTGCCGGTGCTGGGCCAGATTGGCCTGGCGCCGCTGTTGATCGAGGATTTTGGCGTGCTGGCCGCGTCGCTGCTGGTCGCCTTTGCGGCGGTGGGCTGCGGCGTGCAGGTGCTGGTGCTGATTCAGGCCGAAGGGATGGCCAGCCTGTGGCGAGACATGCGTGGGCAACTGCTGCTGATGGCAGTGGCGGCGTGCGTGATGTATTTCGTCTTGCGGGTTGGCGGGGCGGGGCAGTTGCGTTGGCAGCTGTTCTGCTACCTGGTGCTGGGCCTCAGCGGTTTGCTGCTGGTGCTGCAGCCGCCGCCGGGCAGGGCGCGCAAGGCGCGCCACTGAACGGCGCGAACATCACTTGTAGCGGTGGATGTTCGACAGTTGCTTGTTGGGCTGCGGGTTGCGGCGATAGATCAGTGCCTTCTTGCCGATGGTCTGCACCAGTTCGGCGCGGCCGGCCTTGCACAGTGCGGCAATGGCGGCGGCACGTTCTTCGCGGTCTTCCGAGCGGATCTCTACCTTGATCAGTTCGTGATCGGCCAGGGCGCGCTCGAGTTCGGCGATAACCCCTTCAGTCAGGCCGTTGCCTGCCACAATCAGAACTGGTTTCAGGTCGTGGCCAATGGATTTGTACTGTTTCTTCTGCTCGTTATTGAGCGGCATAATCTGACCCTTTGTCTAGATTCTGTAAAAATGGCGGCCATTTTACCCGAGGGCCCGTGGATCCGCCCAGTTAATCACGACCCTTATCATCGAGGTGCCCAGTGGCGCGTTCCAAGACAAGCCTTGGCTGGCTGAAAGAACACTTCAACGATCCTTACGTCAAAAAGGCGCAAAAGGACGGATATCGCTCGCGCGCGAGCTACAAATTGCTCGAAATCCAGGAAAAGTACCGTTTGATCCGCCCGGGCATGAGCGTGATCGATCTGGGCGCGGCGCCCGGTGGCTGGTCGCAGGTGACCAGTCGTCTGATTGGCGGTCAGGGGCGTCTGATCGCCTCCGACATCCTCGAAATGGACAGTATTCCCGACGTTACCTTCATCCAGGGCGACTTTACCCAGGATGAAGTGCTGGCGCAGATTCTCGAGGCGGTCGGTAATTCGCACGTAGACCTTGTGATTTCCGATATGGCCCCCAATATGAGTGGTACGCCCGCTGTGGATATGCCCAAGGCCATGTTCCTGTGCGAGCTGGCCCTTGATCTGGCGACCCGGGTACTCAAGCCGGGTGGCGATTTTCTGATCAAGATCTTTCAGGGCGAGGGGTTTGACGTCTACCTCAAGGACGCCCGCAAGAAATTCGACAAGGTGCAGATGCTCAAGCCCGATTCTTCACGCGATCGCTCCCGCGAGCAGTACATGCTGGGGCGTGGCTACAAGGGCGAGTAGGGCTTCAGGCCGGCAGCTTCCAGGGTATCCGATAGCTATTTCCAATCGGATGTCCTGCCTGACCTGGATGAACATCGTGTAGTCTAGGTTTCACAAAGGGTTACAGACGGCGCCTGCAGACATGTAGGTAATGTAGTAAGTTAAGCCGGTGATTATCATGCGAGGCACGGCTGCGCCTAAGGCCTGCCTCAGAGGGTAGCTAATTGAACGACATGGCAAAGAATCTGATCCTGTGGTTGATCATCGCCGCGGTCCTGGTGACTGTGATGAACAACTTCTCCAGCCCGAACGAGCCGCAGACCCTCAACTATTCCGACTTCATTCAGCAGGTCAAGGATGGCAAGGTCGAGCGTGTGACGGTCGACGGTGCAGTCATCATTGGTAAGCGTACCGACGGCGACAGCTTCAAGACCGTGCGTCCCGCGATCGCCGACAACGGCCTGATCGGCGACCTGGTCGACAACCACGTCGTGGTCGAAGGCAAGCAGCCTGAACAACAAAGCATCTGGACCCAGTTGCTGGTCGCCAGCTTCCCGATCCTGGTCATCATCGCCGTGTTCATGTTCTTCATGCGCCAGATGCAGGGCGGTGCCGGTGGCAAGGGTGGGCCGATGAGTTTCGGCAAGAGCAAGGCGCGCCTGCTCTCCGAAGACCAGGTCAAGACCACCCTGGCCGACGTCGCAGGTTGCGACGAAGCCAAGGAAGAGGTTGGCGAGCTGGTCGAGTTCCTGCGTGATCCAGGCAAGTTCCAGCGCCTGGGCGGTCGTATTCCGCGCGGCGTGCTGATGGTCGGCCCGCCCGGTACCGGTAAGACCCTGCTGGCCAAGGCCATTGCGGGTGAGGCCAAGGTGCCGTTCTTCACCATTTCCGGTTCCGACTTCGTTGAAATGTTCGTGGGTGTCGGTGCCAGCCGTGTACGTGACATGTTCGAGCAGGCCAAGAAGCACGCACCGTGCATCATCTTCATCGACGAAATCGACGCCGTCGGTCGCCACCGTGGCGCCGGCATGGGCGGTGGTCATGACGAGCGCGAGCAGACCCTCAACCAGTTGCTGGTGGAGATGGACGGCTTCGAAATGAACGATGGCATCATCGTGATCGCCGCTACCAACCGTCCGGACGTGCTTGATCCTGCGTTGCTGCGTCCAGGTCGTTTCGACCGCCAAGTGGTCGTGGGCCTGCCCGACATCCGTGGTCGCGAGCAGATTCTCAAGGTGCACATGCGCAAGACGCCGATCGGCGACAACGTGAACCCTGCCGTAATCGCTCGTGGTACGCCCGGCTTCTCCGGTGCCGACCTGGCCAACCTGGTCAACGAGGCGTCGCTGTTCGCTGCGCGCGGCGGCAAGCGTGTGGTCGAGATGAAGGAGTTCGAGCTGGCCAAGGACAAGATCATGATGGGCGCCGAGCGCAAGTCGATGGTCATGTCCGAGAAAGAGAAGCAGAACACCGCTTACCACGAGGCGGGTCATGCCATCGTCGGTCGCGTGGTGCCCGAGCACGACCCGGTGTACAAGGTCTCGATCATTCCGCGCGGTCGCGCCCTGGGCGTCACCATGTTCTTGCCGGAAGAGGACCGCTACAGCCTGTCCAAGCGTGCGCTGATCAGTCAGATCTGCTCGTTGTACGGTGGTCGTATCGCCGAGGAAATGACCCTTGGCTTCGATGGCGTTACCACGGGTGCCTCCAACGACATCATGCGAGCCAGCCAGATCGCTCGCAACATGGTCACCAAGTGGGGCTTGTCGGAAAAACTCGGCCCGCTGATGTACGCCGAAGAAGAAGGCGAGGTGTTCCTGGGCCGCAGTGCCGGTTCCCAGCACGCCAGCGTTTCGGGCGAGACGGCCAAGTTGATCGACTCCGAGGTGCGCAGCATCATCGACCAGTGCTATGCCACTGCCAAGCAGATCCTCACCGAAAACCGTGACAAGCTCGATGCAATGGCCGATGCACTGATGAAGTACGAGACCATCGATGCTGACCAGATCGACGACATCATGGCCGGTCGCGAGCCGCGTGAGCCACGTGACTGGGAAGGTGGTTCGGGCACTTCGGGCACCTCTGCCACGCAAGGTGATCGCCCCGAGTCCCCGATCGGTGGTCCGGCGGCGCAGCTCTAAGGGTTGACATGACTTCACAGCAGTACCCAACCCGGTTGCCTTGCGGCAACCGGGTTCTCGACCTTTCCCGTACCCATGTGATGGGTATCCTCAACATAACTCCTGATTCCTTCTCGGACGGCGGTCGCTTCACCCAGCGTGATGCGGCCTTGCGCCATGCCGAAGCGATGGTGGCGGCCGGTGCTACGCTTGTCGATGTCGGTGGGGAGTCCACCCGGCCAGGTGCACGCGTGGTCACTGCTCTCGAAGAGCTCGAGCGGGTTGCACCCATTGTCGAGGCGATCAGTCGCGAGCTGGATGTCATCATCTCGGTCGATACCTCGACGCCGGCGGTGATCCGCGAGACTGCCCGCCTGGGCGCGGGGCTGATCAACGATGTGCGCTCGCTGACCCGCGATGGCGCCCTGGATGCCGCTGCAGCCACCGGTTTGCCGGTCTGCCTTATGCACATGCGCGGCGAGCCCGGCGACATGCAGAACAACCCGCACTATGACGATGTGACCGTCGAGGTGGCGATGTTTCTCGAGCAGCGCATGGCAGCCTGTGCTTCGGTGGGTATCGGCGCCGAAAAGATTGTGCTCGATCCGGGCTTTGGTTTTGCCAAGACGCTTGCGCACAACCTCAGCCTGTTCAAGCATATGCAGGACCTTTATCGCCTGGGCCGCCCCCTCCTGGTGGGCGTTTCGCGCAAGAGCATGATCGGCCTGGCGCTGGAGCGTCCGGTCGGTGAGCGGCTTTATGGCAGCCTGGCGCTTGCTGCGCTGGCGATGACCCGGGGTGCGAGCATCCTGCGGGTTCACGATGTTGCCGAGACCGTCGACGTGGTACGGATGATTGCAGCGATTGAAGCCGCCGAATAAGAGTGACGGAGCATTTCACGATGAGCAGAAAATATTTTGGTACCGACGGCATTCGTGGCCGTGTCGGCGAATACCCGATCACGCCGGATTTCATGCTCAAGCTCGGTTGGGCCGCAGGCATGGCCTTTCGCAAGCTCGGCGCCTGCCGGGTGCTCGTAGGCAAGGACACGCGTATCTCCGGCTACATGTTCGAGTCGGCCCTTGAGGCCGGTCTGTCTGCGGCGGGCGCAGATGTGCTGCTGCTCGGCCCGATGCCGACGCCGGCCATCGCCTACCTGACCCGCACCTTTCATGCCGAAGCCGGGATCGTCATCAGTGCGTCGCACAATCCGCATGACGACAACGGCATCAAGTTCTTCTCCGGTCAGGGCACCAAGCTGCCCGACGATGTGGAGCAGATGATCGAGGAGTTGCTCGACAAGCCCATGACCGTGGTCGAGTCGAGCAAGCTGGGCAAGGTGTCGCGCATCAACGACGCGGCCGGCCGCTACATCGAGTTCTGCAAGAGCAGCGTGCCGACCAGTACCGATTTCGCCGGCCTCAAGCTGGTGGTCGACTGCGCCCACGGCGCCACGTACAAGGTGGCCCCCAGCGTGTTTCGCGAGCTCGGCGCCGATGTCACGGTGCTGGCAGCGCAGCCGGATGGCCTCAACATCAACGAGAACTGCGGTTCGACCCATATCGAGTCGCTTCAGGCGGCGGTGCTGGTAGGGCATGCCGACCTGGGGATCGCGTTCGACGGTGACGGTGACCGGGTGCTGATGGTCGACCATACCGGCGCGATCGTCGATGGTGACGAATTGCTGTTCATCATTGCCCGTGACCTCCAGGAGCGTGGCAAGCTCAATGGTGGCGTTGTGGGTACGCTGATGAGCAACCTGGGCCTCGAACTGGCCTTGCAGGAGCTCTCGATACCGTTTGTGCGTGCCAAGGTGGGTGACCGCTATGTGATTGCCGAACTGCTGGAGCGCGACTGGAACATCGGCGGCGAGAACTCCGGGCACGTGGTGTGCTTCAGTCATACCACCACAGGGGATGCGATCATCGCTGCCCTGCAGGTGCTGATGGCGCTCAAGCGTCGCGGTGAAACCCTGGCTCAGGCCCGTCAGGCGCTGCGCAAATGCCCGCAGGTGCTGATCAATGTTCGCTTTGGCGAGAGCAAGGTAGACCCTGTCGAGCACCCGGCGGTCAAGCAGGCCTGCGAGCGGGTCACCGAGGCCATGGCGGGTCGTGGTCGCGTGCTGCTGCGCAAGTCCGGCACAGAGCCACTGGTGCGTGTGATGGTCGAAGGTGATGACGAAAGTCAGGTGCGCGGCTATGCCGAGGAACTGGCAAAGCTGGTAACTGAAGTTTGCGCCTGATTAGCGCTTGCCAGTGGTGATCGGGTTGGGTAACATCTGCGCCCACTTTGACCGACGAGGTACAGCATGCGTCGCCCTATGGTAGCTGGTAACTGGAAGATGCACGGTACCCGCGCCAGCGTCGCTGAGCTGATCAAGGGCTTGAGCAATCTAGCCCTGCCGAGCGGTGTTGAAGTCGCGGTGTTCCCGCCCTGCCTGTACATCAATCAAGCGATTGAAGGGTTGCAGGGCAAGTCGATAGCCGTGGGTGCTCAGGATTCTGCGGTAGAGCCCCAGCAAGGCGCGCTGACCGGTGAGGTTGCTCCGAGTCAGCTGGTCGATGCGGGATGTGAGCTGGTGCTGATCGGGCACTCGGAGCGTCGCCAGATACTGGGCGAAAGCGACGAAGTGCTGAATCGCAAGTTCGCTGCGGCTCAGGCTTGCGGGTTGAAGCCTGTGCTCTGTGTAGGGGAAACCCTGGAGGAGCGCGAAGCTGGCAAGACGCTTGAGGTTGTAGGGCGTCAGTTGAGCAGCATCATCGACGCATTCGGTGTTGAGGCCTTCGCCAGTGCAATCATTGCCTATGAGCCTGTATGGGCCATCGGCACCGGCCTCACGGCCAGCCCGCAACAGGCTCAGGATGTGCACAAGGCCATTCGTGAGCAACTGGCGGCAAAGAATTCAGAGGTCGCGATGAATGTGCGGCTTCTATACGGCGGCAGCGTGAAGGCGGCCAATGCGGCTGAGCTGTTCGGCATGCCGGATATCGATGGGGGGCTCATTGGTGGAGCTTCCCTGAACGCAGACGAATTCGGTGCAATTTGTCGCGCCGCAGGAAACTGAAAAATGCTGGAAACAGTCGTAGTAGTTTTTCATCTGTTGGGCGCACTGGGTTTGGTAGTGCTGGTGTTGCTGCAACAGGGTAAAGGTGCGGAAGCAGGTGCATCTTTCGGCGCAGGGGCTTCAAATACTGTGTTCGGAAGCCAAGGTTCTGCTACCTTTCTTAGTAAGTTTACTGCTATACTTGCCGCCAGTTTCTTCATAACCGCCCTGGGGTTAGGTTACTTTGCTAAAGAGAAAGCTCATCAGCTGACTCAGGTAGGGCTTCCAGATCCAGCGGTACTTGAAGTGAAGCAGCAAAAACCGGCAACAGATGATGTACCGGTGCTCCAGGAGCAACAGGCACCCGCCAGCAACACCGGCGATGTACCTCCAGCTCAAGAGCAGAAGTAACGGGTTTCAAAGTAGTATTGCCGAGGTGGTGGAATTGGTAGACACGCAACCTTGAGGTGGTTGTGCCCATAGGGTGTAGGGGTTCGAGTCCCCTTCTCGGTACCAATTGAAACAAGACAGCCCGCTACAGCGGGCTTTCTTGTAGGTGGAGGTTAGATTGACCCCTCGCTGGGTTCGGTCGTATACTTTCGCCCCAGCTTTGACGCGGGGTGGAGCAGTCTGGTAGCTCGTCGGGCTCATAACCCGAAGGTCGTTGGTTCAAATCCAGCCCCCGCAACCAGTTTCAGCAGAGCCCCTTTTCAGGGGCTTTTTGTTAGCTGATCAGTTCTCAGCGCCGGTATTCACCCGGCGTATCAGGGATGGGCGCTTCGCCCATTTTTTATTTGCATAGCATGCACAAGGGGGTTCAGGTGTCGAGCAAGCTAGAAGAGTTGCAGGCCTTGTTGGCCCCGGTGGTCGTGGCCCTAGGCTATGAATGCTGGGGTATCGAGTTTTCGGCTCAAGGCCGCCACTCAATGTTGCGCGTTTATATCGACAAAGAAGGCGGTGTGCTGGTGGATGACTGCGCCATCGTCAGCCGTCAGATCAGCGGCATTCTGGATGTCGAAGATCCCATTTCCGTTGAATACACCCTTGAAGTTTCCTCTCCTGGCATGGAACGCCCGCTGTTCACACTTGAACAGTTTGCAAAGTATGTCGGTGAGCAGGTGAAGATTAAACTGCGCTCGCCTTTCGAAGGTCGACGTAATTTTCAGGGCCTTCTGCGCGGTGTGGAAGAGCAGGATGTCGTGGTGCAGGTAGATGACCACGAATTCCTTCTGCCGATCGACATGATCGACAAGGCCAACATTATTCCCAGTTTTGACTGAGACATGCCGGGTCCGATAGTTCGTGCGGACCCAATGGCTTGCGAAAGGCGAGGCGTACGATGAGCAAAGAAGTACTGCTGGTTGTTGAGTCGGTATCCAATGAAAAGGGTGTACCGGCAGACGTGATTTTCGAAGCATTGGAAGTGGCCCTGGCCACTGCTACCAAGAAGCGCTTCGAAGATGAAGTCGACCTGCGTGTGGAGATCAACCGCCACACCGGTAACTACGAGACCTTCCGTCGCTGGACGGTGGTCGAGGAAGAGGATCTTGACGATCCTGCGATCGAAACCTGGCCAAGCAAGATTCAGGAAACCCATCCTGAAGCCAAGGTTGGCGATGTCATCGAAGAGAAGATCGAGTCCATCGAATTCGGCCGCATCGCTGCACAGACCGCCAAGCAGGTCATCGTGCAGAAGGTCCGCGAAGCCGAGCGCGCACAGGTGGTCGATGCCTATCGCGAGCGTCTGGGCGAAATCATCTCGGGTACCGTCAAGAAGGTTACCCGTGACAACGTGATCGTCGACCTGGGCAACAACGCCGAAGCGCTGCTGGCCCGTGAAGACATCATCTCCCGCGAGACTTTCCGTGTCGGTGTGCGTGTACGTGCACTGCTCAAGGAAATCCGCACCGAAAACCGCGGCCCGCAGCTGATCCTGTCGCGTACCGCGCCCCAGATGCTGATCGAACTGTTCCGCATCGAAGTGCCGGAAATCGCCGAGGGCCTTATCGAGGTCATGGCGGCTTCCCGTGACCCGGGTTCTCGCGCCAAGATCGCTGTCCGCTCCAAGGACAAGCGCATCGACCCGCAAGGCGCCTGCATCGGTATGCGCGGTTCGCGCGTACAGGCAGTGTCTGGCGAGTTGGGCGGCGAGCGAGTGGATATCGTCCTGTGGGACGACAACCCGGCCCAGTTTGTCATCAACGCCATGTCGCCGGCAGAAGTCGCGGCGATCATCGTTGATGAAGATGCCCACGCGATGGACATCGCTGTAGCCGCGGACAACCTGGCGCAAGCCATTGGCCGTGGTGGTCAGAACGTACGTCTGGCCAGCCAGTTGACCGGCTGGACCCTGAACGTGATGACCGAGTCGGACATCCAGGCCAAGCAACAAGCTGAAACCGGCGACATTCTGCGTAACTTCATCGAAGAGCTGGAAGTCGACGAAGAGCTGGCGCAGGTTCTCGTTGACGAAGGTTTCACCAGCCTGGAAGAAATTGCCTACGTACCGCTGGAAGAAATGCTCAACATCGATGGCTTCGACGAGGAGATCGTCAACGAACTCCGCGCGCGTGCCAAGGACCGCCTGTTGACCAAAGCCATCGCTACTGAGGAAAAACTGGCAGACGCCCATCCGGCCGAAGACCTGCTCTCGCTTGAGGGTATGGACAAGGATCTGGCGGCGGAACTGGCGGTGCGCGGCGTGGTTACCCGCGAAGACCTGGCCGAGCAGTCGATTGATGACCTGCTCGACATCGACGGCATCGACGAAGAACGTGCCGGCAAGTTGATCATGGCCGCCCGAGCCCACTGGTTCGAGTAAGTAGGCTGGCCTGAGGAGAGAAGTGCATGACGCAAGTCACGGTGAAAGAATTGGCCCAAGAGGTCGCTGCACCGGTAGAGCGCCTGCTGCAGCAGATGCGTGAGGCAGGTCTGCCGCACACCGACGCCGGTCAGGTAGTGACCGACAGTGAGAAGCAGGCTCTGCTGACCCACTTGAAAAGCAGCCACAAGGCGAAGGTGGAAGAGCCGCGCAAGATTACCTTGCAGCGCAAGACCACCAGCACCCTGCGTGTTGCTGGTAGCAAGAGCATCAGCGTAGAAGTACGCAAGAAGAAAGTTTTCGTACAGCGCAGCCCCGAAGAAATCCAGGCTGAGCAGAATCGCGAGTTGGAAGAACGTCGTGCCGCTGAAAACGCAGCACGCGAAAAGTCTGAAGCTGAAGCGCGTAAACGTGCCGAAGAATCCGCCAGCCGTCAGCCGGCCAGCGCCCCTGCGCCAGCCGCTGCAGCACCGGCCGTGACAGCTGCGCCTGCAACTGCCGAACCGGTTGCAGCTCCGGCCCCGGGTGTCGAGCGCAAGAAAGCCGAAGACGCCCGTCGCAACGACAAGTCGCGTGACGACGACCGCCGTGGTGGCGAGCGCCGCAACGAGGCCCCGCGCGTATCGGTCAAGGTCAAGGAAAAGGAAAAGGCGCCAGCTCCACGTGCCGCCCCACGTACCACCGAAGAGGAAAGCGACAGCTTCCGCCGTGGTGGCCGTGGCAAGGGCAAGATGAAGAAGCGCAATGCCCACGGCTTCCAGAGCCCGACCGGTCCGGTTATCCGCGACGTGGCCATTGGCGAGACCATCACCGTTTCCGAGCTGGCACAGCAGATGTCGGTCAAGGCCGCTGAAGTCGTCAAGTTCATGTTCAAGATGGGTACTCCGGTCACCATCAACCAGGTGCTCGATCAGGAAACTGCTCAGCTGATCGCCGAAGAGCTGGGCCACAAGGTCACGCTGGTCAGCGACAACGCGCTGGAAGATTCCCTGGCCGAGTCCCTGAAGTTCGAAGGCGAGTCGTTCTCCCGTGCGCCGGTCGTGACCGTAATGGGCCACGTTGACCACGGTAAGACTTCCCTGCTCGACTACATCCGTCGTGCCAAGGTAGCTGCCGGCGAAGCCGGTGGTATCACCCAGCACATCGGTGCGTACCACGTGGAAACCGACCGTGGCATGGTCACCTTCCTCGACACCCCGGGTCACGCCGCGTTTACCGCAATGCGTGCCCGTGGTGCCAAGGCGACCGACATCGTGATCCTGGTGGTCGCGGCGGACGACGGCGTGATGCCGCAAACCCGTGAAGCGGTACAGCACGCCAAGGCGGCAGGTGTTCCACTGGTCGTTGCAGTGAACAAGATCGACAAGCCAGGTGCAGACCTGGACCGCATCCGCAACGAACTGGCCGTCGAAGGCGTGACCTCCGAGGACTGGGGTGGCGACACGCCATTCGTCAAGGTTTCGGCCAAGATGGGTACCGGCGTCGACGAACTGCTCGAAGCCGTTCTGCTGCAAGCCGAGATCCTCGAGCTCAAGGCCACCCCATCGGCCCCTGGCCGTGGTGTCGTGGTCGAGTCGCGCCTGGACAAGGGCCGTGGCCCGGTGGCTACCGTGCTGGTTCAGGACGGTACCCTGCGTCAGGGCGACATGGTGCTGTGCGGTTCGAACTACGGCCGTGTACGGGCCATGCTCGACGAGAACGGCAAGCCTGTTAAGGAAGCCGGCCCGTCGATCCCGGTCGAGATTCTCGGCCTGGATGGCACCCCGGATGCCGGTGACGAACTGAGCGTGGTTGCCGACGAGAAGAAAGCCCGTGAAGTGGCTCTGTTCCGTCAAGGCAAGTTCCGCGAAGTCAAACTGGCACGTGCCCACGCTGGCAAGCTCGAGAACATCTTCGAGAACATGGGCCAGGAAGAGAAGAAGACCCTCAACATCGTACTCAAGTCCGATGTGCGTGGTTCTCTGGAGGCCCTGCAGGGCTCCCTCAGCGGTCTTGGCAACGACGAAGTACAGGTTCGCGTGATCGGCGGCGGTGTCGGTGGTATCACCGAGAGCGACGCCAACCTGGCCCTGGCTTCCAATGCAGTACTGTTCGGCTTCAACGTGCGTGCCGATGCCGGCGCGCGCAAGATCGTCGAGCAGGAAGGTCTGGATATGCGTTACTACAACGTGATCTACGACATCATTGAAGACGTCAAGAAAGCCCTGACCGGCATGCTCGGCAGCGATGTTCGCGAGAACATCCTGGGTATCGCCGAAGTGCGTGACGTGTTCCGTTCGCCGAAGTTCGGCGCCATCGCCGGCTGCATGGTCACCGAGGGTGTGGTTTACCGCAACCGTCCGATTCGCGTACTGCGCGACGACGTGGTGATCTTCGAAGGCGAACTGGAGTCGCTGCGTCGCTTCAAGGACGATGCGTCCGAAGTGCGTGCCGGCATGGAGTGCGGTATTGGCGTCAAGAGCTACAACGACGTCAAGGTCGGCGACAAGATCGAAGTCTTCGAGAAAGTCCAAGTGGCTCGCACGCTCTAAGCCGCGAGCTTGGGAGCCGCAGATCGCCCGCCGCAAGGCGCAGGTCGGCGGCTCTGAACGCAACGCCCGGTCAGGCCCAAGCCTGGCCGGGCGTTTGCCGCTTTAGTTACAGGTAGCAAAACATGGCAAAAGAATACAGCCGTACCCAACGTATCGGCGATCAGATGCAGCGCGAACTGGCGCAACTGATCCGTCGCGAAGTCAAAGATCCGCGCGTCGGCCTGGTGACCATCACCGCCGTCGACGTCAGCCGCGATGTCGGCCACGCCAAGGTGTTCATCACCGTGATGGGCGAGGACAGCGCAGAAGACATCAAGCAAAGCCTCAAGGTGCTCAACAGCGCCGCCGGTTTCCTGCGCATGCAACTGGGCAAGGAAATGAAGCTGCGCAGCGTGCCGCAACTGCACTTCCACTACGACGAGAGCGTGACCCGCGGTGCCCATCTGTCGGCACTGATCGAGCGCGCGGTCGCCGAGGACAGCCAGCACAAGTCCGACGATACCCCCCTGGACACCAAGGAGTAAGCGGTGGCTCAGGTCAAGCGTATCCGTCGTAACGTCAGCGGCATCATCCTGCTCGACAAGCCGTTGGGGTTCACCTCCAATGCTGCCCTGCAGAAGGTGCGCTGGCTGCTCAACGCCGAGAAGGCCGGACATACCGGCAGCCTCGACCCGCTGGCCAGTGGCGTGCTGCCGCTGTGCTTCGGCGAGGCGACCAAGTTCTCGCAATACCTGCTCGAGTCCGACAAGGGCTACGAGACGGTGATGCAACTGGGGCAGACCACCAACACGGGCGACGCCGAAGGCGAAATTCTGCAAACCCGCGAAGTGACCGTTGGTCGCAGCGACGTTGAAGCCGTACTGCCACAGTTTCGTGGTCCAATCAGCCAGATACCGCCGATGTACTCGGCGCTCAAGCGCGATGGCCAGCCGCTGTACAAGCTGGCACGTGCAGGCGAAGTAGTGGAGCGTGAAGCGCGTTCTGTTACTATTAACCGCTTGGAGCTGCTCGAGTGCGAAGGCACCCGGGTACGCCTCTCGGTAGGCTGCAGCAAGGGCACCTACATCCGTACGCTGGTAGAGGACATCGGTGAGCAGCTGGGCTGCGGCGCCTATGTTGCAGAACTGCGCCGTACGCATGCCGGCCCCTTCGAGCTGGCCCAGACCGTCACCCTCGAAGAGCTCGAGCAGGTGCACGCCGAAGGTGGCAACGAAGCGGTCGACCGCTTCCTGATGCCATCGGACAGCGGGTTGCAGGACTGGCCGTTGCTGCACTTCTCCGAGCACAGCGCGTTCTACTGGCTGCATGGTCAGCCGGTGCGTGCACCGGATGCGCCGAAGTTCGGCATGGTCCGCGTGCAGGATCACAACGGTCGTTTCATCGGTATCGGTGAAGTGAGCGAAGACGGGCGCATTGCGCCACGTCGACTGATTCGGTCGGAATGATCGAAACCTTCAGTGTCGGGTTCAGGCCCGGCACTGGCGGGCAAGAGGATGGCTGTCAATAGGCACGGTCACGCCTCACTTTTAAATACAGGGATCTGTCCCTGGCCTATTGGAAACCGTGTGTACGGTTTCCCTTGATATTGGAGAAGCCAGATGGCACTCAGCGTTGAAGAAAAAGCAAAGATCGTTGGCGAATACCAGCAAGCAGCCGGTGACACCGGTAGCCCGGAAGTGCAGGTTGCCCTGCTGACCGCCAACATCAACAAGCTGCAAGGCCACTTCAAGGCCAACGGTAAAGACCACCACTCCCGTCGTGGTCTGATCCGCATGGTAAACCAGCGTCGCAAGCTGCTGGACTACCTGAAAGGTAAAGACACCACTCGTTACAGCGCCCTGATCGGTCGTCTGGGCCTGCGTCGCTAATAGCGGCCTGGTCAGTGGTGTGCACGGCGTGCTGCTGTCATCCGCCGAGGGCTTCGGCCCCCGCGCGGGTGAGCACGCCGCGCGTATCTATGAGGTTGGCTGTCTGCCTCGCCCGCGCGGTTTACCGCAAGGGCAGGGCAGGCTCCCAACCTCTAGTTTTATCTGGACTGCCAACAGGGCCGATTCCCTGTGCTGCCCAAGAATTCGCAAGAACCAGTTCCCCCAGAGCCACTGAAGAAGGTAGGAAACCGTGAACCCGGTAATCAAGAAATTCCAGTTCGGTCAATCGACCGTTACCCTCGAGACGGGCCGTATTGCTCGTCAAGCGTCCGGCGCCGTATTGGTCACCGTCGACAACGATGTCACCGTGCTGGTGACCGTGGTCGGTGCCAAACAGGCCGATCCAGGCAAAGGCTTCTTCCCCCTGTCCGTTCACTATCAGGAAAAGACCTACGCCGCCGGCAAGATCCCTGGTGGTTTCTTCAAGCGTGAAGGCCGTCCTTCCGAGAAAGAGACCCTGACCTCGCGTCTGATCGACCGTCCGATCCGTCCGCTGTTCCCTGAAGGCTTCATGAACGAAGTGCAGGTTGTCTGCACCGTCGTTTCCACCAGCAAGAAAACCGATCCGGACATCGCTGCCATGATCGGTACCTCGGCTGCGCTGGCCATCTCCGGCATTCCGTTCGAAGGCCCTATCGGCGCCGCCCGTGTCGCTTTCCACGAAAGCACCGGCTACCTGCTGAACCCGACCTACGAGCAACTGGCTGCCTCGAGCCTGGACATGGTCGTTGCCGGTACCTCCGACGCCGTGCTGATGGTCGAATCGGAAGCCAAGGAGCTGACCGAAGACCAGATGCTGGGCGCCGTGCTGTTCGCCCACGATGAATTCCAGGCCGTGATCCAGGCCGTCAAGGAACTGGCTGCCGAAGCCGCCAAGCCTACCTGGGACTGGACTGCCAAGGCCGAGAACACCCCGCTGCTGAGCGCCATTCGTGGCGAATTCGGTGCCGCGGTGTCCGATGCCTACACCATCACCGTCAAGGCCGACCGTTACGCTCGCCTGGGCGAGCTGCGCGAGCAGGTCATCGCCAAGTTCTCCGGCGAAGAAGGCCAGCCGACTGCCGCTGAAGTCAAAGAGATCTTCGGTGAAATCGAATACCGCACCGTTCGCGAAAACATCGTCAACGGCAAGCCACGTATCGATGGTCGCGACACCAAGACCGTGCGCCCGCTGAACATCGAAGTCGGCGTGCTGCCGAAAACCCACGGTTCGGCCCTGTTCACCCGTGGCGAAACCCAGGCCCTGGTCGTTGCGACCCTGGGTACTGCACGTGACGCACAGCTGCTGGACACCCTGGAAGGCGAGCGCAAAGACCCCTTCATGCTGCACTACAACTTCCCGCCGTTCTCGGTGGGCGAGTGTGGCCGCATGGGCGGTGCTGGTCGTCGCGAAATCGGTCACGGCCGTCTGGCCCGTCGTTCGGTCCAGGCCATGCTGCCGGCCGCCGACGTGTTCCCGTACACCATCCGCGTGGTGTCGGAGATCACCGAATCCAACGGTTCGAGCTCGATGGCTTCGGTCTGTGGCGCTTCCCTGGCCCTGATGGACGCTGGTGTACCGATGAAGGCGCCGGTAGCCGGTATCGCCATGGGTCTGGTCAAAGAGGGCGAGAAGTTCGCCATCCTGACCGACATCCTGGGTGATGAAGACCACCTGGGCGACATGGACTTCAAGGTAGCCGGTACCGCCAAGGGTGTGACCGCGCTGCAGATGGACATCAAGATCAACGGCATCACCGAAGAGATCATGGAAATCGCCCTGGGCCAGGCCCTGGAAGCGCGCCTGAACATCCTCGGCCAGATGAACCAGATCATTGGCCAGTCGCGTACCGAGCTGTCGGAAAACGCACCGACCATGATCGCGATGAAGATCGACACCGACAAGATTCGCGACGTCATCGGCAAGGGCGGCGCAACCATCCGTGCCATCTGCGAAGAAACCAAGGCGTCGATCGATATCGAAGACGACGGTTCGATCAAGATCTTCGGCGAAACCAAGGATGCTGCAGAAGCTGCGCGCCAGCGCGTTCTGAGCATCACTGCCGAAGCCGAGATCGGCAAGATCTACGTCGGCAAGGTCGAGCGCATCGTCGACTTCGGTGCATTCGTCAACATCCTGCCGGGCAAGGACGGTCTGGTTCACATCTCCATGCTGAGCGATGCTCGCGTCGAGAAAGTGACCGACATCCTGAAAGAAGGCCAGGAAGTCGAAGTACTGGTACTGGACGTGGACAACCGCGGCCGTATCAAGCTGTCGATCAAGGACGTTGCCGCCGCCAAGGCGTCGGGCGTCTGATGATGCAGCAGGGCAGGTAACTGCCCGGAAGTGCCAATGCCCCGTATCGCAGGATACGGGGCATTTTTTTTGCTTTCAGCCGGCAGCGCCGGCAAAGCGCCTGCGCCCCAGGTTGGTGATGATCAGGCTCAGCGAGTCGGCGTTGGCCAGGATCAAGTCGGTGCGTACCTGCGGATCGCTGTAGAACGCAGTGCGTGCAGCTGCCAGGGTGTTTGTCTTGCTTAGCCGAAAGATCGCGGGCAGGGCTCGTCCATCCTTTTTCCTGATATCTCTCCAGGTCTGGCTCGAGGTGTCGAAGGTTCTGAACAGCGCCTGGGCGGGGGTGTTGATCGAGAGCCCGTTCTGTTTGTAGCCAAGGATCGTCTGATAGGCGATACGCCCGCCCCGCGTGTGCTGGCTGATCTGGTCCGGGAAGGGGGCCGCGGCTTCCACGTAGGCGATATCCACGGTTCGAAGTACCTGGTGTGACAGCTCGTGTATCAGCGTCGTTGCTTGCTGGTGGGCGAGCAGCTCGATGGCCGGTGGCGTTGCGTAAATCGAAACGTCCCATGGCAGGGTGAACACGCGCTCGGTGAGAAAGATCCGCTTGCCGGGGTCGTTGTGGTAGGTGAAACCGTAGGTATCGCGCTGATCGGGCATGTTCATGCCCACCACGAGGCGTTTGGAGGTGACCGTGTCCATCGAGGCCGACAACAGCTCGTCCAGTATCCGCTGGGTATAGTCACGCAGCAGGCGTACTGTCTGGTCTGAGGGAGGGTGGTCGAACACGTTTTGCAAGATGCTCAGTGTTTCGGGCGGCAGGGGCGCCTGGGGCGAAGACAGGTTGAGGTTCTTCAGGCAGGTGTCCAGATAGTGGCGGCTCAAGGCATGGGCACGCAGTAGCATCTGGTACTTGGTCGGCTGGAGCGCGGCAATGTTCTTCATCCCCGAAGCCAGCGTGGTGTAGCGCAGGGATATGTCTTCGTCGGCCAGGGCCGTTTCGAAACTGCTGTAGGCCGCACCGCCGCCACGCAAGCCTTCCTGCAGATCAACCTGCCACTGATTTCCCGTTCTTTGCAGCGTGGGCCCGAGTCGGCCCTGCTTGATGATCTGCCACTGCTGTGCTGGCTTGGCCACTTCATAGACGTGGCCCGCGATCACGCAATAGAAACGCTCGGTACCCGGGGCGAAATAAAGCCCCAGGGTGGTGTTGCGGACCATGTCCTTGAGTTGCACGTTCTGCGCCTGCAGGTCACTCAGCCGGTTGGGTACCAGGGGGTTGAGCAGTACCTCGTTCCAGGCAGGGTCCAGTTCCAGTGCAGGCGTGACGGGTGAAGGCTCGTTAGGTGTCTTCCTGCTTATGCTCGAGCCACCTGGGCGCATCATGACCAGGCCACTCAGGGCGGTGACGAACTCCGCAAGCGATTCGCCCCAGTTGTGCTGCAAAGCGGCGTTACCGGATGCCTGCAACCACTGGACACTTTGTAGCGAGCTGAGCATGGCTGCCAGCTTTCCAGGCAGGAAAAACGAACTCTGCTCGATGGCAAGGCCCATTACATAGCGCAGCACATTCCAGTATTCCTCGGCGGTAGTTACCGTGCGTGCCTTGGTCAGTGCCCGCAGGAATGCCACGTTCTCGGTGAACAGGTAGTCAAGGGCATTGCCTTCGATCTCGCTGCGCACCAGTTGAACCGCACCGGGGGTGGGCGAGAAATCGAACAGGTCCGATGAGGACCAGAACAAATGGGGGTGAAGAAAGCCGTTGTGGTCGTATCGCGACTGCACCGTGTCGGGAAGCCGGTTCAGAATATCTCGTTGCAGCTCTGGGTCCGAGAGGATGGCACTGCGCAGTGCGCCCTGGTCCTTGAACTCGAGCAACATCTTGTGTGGCCGGTAGGCGCAGTACAACACCAGGGGCCCGTCCTGTTCGCCCTGCGGGCCGATCACATACATGCCCCTCACGGTATCGGGGGCGAACCCTTGCTCGGCCCGTAGCTGCAATTGGCACAGGGTGATCTTCCTGCCCTCGACCAGGTCGCGGGCGAGGGCATCCGGCTTGGCCAGCACATGGGAAAAGTAGTAAAGCGCCTTGGCCGATAGTTTGTTGTCCAGAAAATGCTGATACCCCTCTTCCATCAGGTAGGCGGTGGATACCAGCGTGTAGCGATGACGGCGTTCGAGGTAGTCGGGATCCTGCGGGGTTAACTTCTTCTCGAGCAGGGCACGGTATGCACTGGCCACGTCGAGGCGGTCGATCATGTTGCGGATGGTGGCTGCTTCCAGCGCTTCAGGTGCCATGCCTGGTCGCGTGACGCTGACCTTCATGCTTGTCGCTGTGCCGGTCAACCGGCTGTGGGTCAGGGCGTACTCGCTCAGTGTCTTGGTGGTGGTGGCCAGGTCCGAGGAAATCGGCGAGGGCGTCTGGCCGGGCATTACCGGGTTGGGGGTGAAGTGCGTGAAGGTGACGGTAATCAGGTCGGGATCGTCCGGTGCGCTCGGGTAATCCTGGGCGAGCCCTGCCTTGAGCTGCTGGTTGGCGAAGTCGTTGAGCGTTGGGATCGAGAACAGGTAGTTGAACTTGGGGTTGCTGACACGGGCGCAGGCCTGCACCAGTTGCGCGTAGTTTTTCATTTGCTGCGGTGTCGCGTTGCATAGCCATGCCGGTAGAAGGGTGCGCAAATACTGAACCTCGAGGCTGTCGCGTACCCGCTGCAAGGCCCCTTCGAACGGGTGCCTGGCGGCCTGGTTATCGATGAAGCGTTGCAGCAATGAGGTGCCGAGCCTGCTGCGCAGGGCATAGCCCAGGTAGTAACGCCGGGTTGCAGCACGAAAGCGTGCCGCACTGTGTTCAACAAACGCGAACAGCTCGCTTTGTTCGATGAGGCGTACGCTGGGCTGACTGGCACCTGGAAGCTGCGCCAGGGTGTGCCAGTTGCGCAGGTCTTCGGCGTTCACCAGGCTCAGCCACTGATGAAGCTTCTCCGGGTCGTCGAATGCGCCGGTCATTTCAGAGCGCAAGGCTGCTTCGCTGCTGAATTGACTCAGTGGCTCCAGCGGTGACCAGAGCAACAGGCTGTCATTGTCGGCCGTTGCCCGCTGCAGCACGAATGCATCGGCCAGTGGCAGCAGCCCGGCCTTGCCGGGTACCGACAAGCTCAGGCTGTGCAGGCGAATGGCACTGTGCCCCGGCCGGTCCAATGCTTGCTGCAGCAGGTCGAGCAGCGCGTCATCGATCACGCCGTTCTCGCGGGCTTGCTCCAGTTCGATGCGCAGCAGCGCTTCGTACAAGCTGCGCATGCTCGTGAGCGGGGACACCACACTGTCCTTCAGGCGCAACCGACCCGTGTCGAACGCCTCGAGTTGTTCAAGGTAGGTCGAGGCAAAGCCCGCTTTAAGGGTGTCGATCTGTTGCCGGATCACGGGTGCCGACGGCCACGACAGTGGCAAGCCTTGCCGGTCCTGCACCTGATCCTGCGGCGCGTGCTGGTTGCCTGTTTCGCCCAGCTGTTCGAGAAACCTGTCGACCACCGTGCCAGTCTTTTCTGCCCATTTGAGCTGGATGTCCAAGGGGTGCAACTGGCCGTCGCTGATGGCGTCGAGGCTGGGGGCAAGCATGTCCAGAACACAGGACTGCACCTTCGGCTGGGCGGTGGCCAGGGATTGAAACAGCTGATGCAGTGCCCTGGCACGGGTGAGGCGCTCCACCAGCGTAACGCTCTGGCTGGGTGGCACGGGCAGCCTCATGGCGACTGCTGGCTGTGCATCGGGCAGCCATCGACCGTTGACCCCCAGGTGGGTCAGGCGCCTGTCCACCAGCGCGCGCATGTCCAGTGCATCTTCGACCCCGGCCATGGCCGTGCTGCTCTGGGCACCGGGGAAGCGTAGTGCGTGGGCAAGACGCCGGTTGACCAGTGCGATCAGCGCATCAGCAAGTGCGAGGAACATCGGTTGACCGACCTCGACCAGCCTGACCACAGGCGTCGCGCTGGCTTGCAACTGCTCCCAGTCATCGCGGCTGATCGAGGCGGGGCAAGCAGGTTGTGTGAGCAGGGCCTGGCAATGCCGTTCAAGGGCGGCCTGATCGGCGAAGTATTGGAACCCGGTTCGTGTGCTGAACAGGAACACCCCCTTGCTGGTATCGGTCGGTTGCTGCAGGGCCAGGCTGTCGGCCAGCAGCACCGTCCTACCCATGTCCTGAGCCGCTGGCACCAACGCCAGGCTACACACCCGCAAGGCGCCCAGGTCGGGGATCAGCGCTTCACGCAGCCATTGCAGCTGAGGGGTGTCGATGCGTTGTTCATTGGCCGCTCGCAACAGCGTACGACAGTAGTTGTCGGCAAGGCCAAGAGCCAGGGCTTCGCGGTTATCGCTGCCCACGTCGTTGTCGACACTGCTCCAATAGCTTCGCAGGGCCTGTGCAAAGGCCCCCGGAACGGCCTTGGCAGTGCTGGCAAGGGCCTGCTCGCAGGCGAGCGGGTCGGGCGTGTCGTGCGTTGCGGTGCCATCGCGTACGAAGCGGCGCTTCAGGTCGATGCCCAGTGGCTGGCCGCTGAACGCGTCCAGTGCAACATCGGCCAGGGCCTGCGTGCGCACCACGCTGGCGTTACTGGCAATGACCTGGACCCGTTGTTGCGCGATGTCGTCGACGCCCTCCAGCAGCGTCGAGAAGGCTGTGCTCAAGCAACTGTCGAGAACACCGGTCAGGGTGGGCAGTTTGGCCAGCCCGCCGGATTGCCCCCGCAGCAGATCGATTTGCTGTTGCATCAGGTGGTGTGACCACCGCGTGAACACGGCATCGCTCAGGTTCACGAACTGCAGCGGTTCGCTCGGCACGCCCAGGTGAGTCAGCTGGGCCTGCAGGGCACTTTCAAGCTGTTGCAGCGTGTTGAAGCCCTGTACGCCATGCAATGGGCTGTACAGGTAGGTCGCCTCAAGCAGTGGGTCTCGCTGATGAATGACCAGGCAATTGGCAGACAGTGGCTGCAGGTTGCCTGTCACCTCCACCCGCATGCTCGCCGGCAGGGTCGTTTGATCGGCCAGGCGATGCAGCCACCGCGCTTCGATGATGCTCAGGCTCAGGTCGCGCTGTGCGGTCTCCAGCGCGGTGATGAAGCCTGCGCGCAAGGTGCCGGGCTCAAAGTAGGGCATCACGATCATGGCGTTTCCTGCAGCGGGGGACCCGGTTCATCCGGCTCACGACGCCTGCCACGTTAGAGGGTGCCCTGTTGAAGGCAGTGGTACATATTGCAACGCCCGTTGGATTCCCGGGCATGGGTGCGGCGGTATTTTGTGAACATGCAACTTGCACGCGCATCCATCGCAAAGCATGCAATGTGCACGATGGGCTATTTTTTGGTGATTTTTAACCTGTTGATTTTTAAAGGTTTTATTTTTTATTCGGGTTGGCACAGCTTCTGCAATATCCCTGTTACCTGCTGCCAGGAATGACGGCGCAGACCTTTCGAAAAACAGGAGTGTCTCGTATGAAGAAGTTCGCTATTGCTGCTGCTACTGCCACCGCGCTGACCCTGACCATGGCTAACGCCGCCTTTGCAGCCCAACCTGCATCGCAAGCACCGATGATGCTGGCTGCTGGTGAAATGACCAAGGCCAAAGAAGAAACTTCCGATACCTGGATTACCACCAAGGTCAAAGCCGACCTGGTCACCGAGAAAGGCATCCCGGGTACCGACATCAAGGTCGAAACCAACAAAGGTGTGGTTTCCCTGTCCTCGACCACCGCGATCACCGAAGCGCAGAAAACCACTGCGGTGAACATCGCCAAGAAAATCAAGGGCGTGAAAGCCGTTTCGGCTGATGGCCTGAAAGCCGAGTAAGCGTTTCGCTCGCTGATCCTGACGGTTCATGCGAAAGGCCACACGGAGGTGGCCAACCCTAAAGCCCCGGCGCAGTCAGCCGGGGCTTTTCTTTGTGCGCTGGAACACTGGCCTGGCGTCAGTGCTCCCCGCCAGCCCTACTCGGCGTCCAGGTGCAGGGGCGAGATCACCCGGCCATCCGCTTCGGCCTGGCCCAGCGTGGCGTCGATGAAGTACACCCGGTCGTCTTGCAACTGACCCTTGTCGACCAGGTAGTCCTTGATGCTGCTGGCGCGTGCCTGACCGAGCTGACGCAGCAGCACGGTGCTCTCGGCCCATGACTTGATCACCGCTTCCTGCAGCTTGGCAGTGCGCTGTGCACGGTCCAGCTGCTCCCACTCGGCCGGTGGCTGCTGCTTGAGACGGGTGCGGTAGATACCCTCGAGCATGGCCGGCTTGTCGCCATCGGGCACCTGCAGTTGCGAGGCCTGTGCCGGCACCTTGTCGCCGCGACGCTGAAGGATCTTGTAGTAGGTGCTCTGGTACTCACGATCCAGACGCTGTGCGGCAATCAGTGGCCCGTCGCTGCTCTGGGCGCTGGTGCCTTCGATTTCCAGGCGCAGGGCAGGGCGTTCCTTGAGTGCTGCCGCCAGCTTGTCCAGCGAGCCCTGGGCATCGCTGCTCAGCTCGCTTGAGCCGGGGGCGAAGGACACGGTGCCCAGGTCTTCGGAACCGCCACCACTGACCAGCCCGCCGATGAACTTGAACGGCGCCTGGGCGGCGCGCAGCACCAGGTTGCGCAGGGTCTGCCACACGATCGGCATTACGCTGAACTGCGGGTTGTTGAGGTCGCCCGACACCGGCAGCTCGATGGAGATCTTGCCCTCGGTGTCCTTGAGCAGCGCGATCGCCAGGCGAATCGGCAGGTTGACGGCGTCGGGGCTGTCGACCTTCTCACCCAGTTGCAACTGCTCGACCACCACCTTGTTCTCGGCCTTGAGCTGGCCCTTGGTGATCAGGTAATGCAGGTCCAGGTTCAGGCGGCCCTTGCGAATCCGGTAGCCGGCGAACTTGCCCGAGTACGGCGTCAGGGTCGTCAGCTCGACACGCTTGAAGCTGGTGGCGATGTCCAGGCTGGCCATCGGGTCGAACGGGTTGAGCGCGCCCTTGATGGTGACGGGCGCATAACGGTCCACCTTGCCCTTGATATCGACCTTGGCCGGGTGTGGCTGGCGGTTGTCGATGGTGCCGATCTGGCCGTTCAGCTGCTGGATGGCGGTGGCGAAGTTGGGCGTCAGGCTGAAGTCGGCGAAGTTGGCCGAGCCATCGTTGATGTCGATGCCACCGATACGGATACCCAAGGGCTTTTCATTGCTGGCCGTGCGCTTGCCCTGGGGCTTGGCGGCGCCGTTGGCCGGCTGCGGAATCAGCAGGTCATCCACGCTGGTGGTGCGGTCTTCGTTGATCATGAAGCGGGCATAGGGCTGCTGCAGGGTCACCTTGGCAATGCTCAGCGCATCGCCGTGGCGATAGTCCAGGCCGTCCACGTTCAGTTGCTGCCATTTGACGAAGTCACGGCCCTTGATGGTGTCCAGGGTATGCAACTGATTGACCTGCGCCTTGCCGGTGACGCTGAACGCCAGCGGGGCGGTGTTCTTCAGGTCCACGTTCAGGTCGCTGCCGAGCATGCCGCTGCGCAGCTCCAGGCGAATGAACGGGCTGATGTAGGCCTGGGCGACCCGCAGGTCGATGTCCTGTGTGCTGACCTTGAGCCGGGCGCTGACCGGTGCCAGGTTGACCTCACCCGATGCCTGCAGCTTGCCCTGGCGGCCGACGCCGCTGTCGAGCTTGAGGGTGAAGGGGCTCTTGTTGAGGCTGTCGAAGTTCTGCAGGTCGAGGTTGAGCGGTCCGACATCCAGCGCCACCGCTTCTTTCTGCGAGCGATCGGCCAGATGAACCTGGTAGTTGCGCAGTTGCACGTCGCGCAGCAGCACCTGCCACGGCTTGCCGGGCGCGGCCTTGGCGCTGGCTTCCTGCGGCGCGGCCCCGGCAGTGGCCGGCTCGGCCTTTTCCTTGGGGGTGGCCTTGGCAGGCTGGCTGGCGAAGAGTTTTTGCCAGTCGAGCTGGCCGTCGGCTTCCAGGGCAGCCCAGGTTTCCAGCTTTTCACTGCGGATCTTGCCGACCGTGACCAGCTGTTTGGCCAGGTCGACCGTGGTTTCACTCACGTCCAGTCGGGCCAGGCGGGCCAGCGGGCGACCGTCCGGGGCCTTGATCGCGAAGGGGGCGATGCTGAGCGAGGCGTTGTCCAGCAGCAGCTCGGTTTCCTTCGACAGGTTGAGCTTGTAATGGGTGTCCAGGTTGAGCACGCCGTCTTCAAGCACCAGCGGCAGGGCGTCGCGCACGTACGGCCACCACACCTTCATCTTGCCGTCGGTGACCTTGAGGGTGCCTTCGGAGGCGATCGGTACCAGGCTGATGGTGCCGGCCCAGTCGATGCGCCCGCCCTCTGGCCCGGCGGCCACCAGGGTCATGTCGGCATTGTCGTCGGGCAGGGTGCTGAGGTTCTTCAGCTCCAGGTTCATCGAGTCGTAGAGGAACTCGATCGGCTCGCTCGGGCGCAGGTCCTGGAAGTGCAGGTAGCCCTCGCTCAGCTTGATGCTGCCGATGCGCAGCGGGAACGGTTCGCTTGCCGGCGTCTCGGGCTTGGGCTCGCTGGGCGGCAGCTTGAACAGCTGGGTCAGGTTCAGGCTGCCGTCCTTGGCGAACAGCAGCTCGGTGCGCGGCTTGTCCAGCTCGACGGCTGCCAGGTGCAGGGCACCGGACCACAGGCTGTCGAGCTGCAGGTTGGCGTAGAGGCGTTCGAAGCCGACCTGCTCCTTGCCGGTCTCGCCGATCTGCAAGCCCCATAGCGTCAGCTCGAGGCTGAACGGATTGAGCTCGATACGCTGGATGTGCGCCGGCACGGTGGCGTAACTGGCCAACTGCTGATTGGCGATGCGCAAGGCTACGCCAGGCAGGATCAGGAAACCGAGGAGGCTGTACAGGGCCAGGCCGGCCAACAAGGCGCCGAGGGCGCGTTTCAATCCTTTGGGCATGTGCGGCGTCGTCTGTCTAGAGCGGGAGTGCTTGGAGTATGGCACGTTAATTCGGTTCCGAAGGTAGTCCGAAATACCGGACCACCTGCGGTTTTTTCCACTTACAGCTGCAGGATCAAGCACTTCAGGGGCGGCTGTCCGTCCAGTGACGGGAAGTCGTCTGCCGGCTTGAGCACCTGCCATTCCCGCACCGGGCGGCCGATCTTCTGTGCGCAACGCAGTACTTGCTCGCGCCAGTCGTCGAGGCCAACCTTGGCCAGGTTGTTGCAACAGATCAGCACGCCGCCTTCGGCCGTGCTCAGCAGGGCGGGCTTGAGCAGGCTCTGGTAATCACGCAGCAGGTCGACGGTGCCGAACGCGCTCTTGGCCCAGGCAGGCGGGTCGAGCAGTACCAGGTCGAACTCGCGCGGCTCCAGGCGCGGGTAGGCCGGCAGCTTGTGCCCGCGACGCTGGCTGACCGGCAGGCCTGCCAGCTGGCGAATGGCCGGAAAGTAGTCGGACTGGATGAACTCCATGGGCGCCAGTTGCGGGTTGAGTGCGCCGTTCTCGCGGCCAACGGCCAGGTTGCCTTCGGCGAAATCCAGATTGCACACCGCGCTGGCACCTCCGGCGGCAGCGCTCAGGCCTACCCCGCAGGTATAGGCGAACAGGTTGAGCACGCGTTTGCCGGCACTGTGTTGCTTGACCCAGCCACGGGCATTGCGCAGGTCCAGAAACAACAGCGGGTCCTGGCCGGCATGGCGACCGCGCACGCGGTAGTTCAGGCCCCACTCGTGACCGACCAGGTCGGCCAGCGCGGCCTCGCTGGGCTGGTAGACCGGGTCGCGCCGGTCGATGCGGCTGTTGCCCTGGGAGCGGTCGTTGTACACCAGCAGCAGTGGCAGGCCCAGTTCGCGCTCGATGTGCCCATGCAGGTCCAGCAGGGCATCGCGCTCGAGGGTGTGGTGAAAGCTCTGTACCAGCAACTGCGGTCCATAGCGGTCGACGGTCAGTCCGCCCGCGCCTTCCTGGCTGCCGTGGAACAGCCGGTAACAGTCGGTGCCCTGGGAGTGCAGCTCACTTAGAAGCTGCTGGCGGGCGTCGAGGGCGGCGCGCAGCGCCTGATTCAAGGAGGACATGCACGTAGCCTTGGTTTGCGGGCGTGCAGTTTAACAGCAGGCGGGTGCCTTGCACCTGTTCAGGCGCAGCCCACTCGCCGCCTGGCCCGGTGCAGCGAACTGTCGCGCATGGCCCAGCGCAGCACCGGCGCCGTGCTGTCGATGCCCAGGCCTACCAGCCGCCGCTTGAGCGGGTGCGGCGTGCGCTCGAGCAGTTCGCCGGCCCAATCGGGCAGCAGGTTGATCCCCGCCTGCATCATCAGGTTGGCCACCGGTTTGGCCAGGCGGCTCGGCGCCGGGGCCTCCAGCAACACACGCACCACTTCGCGGCTGCGCTCGTCGCATACCAGTTGCGGGCGCATGGCTTGCAGGTAGTGCGCCACCGCCTGGCGCGAACGCGGCACGTTGCGAGCCCCCAGGCGTTCGGCCACCAGGGCGATCTCGGCGTAGTAGGCGTCCTGGTCGGCCAGCGAGAGGTGCGGGTTGCGGTAGCGCAGGTGCGCGGCCATGAAGCTGCTGACTTCGGCCACGTGCACCCAGGTCAGCAGGTCCGGGTCACTGGCGGCATACGGGCGGCCATCGGCCGCGGTCCCCACCACCTGCAGGTGAATGGTGCGTACCTTGTCGATCAGCCATTCGGCGTCGCGGGTGGAGCCGAAGGTGGTGCCGGAGATGAACTGGCTGGTGCGGCGCAGGCGGCCGATGATGTCCTGGCGAAAGCTGGAATGGTCCCACACCCCGGCCAGGGCCAGCGGGTGCAGCACCTGCAGCAGCAAGGCGCTGATACCGCCGATGAGCATGCTGGGGAAATCCCCGTGCACCTGCCAGCTGATGCTGCGCGGACCGAACAGCCCGGGGTCGCCCTTGGGCTGTTCGAGGTCGAGTTGGCCCAGGGCCAGGCCCGTGAGGCTCAGCAACTGTGTTTCGATACGGCGGCGTAGCGCTTCCATGGGTACCTTGAGGCACCGTCGCCGCGGTGCCGTTCATTGATTCAGGCGTTTTTCGATCAGGCCTTGGACCACGCTCGGGTCGGCCAGGGTCGAGGTGTCGCCCAGGTTGTCCAGCTCGTTGCAGGCGATCTTGCGCAGGATGCGGCGCATGATCTTGCCCGAGCGGGTCTTGGGCAGTGCTGGCGCCCACTGGATCAGCTCGGGTTTGGCAAAGCTGCCGATCTCCTTGCTGACCAGCGCCAGCAGTGCCTGCTTGAGGTGGTCGTCCGGGGTCACGCCGTTCATGGGCGTGACGAAGGCATAGATGCCCTGGCCCTTCAGGTCGTGAGGGTACCCGACCACGGCGGCTTCGGCGATGCTGTCGTGCAGCACCAGGGCACTTTCCACCTCGGCAGTGCCGATGCGGTGCCCGGACACGTTGATCACGTCGTCGATGCGCCCGGTTATCCACAGGTCGCCATCGGCATCGCGGCGCGCGCCGTCGCCGGTGAAGTAGTAGCCCGGCAGGGGTTTGAAGTAGGTGTCGATCATGCGCTGATGATCGCCGTATACGCTGCGGATCTGCCCCGGCCAACTGGCCTTGATCGCCAGCAGCCCGCTGCCGGGGCCCTCGATCAGCGCGCCCTTGTCGTCCAGCAGCACTGGCTGCACGCCGAACAGCGGACGGGTGGCGCAACCGGGCTTGATGTGGCGGGCGCTGACCAGCGGGCTGAGCATGATGCCGCCGGTCTCGGTCTGCCACCAGGTGTCGACGATCGGGCAGCGCTTCTCACCGACTTTCTCGAAGTACCATTCCCAGGCTTCCGGGTTGATCGGCTCGCCCACGCTGCCCAGCAGGCGCAGGCTCTTGCGCGAGGTACCGTCGAGCGGCGCCGAACCTTCGCGCATCAGTGCCCGCAGAGCGGTGGGGGCGGTATAGAAGATGTTTACCTGGTGCTTGTCGACCACCTGCCAGAAGCGCGAGGCATTGGGGTAGTTGGGCACGCCTTCGAACATCAGGGTGGTGGCGCCGTTGGCGAGCGGGCCGTAGACGATGTAGCTGTGGCCGGTTACCCAGCCGACATCGGCGGTGCACCAGAACACCTCGCCGTCGCGGTAGTCGAACACCACCTTGAAGGTCAGGGCGGCCTGCAGCAGGTAGCCGGCGCTGGTGTGCAGCACGCCCTTGGGCTTGCCGGTGCTGCCGGAGGTGTAGAGGATGAACAGCGGGTCTTCCGCATCCATCGGCTCGGGCGGGCAGTCGTCGCCCACCTGGCTGATTGCCTCGTGGTACCAGAGGTCGCGGCCTTCGTTCCAGTCCACCGGGCCGCCGGTGCGGCGTACCACCACCACGCTGCTGACGTCCGGGCAGCTTTGCAGGGCCTTGTCGACGTTGTTCTTCAGGCCAATGCTCCTGGCGCCGCGCACGCCTTCGTCGGCGGTAATCACCGTGCGGCAGTCGGCGTCGAGGATGCGGTCGCGCAGGGCGTCGGGGGAAAAGCCGCCGAACACCACCGAGTGAATCGCGCCGATGCGGGTACAGGCCAGCATGGCGAAGGCAGCTTCGGGAATCATCGGCATGTAGATGCACACCCGGTCGCCCTTTTTCACCCCGCGCTGCTTGAGCACGTTGGCCAGGCGGCACACCTGCTGATGAACCTGGCGGTAGGTGAGGGTGGTGGACTGCTGCGGGTCGTCGCCTTCCCAGATGATCGCCGGCTGGTCGCCGCGCTGAGCCAGGTGGCGGTCCAGGCAGTTGTAGCTGACGTTGAGTTTGGCATCCTTGAACCAGGTTGCCTGGCCCGTGCGCAGATCGCTCTGCTGAACAGCCGACCAGGGGATGATCCAGTCCAGGCGCCTGGCTTGTTCGGCCCAGAAGGTGTCGGGATCGTCTACGGACTGGCGATACAGGCGCTGGTAGTCGGCCTGGGAGAGTTGTGCCGCCTTGCTGACGGCATCGGCTTCGGGGTAGTCGCTGATATCGAACATTGGGGGGCCCTTTCCTGTTGGATAGGTGTCGCTCCCATCGCGGGCCAAGCCCGCTCCCACGCGGTGTGCATCGTACCTGTGGGAGCGGGCTTGGCCCGCGATGGGTACAACAACATCCCGACAGTGTAGCCCTTAGCCCCGGTGACGCCCGCGGAAGTAGTTGATCAGGCCCTGGGTCGAGGCATCTTCGGCCGGCTCTTCGATACCGCCGGTCAGGCGCTGGTACACGCCCTTGCCCAGTTCCTTGCCAAGCTCCACTCCCCACTGGTCGAAGGCATTGATGCCCCACACCACGCTCTGCACGAACACCTTGTGCTCGTACATCGCCACCAGCGCGCCCAGGCGCCGCGGGCTGATGCGCTCCACCACCAAGGTGTTGCTCGGACGGTTGCCCGGGATCACCTTGTGCGGCGCCAGGCGCTGCACCTCGGCTTCGGCCATGCCCTTGTCGCGCAGCTCGGCCTCGGCCTCGGCGCGGGTCTTGCCGAGCATCAACGCCTGGCTCTGGGACAGGCAGTTGGCGTACAGCCACTGGTGGTGGTCGGCCACCGGGTTGAAGCTCACCACCGGCACGATGAAGTCGGCCGGGATCAGCTGGGTGCCCTGGTGCAGCAACTGGTGATAGGCATGCTGGCCGTTGCAGCCCACGCCGCCCCAGATCACCGGCCCGGTGTCGTGGTCGACCGGGGTGCCGTCCTGGCGCACGCTCTTGCCGTTGGACTCCATGTCCAGTTGCTGCAGGTGCTTGGTGATGTTGCGCAGGTAATGGTCGTACGGCAGGATCGCGTGGCTCTGGGCGCCCCAGAAGTTGCCATACCACACGCCCAGCAAGGCCAGCAGCACCGGCATGTTCTGCTCGAACGGTGCGGTCTGGAAGTGCTGGTCCATGGTGTAGGCACCCGACAGCAGCTCCTTGAAGTTGGCGGTGCCGATGGCCAGGGCGATCGGCAGGCCGATGGCCGACCACAGCGAATAGCGTCCGCCTACCCAGTCCCACATCGGGAAGATGTTCTCTTCACGGATACCGAAGGCCACCGCAGCGGCCTTGTTGCTCGATACGGCGATGAAGTGCTTGTACAGCTCGGCTTCCGAACCACCCTGGGCCAGGTACCAGACCCGAGCCGCCTGGGCGTTCTTCAGGGTTTCCAGGGTATTGAAGGATTTGGACGACACGATGAACAGCGTGGTCTCGGCACGCAGCTTGGCCGACAGCTCGTGGAATTCGCTGCCGTCGATATTGGCCAGGTAGTGGCAGCGCACGCCGCGCTGGGCGTAGGGCAGCAGGGCCTCGGAGACCAGCTCCGGGCCGAGGAACGAGCCGCCGATGCCGATGTTGACCACGTCGGTGATCGGCTTTTCGCTGTAGCCGCGCCACAGGCCGTCGTGGATGCGCCCCACCAGCTCGGTGACCTGATTCAGCACCTTGTGCACGTCGGGCATGATGTTCACGCCATTGACGCTCAGTTTGTCGCCCACCGGGCGCCGCAGCGCGGTATGCAGGGCCGGGCGGCCTTCGGAGGCGTTGACGATTTCGCCGGCGAACAGCGACTTGATCGCGTCCTGCAGGCCCACTTCGTTGGCCAGCCCCACCAGCAGGTCGCGGGTCTGGCGGTCGATGAGGTTCTTCGAATAGTCCAGAAACAGCCCGCAGCTGCTCAGGCTGAACTGCTCGAAGCGCTGCGGGTTGGCGTTGAACGCTTCGCGCATGCTGAAGCCCTGCATGGCGCTGCGGTGTTGCTGGAGCGCCTGCCAGGCGGGCAGCGTAGTGACATCGTGGGGGGTGCGGTAGTACGCCATCGCTGCAGGTTTCCTTGGTACGTGAACTGCCTTTGACACTGGAAAGACGGGCCCGTTTCCAGTGTGGCAGGTTAATTGCCCGGCAGCCCGGCCGGGTGCGTTGTCACTGTTCGTCGAGGTTCAGGTGAAGGTTGTCGATCAGGCGCGTGGCGCCCAGTACCGCTGCCACCAGAATCACCAGGTCGCGGTCGTGCGCCCCTGCCGGGCGCAGGTTCAGCGCCTGACGGATTTCCAGGTAGTCGGGCTTGAAGCCGGCCTCCACCAGTTGTTGCCGACCTTCGGCGATCAGCACCTCGAAGTCACGGCGGCCCTGGCCGATTGCCTGGGCGATCCGGCTCAGGGTGCGGTAGATCGTGGGCGCAGTGGCACGTTGTGCGTCGGTCAGGTAACCGTTGCGCGACGACAGGGCCAGGCCGTCCTCGGCGCGCACGGTCGGTTCGCCGATGATCTGGATGGGCAGGTTGAGGTCGCGCACCAGCGCGCGGATCACCGCCAGTTGCTGGAAGTCCTTCTGGCCGAACACGGCCAGGTCGGGCTGGACCATGTTGAACAGCTTGCTGACCACCGTGGCAACACCCTCGAAGTGCCCGGGACGGCTGGCGCCACACAGCCCTTCGGACAGGTGCGGCACGCTGACCAGGGTCTGGGCCGCCATGCCGTCGGGGTACATTTCTTCGACGTTGGGGGTGAACAGCAGGTGGCAGCCGGCCTGCAGGAGTTTTTCCTGGTCGGCGGCGAGGGTGCGCGGGTACTTGTCGAGGTCTTCGTTGGCGCCGAACTGCAGCGGGTTGACGAAGATGCTCGCCACCACGAAATCTGCCCGCTGCGCGGCCTTGGTCACCAGCGCGGCATGCCCGCTGTGCAGGTTGCCCATGGTGGGCACGAAGCCGATGCGCTTGCCCTCGCTGCGTGCGCGGGCGACCGCAGCGCGCAGTTCAAGGATGGTCTTGACGGTGTTCATGCGCTGAACCCATGTTCGGTGCCGGGGAAGGTCACGCCCTTGACGGCTTGCACGTAGGCACCGAAAGCACCGGCAATGTCGGGCTGGCCGAGCATGAAGTTCTTCACGAACTTGGGCACGCGGCCGCTGAGCGACAGGCCGAGCATGTCGTGCATCACCAGTACCTGGCCATCGGTGGCGCTGCCGGCACCGATGCCGATGACCGGAATGGTCACGGCCTGGGTGATTTCCGCCGCCAGCTCGCTGGGCACACATTCGAGCAGCAGCATGGCTGCGCCGGCCTGCTCCAGGGCGATAGCGTCGGCGCGCATCTGCCGTGCCTGGTTCTCCTGGCGGCCCTGGACCTTGTAGCCGCCCAGGATGTTCACGGTCTGCGGCGTGAGGCCCATGTGCGCACACACCGGCACGCCGCGTTCGGCCAGCAGGCGAATGGTCTCGGCCAGCCAGGCGGCGCCCTCGACCTTGACCATGTGCGCGCCGGCCTGCATCAGTGCGCCGGCATTGGCGAAGGCCTGCTCGGTGGTGGCGCAGGCCATGAAGGGCAGGTCGGCCAGAATCAGCGCACCCTGGTTGCCGCGCTTGACGCAGGCGGTGTGGTAGGCCATTTCGGCGTTGGTCACCGGCAAGGTGCTGTCATGGCCCTGCAGGACCATGCCCAGGGAGTCACCCACCAGCAATATTTCCACGCCGGCCTGACTCGCCACCTTGGCAAAGGTCGCGTCATAGCAGGTCAGCATGGTTATTTTCTCGCCCTTGGCCTTGAGGCCTTGCAGGGTGGTCAGGGTTACTTCTGGCATGAAAGGAATCCTCGTTCAGGCGCTGTGAAAAACGACTGCGTACAACGCGTGTATTCATCTACTGGAACAGCACATCATCGATTGTGGTGTTTGGAGTACAACCCTGTTCCAGGCCTATATACGCCTTATGCGGCGCCGGGGCGCTGCGGGACGCCTATAGTCGTGAGCACGAAGACTGAAGTCAATTACCCTGTTACCGCATTGTTACGAAGGCGCTGTTACGGGCGTTACCGCGTGGGGGAGCGCCCGGTTACAGGCGCTCGAGGCCAACGAACGGGCATTCTGCCAGCCATTGCGCGAGGGGGCGCTGGTCGGGCAGGCAGAAGTCGCCGGGCACCAGCTCTGCCAGGGGGTACAGCACGAACGGGCGGGCGTGCATGTGATAGTGGGGAACCTTCAGGCGCGGCTCGTCGAGCACCTGATCGGCATACAGCAGGATATCCAGGTCCAGGGTGCGTGGGCCCCAGCGTTCCTTGCGTTCGCGGCCCTGGTCGGCCTCGATGGCCTGCAGGGCATCGAGCAGCGCCAGCGGCGCCAGCGAAGTATCGAGCGCCGCAACCGCGTTGGTGTAGCGCGGCTGGCCAGGCGACAGCGAGTCGCTGGCGTAGAACGACGACACACCGGCCAGTTGCGAACCCGGCAACCGGCCCAGCGCCTCGAGGGCGCTGCGCAGTTGCTGTTGCGGGTCGGCCAGGTTGCTGCCCAGGCCGATGTAGGCACGCACCATGCGGCGTTACTCGCCTGCGCCGTCGGCGCGCTTGCGCTTGCTCGGGCTGCGCTTGCGTTTGCGCGGGCCCGCGCCGGCGCCGTCGTCGCGGCTGCCCAGGTCACGGATCATGTCGCGGCGCTCGCTGTCGTTGCATTCCTGGTAGTCGGTCCACCATTGGCCCAGGCCGTCGGTTTCCTCGCCCGCGCTCTCGCGCAGCAGCAGGAAGTCGTAGCCGGCGCGAAAACGCGGGTTGTCCAGCAGCAGGTCGGCACGTTTGCCGCGGCGCCGTGGCAGGCGCTCCTGCATGTCCCAGATCTCGCGGATCGGCATCGTGAAGCGCTTGGGGATCGCAATGCGCTGGCACTGTTCGGCGATCAGCTCGTGGGCGGCTTCCTGCAGGGCCGGGATCGGCGGCATGCCGCGGCTCTGCAGGCGCAGGGCACGCCCTGGCAGCGCCGGCCAGAGCATGGCGGCGAACAGGAAGGCCGGGGTGACCGGCTTGCCTTGCTTGATGCGCAGGTCGGTGTTGATCAGCGCCTGGCTGATCAGGGTGTGGGTGTAGGTCGGCTGGTCTTCCAGCGCCTGGGCACTGGCCGGAAACAGCGGGTCGAACAGTTGCAGGTCGACCAGCATCTCGAAGGTGTCGGCCGCATAGCCGGACAGGAACAGCTTCAGGGTTTCTTCGAACAGGCGTGCGGCAGGGATTTCACGCAGCATCGGGGCCAGCTCGCGGATCGGCTGCACGGTGTGCTTTTCGATACCGAAGTTGAGCTTGGCCGCGAAGCGCACGGCCCGCAGCATACGTACCGGGTCTTCCTGGTAGCGCTGCACAGGGTCGCCGATCAGGCGGATCAGACGGTTGCGGATATCGTGCACGCCGTTGGCGTAATCGAGAATGCGCTCGCTGACCGGATCGTAGTACAGGGCGTTGATGGTGAAGTCGCGGCGCTGCGCGTCTTCTTCCAGGGTGCCGTATACATTGTCACGCAGGATGCGCCCGCTCTCGTTGCGTGAAGAGGTGTGGCTGTTCTCTTCCTCGACCTCGGGATGGTTGGCGCGGAAGGTGGCGACTTCGATGATTTCGCGACCGAAATGGATATGCACCAGCTTGAACCGCCGGCCGATGATCCGGGCGTTGCGAAACTCTGCACGGACCTGTTCGGGGGTGGCACTGGTGGCGACGTCGAAGTCCTTGGGGGTAATGCCCAGGAGTTGATCGCGAACGCAACCGCCGACCAGGTAGGCCTGGTAGCCTGCGTTCTGCAGGCGCTCGACGATGTTCACCGCGTGGCGGCTGAACTGGCCACGTTGCAGTGAATGCTGGCCGCTATTGATCACTTCGGGCGTGGTGCGAATGTGGTGCTGGCCACGCACGGTAGGACGGAATGACTGGAACAACTTCTTCAGCATGGGATGCACTGTTTGAAGGAATGTTCGGCCAAAAACGAAGAATGGCCGCATGATGGGCGGGGATTCTAGCATTTACTCGAAGGATGGTGTAGGCGGGTGCATCGGGCGGGCTGAAAGCCGGAAACTACAAGGGGAGCCGAAGCTCCCCAAGAAGTAGTTGCATGCTCTTATTGTTCTTTTGCCGGGCTTCTTGTTTTTGTTGAGTGCCCTACCCACAAAACCGCAAGGCTTGTGGGTGTTCTCCCTAACCGGGAGTCAAGAGCAAACGGATTGCTTTGGTCGCTGAGGTTGCAGTGATCATGCGATCCAACCAGTTCAGGCCCTGCTTGAGTGCAGTTTTTGTTGTTCTCTGCCTGGTTGTGGGGCAAGCCCCAAATACAACTCCTCTCCAAAAGAATCAGTTAGCTGCGCCTCCGCCGTCTTGTTCTTATTGTGCGTGAGCCGATTCGTCTTATTTTTATTGTCTTTTGCAGTGCTTGTTATTGTTCTTGTACCGAACATATAGCAGGTGCCGTGCCAACTTTTGCAAACCCCAGTAAAACAAGGGGTTAGGCGGTTTTGGGGGCGTTTGGCGGGCATAAAAAAACCGGGGATTCGTTACCGTATGCCCCGGTTTCTGTTACGTGATCAGCGTGAGGTAACATTTTTTTCACACGCCCTGGTGTTACCTGCCGGTAACACCGGTGCGCGTGCTGGCTCAGCTTTCGCTGGTGGCCCCGCTCTTGCGCCGCGGGATACCCAGGCGCTGACGACGTTCCCACAGGCATTTGCGGCTGACACCGAGCTTGCGGGCCAGCTCGGTCTCGGTCATGTGGTCCTGGTGTTCGAGTACAAAGTGCTGGAAGTAGTCTTCCAGTGACAGGTCTTCGGTCGGTTCGTGGCTGGTGTTGCTGGCGGCGCCACCGGCAGACGGCAGGCCGGCGAACACGTCATCGTCTTCCAGGTCGGCCAGCTCGATGTCGATGCCCAGCAGGTCGGCAGAGATTTCCGGGCTTTCGCACAGGATCACCGCGCGCTCCACAGCGTTTTCCAGCTCTCGCACGTTGCCCGGCCAGGAGTAATGACGAATGGCCTGTTCGGCGTCATGGGCAAACTTCAGGTCGTTGCGCCCGATGCGTGCGCTCTGGCGGGCGAGGAACGCATTGGCGATCTCGTTGACGTCGGCGCCACGCTCGCGCAGGGCGGGCAGCTTGAGGGCGATCACGTGCAGGCGATAGTAAAGGTCTTCGCGGAACTGGCCGACCTTGGCCAGGTTCTTCAGGTCGCGGTGGGTGGCGGCAATCAGGCGCACATCGACCTTTTGCGATTGCACCGAGCCCACCCGTCGGATCTCGCCTTCCTGCAGTACGCGCAGCAGGCGGGCCTGGGCTTCGAGCGGCAGTTCGCCGATCTCGTCGAGAAACAGTGTGCCCCCGTCGGCCGCTTCGACCAGGCCGGCACGGCCGGCGCTGGCGCCGGTGAACGCGCCCTTTTCGTGACCGAACAGCTCGGACTCGATCAGGCTTTCGGGAATCGCCGCGCAGTTGACCGAAATCATCGGCGCCTTGGCCCGGCGTGACAGGTTGTGCAGCGCGCGCGCCACCAGCTCCTTGCCGGTACCCGATTCACCCTGGATCAGTACATTGGAGTCGGTGGGCGCGACCTTGCGGATCTTGCCGTACAGGTCCTGCATCGGCGGGCACGAGCCGATGATGCCGATTTCGCCATTGGCATTGCCCGGCTTGTCCGCCGGGGCCGCCTTGGCGCCGGCGCTGCTGCGCTCGGCAGGGGCGGCGGGGGCGTTCTGGCGGTCGCGCAGGATGCGGGCGACGGCCTGGAGCATCTCGTCGTGATCGAAGGGCTTGGCGATGTAGTCCACTGCGCCCATCTTCATCGAGTCGACGGCCGAGCGCAGGCTGGCGTAGCTGGTCATGATCAGCACCGGCTTGCCTTCGCCCAGCTTGATCAGCTCGGTACCCGGTGCGCCGGGCAGGCGCAGGTCGCTGACAATCAGGTCGAAGCTCGGAATGCTGAAGCGTTCCTGGGCCTCCTGTACCGAGCCGGCTTCGCTGACCTGGTACTGGTTGCGTTCGAGCAGGCGACGCAAGGCCGAGCGGATGATGGTTTCGTCTTCGACGATCAGAATATGCGGCATTGATTCAATTCTCTCGACGGTCTCAGTTCACAGCGGACGTCGCTACGACATGACGCGGCAGGGTCACACGGATCCGGGTGCCACGCTGGCTTTGAGTATCGGCCGGGCTGTCGATGGTGATTTGTCCATAATGCTCTTCCACGATGGAATAGACCAGAGCGAGCCCCAGCCCGGTGCCTTCGCCCGGATCCTTGGTGGTGAAGAAGGGTTCGAACAGCCGGTCCATGATGCTCTTCGGAATGCCGCTGCCTTCGTCCTCGACGATCAGGTCGACGGTGTGCTCGCTGGCTTCGCTCTTGACCCGTACCGCCGTGCCGGCCGGCGATGCATCGCGGGCGTTGGACAGCAGGTTGATGAGTACCTGCGCCAGGCGCTGCGGATCGCCGTCGACCCAGTGCTCGGGGTCGCACAGGTTGAAGAACTGTACTTCGAAATTGCGCCGGTTCAAGGCCAGCAGACCGATGGCATCCTGCGCCACTTCGGCCAGGCACACCGGTTCGTCACTGTGCTGGTGGCTGCCGGCGTGGGCGAAGCTCATCAGCGACTGGACAATGCGCGAGATGCGTTTGGTCTGCTCCAGGATCTGGCTGCTCAGCTCGGTGATCTCGCCGTCGTCCTCGCGCTCTTCACGCAGGTTCTGCGCCAGGCAGGCGATGCCGGTGACCGGGTTGCCGATTTCGTGGGCGACCCCGGCGGCCAGGCGGCCGATGCTGGCCAGGCGCTCGGAGTGCACCAGCTTGTCTTCGAGCATCTGGGTTTCGGTGAGGTCTTCCACCAACAGCACCAGGCCGCTGTTGCCCGGTGCCAGGGGCTCGTCGATGGCCGCCTTGTGCAGGTTGAGCCAGCGGGTCTGCCCGTCCAGGCCCAGGCGCTGCTTGTGCAGGTGCTCGTCGGGCACGTTGATGAACCCCAGCAACAGGCCGCGCCAGGGTTCGCCGATGGTGGTCAGGCGCGAGCCGACCACACGCTTGGCGGGGATGCCGGTCAGCTCTTCCATGGCCCTGTTCCACATCAGGATCTCCTGATCCTTGGCCAGCGAGCAGACGCCCATGGGCAGCTCCTGCAGGGTCTGGCGGTGGTAGCGGCGCAGGGCATCGAGCTCGGCGGCCAGGCCGGTGAGGCGCGAGTGATAGTCTTCCAGGCGGCTCTCGATGAAATGGATGTCTTCGGTCACGTAGTTTTCGCTGCCCGACTTGTACGGCAGGAAGGTCTCGACCATGTCCTGTGCCACGCTGGGGCCCATCAGGCCCGACAGGTTGGCCTCGATGCGGTCGCGCAGACGTCGCAGGGCGTACGGGCGGCGTTCGTCGAAGGGCAGGTACAGGTCGCGCAGGGCTTGCTCGACTTCTTTCTGCGCGGCCTTGGCGCCCAGTGGCTTGGCCAGCTGGGTGGCGAATTCCTGCGGCGAGGCGGCGTGCAGTTCGCGCCGTTGCGGACGGCGCACGTTATCCACGGCGCAGGCCTCGGCGGCGGCGACTTCCTCGGCGCTGGCGTTGCTGAACAGCGAGATCAGGGTGAACAGCAGCACGTTGGCCGCCAGCGAGGCGATCGCCGCCATGTGCCAGCTGGTGTCGTCGAGCACATAGATCATGTTCAGCAGCGGAATGTAGAAGCCCTGCAGGTTGCCCACCAGCGGCAGCAGCATGGTCACCATCCACACCAGGATCCCCGCCAGCAGGCCGGCGATGAAGCCGCGCCGGTTGGCGGTGGGCCAGTACAGCACCGACAGCACGCCGGGCAGGAACTGCAGGGTGGCAACGAAGGCGACGATGCCCAGGTTGGCCAGGTCCTGCTGGGCGCCGAGCAGCAGATAGAAGCCGAAACCGGCGGCGATGATCGCCACGATCAGCGCGCGGCGCGTCCATTTCAGCCAGCGATAAATGTTGCCTTCGGCCGGCGGCTGGTACAGCGGCAGCACCAGGTGGTTCAGCGCCATGCCCGACAGCGCCAGCGTGGTGACGATGATCAGCCCGCTGGCAGCGGATAGCCCGCCGATGTAGGCCAGTAGCGCCAGGGCCTGATTGTTGGCGGCGATGCCCAGGCCCAGGGTGAAGTATTCCGGGCTGGTGCTGGCGCCCAGCTTGAGCCCGGCCCACAGGATAAGCGGTACCGCCAGGCTCATCAGCAGCAGGAACAGCGGCAGGCCCCAGCTGGCGCTGACCAGCGAGCGCGGGTTGAGGTTCTCGGTAAAGGCCATGTGGTACATGTGCGGCATCACGATGGCCGAGGCGAAGAACACCAGCAGCAGGGTGCGCCACGGGCCTTCCTGCAAGGGTGTGTGCAGCGCGGCGAGGGCGGTCTGGTTCTGCAGCAGCCACACCTCCAGCTCGTGCGGGCCGCCGAACACCCCGTACAGCGCATACAGGCCGATACCGCCCAACGCCAGCAGCTTGACCACCGACTCGAAGGCGATGGCGAACACCAGCCCTTCGTGTTTCTCGCGGGTGGCGATATGGCGTGAGCCAAAGAAGATGGTGAACAGCGTGATCATGGCGCAGAAGGCCAGGGCCACGCGACTCTTGACCGGCTCGCCGGTGAGGATGCTGATGGAGTCGGCCACGGCCTGGATCTGCAGGGCCAGCAGCGGCAGCACGCCGATCAGCATGAAGATCGTGGTGAGGGCGCCGGCCCAGGTACTGCGAAAGCGGAACGCGATGAGGTCGGCCAGCGACGAGAGCTGGTAGGTGCGGGTGATCTTCAGGATCGGATAGAGCAGCACCGGGGCGAGCAGGAATGCACCGGACACTCCCAGGTAGCAGGCCAGGAAACCGTAGCCGTACTGGTAGGCCAGGCCGACTGTGCCGTAGAAGGCCCAGGCACTGGCGTACACGCCCAGCGACAGGGTATAGGTCAGTGGGTGGCGAATGATCGAGCGCGGGATCATGCCGCGCTCGCTGATCCAGGCCACGCCGAACAGCACCAGCAGGTAGGCGGCGCTGATCAGGATCATCTGGGTCAGGCTAAAGCTCATCGGCATCACGTTGGCTCTGCAGGATAAAGGTCACGACGATCAGGATCAGCCACAGCAGGTAGGGGCGATACCAGGCGCCGGTGGGTTCGATCCACCAGTCCATGATGGCCGGGGAGAACAGGTAGATCCCCACTACCAGAAGCAGGACCAAGCGATAGATGTACATGCGGGCCTCGTTGGCTGTGGACGCTGCGTGCCTGGGCTTATTATTGGCGCAAATCGGCGTCGATGGTAACGGAAGGGCCGATGCCTGCAAACGACCTTCGCCAGAATGCCCAACGAATTGAATTTGTTGGGCTTTGTGCAAGCTGTTCCGGCCTCTTCGCTGCCCAGGTTCTGTACTGGCCTTGAGGGCAACGGTGCACCGATGGGCGCTGGCCTGCCAGCGAACGGCTCAGCGCCTGTATCAGCAGTGGGCAGCGATCAATGAAGGTCGGCTTCGGGCACGCTCAGGCGCCGGGGCAGGGCGTCGGTATTCCAGTGCTGGGCGGCGTGCGTGAGTACCTCGCTCGGCGTACCCAGCGCCATGCCCGCCTCGACCGGTTGGCCGAGCGCACGCAAGGCCCGCAACAGCAAGGGTGTGGCCTGGTCCGCCGGCAACGGTGCCGAGCGATACGACTTGCCCAGTTTGTGCCCGTCGGGCTGGGTGATCAGCGGCACATGCAGGTAGCGCGGCTGCGACAGGCCCAGCAGCTCCTGCAGGTACAGCTGGCGCGGAGTGTTGTCGAGCAGGTCGGCGCCGCGCACGATATCGGTCACGCCTTGCCAGGCATCGTCCAGCACCACTGCCAGCTGGTAAGCGTACAGGCCATCGCGGCGCCGGATCACGAAGTCGCCCACCTCGCGTCCCAGGTGCTGCTCGAAGCGGCCCTGCAGACGGTCGGTGAAGTGATAGCTCAGCTCGGGCACGCGCAGGCGAATGGCCGCGTCCTCCTGGGCGTGGCCCAGGTTGCGACACAGGCCCGGATAGATGCCGTTGTACCCTTCCAGCTGCTTGCGCGAACAGGTACAGGCGTACGCCAGGCCCTGCTGGAACAGGCGCTGCACCACAGCGGCATAGGCGTCGTGACGCTGGCTCTGGTACACCACTGCGCCGTCCCAGTGCAGGCCGTAGTTTTCCAGGGTGTGCAGGATGGCGGCCTGGGCGCCGGGGGCTTCGCGCGGCGGGTCGATGTCTTCCATGCGCAGCAGCCATTGCCCGCCCACCGCGCGTGCGTCCAGCCACGAGGCGAGGGCGGCGACCAGCGAGCCGAAATGCAGAAAACCACTGGGGGTGGGGGCGAAGCGCCCGATGTAGCGCGGGGTGTTCATCACAGGCGGGTAGATCCGACAGCCATAAATGAAACGGGGCGCCTTGAGCGCCCCGTTCTGTTCAGGTCAGGCCTTGCCGACCTGTTTTTCCTTGATTTCCGCAAGGTTCTTGCAGTCGAAGCACTTGTCGGCGGTAGGGCGGGCCTCCAGGCGGCGCACACCGATTTCAACACCGCAGTCTTCGCACCAGCCGTAGTCCTTGTCCTGGATCAGTTGCAGCGTCTTGTCGATCTTCTTGATCAACTTGCGCTCGCGGTCACGATTGCGCAGTTCCAGCGCAAACTCTTCTTCCTGGCTGGCACGGTCTGCCGGGTCGGCAAAGTTGGCTGCCTCTTCCTTCATGTGGTCTACAGTCCGATCCACTTCCTTCATCAGGTCCTGCTTCCACTTGTTCAGGATGGAGACAAAGTGGGCCCGCATGTCATCGCTCATGTACTCCTCACCCTTACCAGCTTCATAGGGGGTGAAGTCGCCAACGGCTTGAACGGTTTGTTTCTTTTCTTGGGTGGACATGAATAGACCGCCTCTCACTCTTCTAATCCATTGCGCAGGCTTCTCCATCTCCGGCGCCCGCCGGCCCTGCGACTGCGAGCCGCCGAACTTACCAGATCGAATCGGGGCGCGCTACTCCCGGTTGTCTCCCCGGTTGACCACGGCTTTACCCACACGTTCGTTCCCATGCATGGGTAGAATCATCATTTTAGACCCATTTGAGAGAAGGCCATGGCCCAGCCCTACAGTGCGCGCAGTCGCGCCATCGAACCCTTTCATGTCATGGCGCTGCTGGCGCGGGCCAACGAACTGCAGGCAGCCGGGCATGACGTGATCCACCTGGAGATCGGCGAGCCGGACTTCACCACTGCCGCGCCCATCGTCGAAGCCGGTCAGGCTGCCCTGGCCGCAGGCCACACGCGCTACACCGCGGCACGTGGCCTGCCTGCGCTGCGCGAGGCGATTGCCGGGTTCTATGCCCAGCGTTACGGGGTGAACATCGACCCGCAACGCATCCTGATCACCCCGGGCGGCTCGGGCGCATTGCTGCTGGCGGCCAGCCTGCTGGTCGACCCAGGCAAGCACTGGCTGCTGGCCGACCCGGGCTACCCGTGCAACCGGCACTTTCTGCGCCTGGTCGAGGGCGGTGCGCAACTGGTGCCGGTCGGCCCCGAGGCCAACTACCAGCTCAATGCCGACCTGGTCGAGCGTTACTGGGACAACGAGACCGTCGGTGCACTGGTGGCCTCGCCCGCCAACCCCACCGGCACGGTGCTCGACCGCGAGCAACTGGCCAGCCTGTCGCAGGCTACCCGTGCGCACAATGGCCACCTGGTGGTCGACGAGATCTATCACGGCCTGACCTACGGCATCGACGCCCCCAGCGTGCTGGAAGTCGATGACGAAGCCTTCGTGCTGAATAGTTTCTCAAAATATTTCGGCATGACCGGCTGGCGCCTCGGTTGGCTGGTAGCGCCGCCTGCAGCGGTCGCCGACCTGGAGAAGCTGGCGCAAAACCTCTACATCAGTGCGCCGAGCATGGCCCAACATGCTGCGCTGGCCTGTTTCGAACCCCGCACGCTGGCGATTTTCGAGGAGCGTCGCGCCGAGTTCGCGCGGCGTCGCGACTTCCTGTTGCCGGCCCTGCGCGAGCTGGGCTTCGGTATCGCGGTGGAACCGCAAGGGGCGTTCTACCTGTACGCCGATATCAGCGCGTTCGGCGGTGATGCCTTCGCGTTCTGTCAGCACTTCCTCGAAACCGAGCACGTAGCCTTCACCCCGGGCCTGGACTTCGGTCGTCACCAGGCCGGGCACCATGTGCGGTTTGCCTACACCCAGAGCCTGCCGCGCCTGCAGCAGGCGGTCGAGCGGATCGCCCGCGGTTTGCGGAGTTGGCAAGGCTGATGCGTTTTTTCCCCGAACTTGAGCAGGCGCGCCTGCTGCGGCGCTACAAGCGTTTTCTGGCCGACATCGAACTGGCCAACGGCGAACAGATGACCATCCACTGCCCCAACACCGGGTCGATGCTCAACTGCATGCTGGAGGGCGGCAAGGTCTGGTTCAGTCGGTCCAGCGACCCCAAGCGCAAATTGCCGGGCACCTGGGAAATCGCCGAGACCCCGCAAGGCCGGCTGGCCTGTGTGAACACCGGGCGGGCCAATGCCATCGTCGAAGAGGCGCTGCACGCCGGGCGCATCACCGAGCTGGCCGGCTTCACGGCGCTCCGGCGGGAGGTGGCCTATGGCGAGGAACGCAGCCGCATCGATTTTCGCCTGGAGTACCCCACAGGGCCGGCCTATGTCGAGGTCAAGAGCGTGACCCTGGGCTTCGACGGCTCGCGGATAGCGGCGTTTCCCGACGCGGTGACCCAACGTGGCGCCAAGCACCTGCGCGAACTGTCGGCACTGGTGCGCCAGGGTGTGCGGGCGGTGCAACTGTATTGCGTGAACCTGAGCGGCATCGATGCGGTGCGCCCGGCCGAGGAAATCGACAGCGCCTATGCCGCGGCCTTGCGTGCAGCGGCAGCCGAAGGTGTCGAGGTGCTGGCCTACGGCGTGCACCTGGACGGCGAGCAGATCAGCATCGACCGCGCATTGCCGGTGATGCTCACGTAATGAGCCAGATGCCCTGGCTGTCTTCCCGGCAGTCCAGGGCCTGCAATGCATCCCCGGTACAGGGGCCGGCCACGCATTCACCGGACTCCGGCACGAACAGTGCGCCGTGATGAACGCAGGCGATCAGTTGGGCGCTGGGGTCCAGGAATTGGTCTGCCTCCCAGTTCAGGCCGATGCCACGATGAGGGCAGCGGTTGCGGTACAGGTAGACGCGGCCCTGGCGACGTACGCCGAACAGGTCGATGCCTGCGGCCTTGAAGCCACGGCTCTGGCCCTCGCCCAGATCGGACGGGCGGAAAAGAAGGTGCATGGGTAGGTTCACTTGAAGAAACGAGAGTCGGCTTGACGTCCAAATGCAAATAATTATCAAATTGCCCGCAATGGCCGTGCCCGGCGTCTTTATACCGCGAGTACGGGCACTGCCCAACCGTTATCCACCTGGACAACGGTCCGCCTTCATCTAAGGAAGCCTTGCTATGCGCCGACGTGCCAGCCTGATCGCCCTGTGTATCGGGCTTGTTTTCAACTCGGCGGCCCAGGCCGAACCCCTGGCCGCCCGCTGGGTCAGTGCCGGCGGTGCGCTGAGCGAGTGGGTGGTGGCGCTGGGCGGCGAGTCGCGGCTGGTGGGCGTCGACACCACCAGCCAGCACCCTGCGAGCCTCAAGGCGCTGCCCAGCATCGGCTACCAGCGTCAGCTGTCGGCCGAAGGGGTGCTCAGCTTGCGCCCGGACCTGCTGGTGGGCACCGAGGAAATGGGCCCGCCAGAGGTGCTCAAGCAGCTCCGGGGGGCCGGGGTGAAGGTGGAGCTGTTTTCGAGCACGCCCGAGCTGCAGGCCGTGCATGGCAACCTCCGGCAACTGGGCCGCCTGATGGGCGACGAGGCACAGGCAGAGCGCCTGTTCGGCGAGTACCGGCAGCAGCTTGACGGGCTGGCGGCACGAATCAAGGCAGTGCAGGGCAGTCAGGCGGCCCCTGGCGTGATTCTGCTGGTGGGGCATGGCGGTGCCAAGCCGATGATCGCGGGCAAGGGGACCGCAGGCGACTGGATGATTCGCCAGGCCGGCGGGCGCAACCTGGCCGACAATGACGGCTACAAGAACTTCTCGGTCGAGGCGCTGGCGGCGCTGAACCCCCAGGTGCTTGTGTTTGCCGATCGCAGCCTGTCGGGCGAGGCGGCGCTGCAGGCCCTGCTCAAGGAAAACCCGGCGCTGGCGGCCTCTCGCGCAGCACGGGACAAGCGTCTGGTCGAACTTGACCCGACCTTGCTGGTGGGCGGCCTCGGGCCGCGTCAGCCGGCCAGCCTGCAAGCGCTGGCGCAAGCCTTCTACCCGGCGGCCAAGGCGCAACTGGCCCCATGAATCGACTGGTACCACCGCGTGCTCTGTTCATCGGCCTGAGCCTGCTGTGCCTGTTGGCGGTGTGGCTGTCATTGGCACTGGGGCCGGTCAGCCTGCCGTTGCTCGACACCCTGCGAGCCGGGCTGCGCCTGATAGGCGTGCCGATTCAGGCCCAGGGGCTGGAGCAGGCCGAACTGATCCTGGGCCAGATTCGTCTGCCGCGCACCTTGCTCGGGCTGGTGGGCGGCGCGGTGTTGGCGATTTCCGGCGTGGCGATGCAGGGCCTGTTTCGCAACCCGCTGGCCGACCCCGGCCTGGTCGGGGTGTCCAGCGGTGCTGCACTCGGGGCGGCGGTGGCGATTGTGGGCGGCAACTGGCTGGGGGGCGTGCCCGAGGTGTTCGCGCCCTATCTGTTGTCGATCTTCGCATTTCTCGGCGGGCTGGGCGTGACGGCGCTGGTCTACCGGTTGGGCCGGCGTGACGGTCAGACCAGTGTCGCCACCATGCTGCTGGCGGGCATCGCCCTGACCGCCCTGGCCGCCTCGGTGGTGGGGCTGTTCACTTATCTTGCCGACGACGCCACGCTGCGTACGCTGACGTTCTGGAACCTGGGCAGTCTCAATGGCGCAAGCTACCCGCGCCTGTGGCCGCTGTTGCTGGTGGCGGTGGTAGTGGCCTGGTGGCTGCCACGCCGGGCCGAGGCGCTCAATGCCCTGCTGCTGGGTGAGTCGGAGGCGCGCCACCTGGGTATCGAGGTCGAAACACTCAAGCGCGAACTGGTGTTCTGCACCGCGCTGGGCGTGGGGGCGGCGGTAGCGGCGGCGGGGTTGATCGGTTTTGTCGGGCTGGTGGTGCCGCACATGGTGCGACTGTTGTCCGGCCCCGACCATCGCGTGTTGCTGCCGGCGTCGCCGCTGGCCGGAGCGTCGCTGCTGCTGTTCGCCGACCTGATCGCGCGGCTGGCACTGGCGCCGGCAGAACTGCCGATTGGCATCGTCACTGCATTTATCGGTGCCCCCTTCTTCCTGTTTCTGCTGCTACGGGGGCGTGCCTGATGCTACGGGTGGAGAACCTGCAGGTGGTGCGCGGGCAGACCCGGGTGCTCGATGGCATCACCCTGGGCATCGAGCCGGGGCAGGTGCTGGGTGTGCTGGGCCCCAATGGTGCTGGCAAGAGCACCTTGCTCGCAGCGTTGTGCGGCGAATTGCCTGCCCATCATGGCCGTGTGCTGCTGGATGAGCGTGCGTTGGGCGACTGGAGCGGGCATGAGCGGGCACAACGCCTGGCGGTACTGCCGCAGACTTCAAGCCTGGGCTTTGCGTTTCGTGTCGAGGAGGTGGTGGCCATGGGGCGACTGCCCCACCGCACTGGTCAGGTGCGCGACCAGGCAATCGTGGTCGAGGCACTGGAGGCGGCGGATGCCGGGCACCTGGTGGGGCGCAGCTACCTGGCGCTGTCGGGGGGCGAGCGTCAGCGAGTGCACCTGGCGCGGGTGCTGGCGCAGCTCTGGCCAGGGGGCGACGGCTGCACGCTGTTGCTCGACGAGCCGACGTCCATGCTCGACCCCCTGCATCAGCACACCACGTTGCAGGCGGTCAGAGCCTTTGCCGACCGTGGTGCGGCGGTACTGGTGATCCTGCATGACCTGAACCTGGCGGCGCGCTATTGTGACCGCATCCTGCTGCTCGAACGTGGCTGCCCGCATGCGCTGGATACCCCTGAACAGGTGCTTCGGCCCGAAGCGCTGCGCGCCGTGTTCGGCCTTGAAGTACTGGTTCAACCTCACCCCGAGCGGGGGCACCCGCTCATCATCGCCCGCTAGGAGCTCGCCCATGCCTCGCACGTTGCTGTTTGGCACCCTGTTGCTGCTGGCGTTGGGACTGAGCGCTTGCCAGTCCGGCGCAGCGTTGGCGCCACTGCCGCAGTGGCAAGGTCCGCAGGGGCACGAGCATGCCGAGCTGGGGCAGATCCGCGAGTTGAGCACAGGCCGGTTACTGACACCGGAGCAACTGGTCCGGCGCCTGGCTGCGGTACCGCGGGTGCTGGTGGGGGAGCAGCACGACAACCCCGATCACCATGCCTTGCAGTTGTGGTTGTTACGCGCGCTGGAGCAGCAACGGCCGCAGGGCAGCCTGCTGTTGGAGATGCTGGAGCCGGCGCAGCAGGCGCGGGTGGATGCACTCAAGCAGCAGCCCACGCTGCCGGTCGACCTGGTGTCGGCGCTGCACTGGCAATCAGGTTGGGATTGGGCCCTGTATGGCCCGATCGTGCGCCATGCGCTGGGGCAGCCCTATCCGTTGCTGGCGGCGAACCTTGATCGCGCCGAGGTGCGGGATATCTACCGCCAGGTACCGAAGTTGGAGGGGCAGCACGCTACGACCGCTACGGTTACCCAGGCCTTGCTCGACCAGGTACGTGAAGGGCATTGCGGGCTGCTGCCTGAATCGCAGATGCCGGCCATGCTGGCGGTACAGCAGCAGCGTGACCGGCGAATCGCCCAGCGCCTGATGCAGGCGCCGACGCCGGCCCTGCTGTTGGCGGGGGCCTATCACGTGCGCAACGACCTGGGCGTGCCCTTGCATCTGCTGGACCTGGGGGTAGAGCAGGGCACCAGCGTGCTGATGCTGGCGCAGGTGGGGGAAAAGGTGGACGCAGGCATGGCCGATTACGTGTGGTTTACCGCTGGCGTGGCCGAGCAGGATTACTGTGCGAGCCTGCGCAAGGGCGGGTGATACAGGCTGGGAATGTGTGGTGGCCCTTTTCGCTGGCTTGCCAGTGCATAGGCCATGACAGGCAACTCAAATCCCAGGCAAAAAAAGACCCGGCAAAGTGCCGGGTCAATAACCGTGATTAGCCTGATGAGGAGATAATCTGAGAGTCCGAACCAAGGTCTTTCAGAATATCCAACCAGTCTCGCGACCAGTTGTGATAATCATAACGATTCTCATTTCGAAGTCAATCCTTTCATTCTGCTTATTTCAATTATTTTTGCAGGGCGCCTTGGCATCCAGCTGTTTGTTCAGCGCATCCTTGCGTTCAACGGGGATGTCGTTCCAGTGCACATCCAGCAGCGCGCCTTCTATCGCGTAGAGCAGCACCTTCGAGGCACGAAAGCCGCGGCTGCGTACCGCGTGGTAGGCGTTCACCGCGCCCAGCCGACGAAGGTCCGAGAGACTGTGGATGCCCACCGCATGCAGCCACTGCGCCGACGTCTTGCCAAGATTTTTCAGATGCTGAAGTTCATCGTTCATCAAGCCTCCTTGCGACGGCTGAACGGGTCCTGGAGATTGATTCGTGGGCAGGTCAAGAAGGAGTGTAGCGGCAGTTGGAAAATACGCGGCGTTTTGCCATGGGCGGTGCACGGCGGGGCCTGCAGCCACCGCCGGCGTTGCCAGGCGGTGTCTGTAGGCAGATGCTTTCAGCGGGTGCGGTAACGCAGGCGGGTGCCGAAATTGACCGACATCAGAATCTCGTCGGCACTCAGTTCTGCGGGGAAGTAGGTGCCGGAGATCTGCGCATGGGCCAGGCTGGCACCTTCGAGGCAGTTCTCGCGCAGGTCCAGCCCACGCAGGTCGGAGGCGCGAAAGTAGGCGCCACTGAAATCGATGCCCTCGGTGTCCAGCTTGCGCAGGTCCAGCCCTCGAAAGTCACCGTCCTTGAAGTCGACAATGGCGTTCCTGGGCTTCTCACGATTGAATTCCGCGATGTGTTCCTTGTGCACCAGAGCGTATAGCGCGCTGTCGAGCTGGCGTGGCTGGTTCATGAGGGCGCCTCCTTGTGTGGCCTGATGATGGCATTATAGTGCCACTGTGCGGAGGCGCCCGAGATAGAGGCGTGAAGTGTGGACTGCTTCACGCCCTCGCCGTTTTAAAGGCCGGGCAGGCGCTGGCGAATCTGCTTGACCAGTTCATCCAGGCTGCCGCTTTCGTTGGTTTCCACGCGCTTGGCCTTGAGCAGCTCTTCGCCTGTCAGCGGGTCGCGACTGGCTTGCTGGGCGGCGACCACTTCCAGAGTGGCGTCGGACGGGTCGTTCTGGTCGGCCTGGCGCTGTGCCAGCCAGCTGGCGATCACGGCGTCCGGTGCATTGCAGTCGAGGATCAGGAAGGGAACGCCGGTTTCGCTGGCAACGTCGGCGGCGGCCTGGCGCTGTGCCTGCTTGAGGTAGGTGGCATCGATCACCACCGGGAACCCCGCGCGCAGGATTGTTCCGGCCAGCTGATGCAGGTGCTGGTAGGTCTTCTGGCTGGCGTCATCGGCGTAGATGCCTTGTTGCAGCTGACCGGCGGCCTGCTCGGCCTGCTCGCCGAACAGGCGCTTGCGTTCAACGTCCGAGCGCAGGCGAATGGCACCCAGTGCTTCGACCATGCGCATGGCGACATGGCTTTTGCCAACGGCCGACACACCGTGGGTGATGGCCAGCAGGCGCGACGGGATGGCGCTGTAGCTCTCGGCCAGGTTGGCGTAGTTGCGGTACTGACGCAGGGTGGTGGCCCGTTGTACGCCATCGGCGTCGGCCGGCATGCTGAACAGCGCGACCTTGGCCCGCACCAGCGCACGGTAGGCCTTGTAGAAGTTCAGCAGTTCGAGGCCGGCGTAATCGCCGGTGATTTCCAGGTACTGGCTGATGAAGCGCCGCGCCAGCGACTTGAGGCCGCGGTCTTCCAGGTCCATGGCCAGGAACGCCGTATCGGCGTACACATCGGTCAGGCGGAAGGGTTCGTTGAATTCGATGCAGTCGAAAATCACCACCTTGCCGTCGATCAGTGTGGCGTTGCCCAGGTGGATATCGCCATGGCACTCGCGTATGAAACCTTCGGCCTTGCGCGTTTCGAACAGGCCATGCAGTCGATCGAAGCTGCTGCGCGCCCAGGCCTGCAACGCATCGAGCTGCACCAGGTCGGCCTTGTCGCTGAGGAACGGGCGAATCTGTTCGAAGTTCTGTTCAACCGGAGCCATCACGCTGTCGGGCGTGCCCAGTGGGTGTTCGACAGCCACTTTCGGTGCGGCCAGGTGGAACTGGGCGATCTGGCGGGCCATCTGGTCGATATGCGCAGCGGTCAGTTCGCCATTGGCCTGCAGCGTGCTGAGCATCTGGTTCTGGGGGAACTGGCGCATTTTCAGCGCGTACTCGATCGGCGCGCCGTCACCTCCCAGCTGCGGGGCCTCGACGCTGCCGGTGATGGGCAGTACTTCCAGGTACAGGTCGTCGGTCAGGCGCTGGTTGAGGCGCAGTTCTTCGGCGCAGAAATGCGCGCGACCCGACAGCTCGGTGAAGTCCAGGAAGCCGAAGTTCATCGGTTTCTTGATCTTGTAGGCGTATTCGCCCGTGAGCAGCACCCAGGAAATGTGCGTCTCGATGACCTGGAATTCCTTTACAGGGTGCGCAAACAGGGCCGGGTTTTGCAGGGCGGCGATCAAGGCTTGGCTCACGGTCGATCCTTCTGGGTCGTGGGAGATTCGAATCGACCATTATGGCGGCAAGCGGGGCCGCTGCAAACCGCCGGAGGGCGTCTGTCGACAAGCCATAAAGTGCGTATAATCCGCCGCCATGACTCGTACCCGATCTTCCCGTACCTCTAAAAAACGCCCTTCTGGCCGCGCGCGCGCCTGGTTGGGCTGGGCCCTCAAGCTCAGCCTGGTCGGCCTTGTGGTGCTGGCCGGCTTTGCGGTTTATCTCGATGCCGTGGTCCAGGAGAAATTCTCCGGCAAACGCTGGACCATCCCGGCCAAGGTCTACGCACGCCCGCTCGAGCTGTTCGTCGGGCAGAAGCTGAGCAAGAACGACTTCCTGATCGAGCTCGATGCCCTGGGCTATCGCCGCGAAAGCGTGGCCAACGGCCCGGGCGCAGCCTCGGTCAATGGCAACACCATCGACCTCAATACCCGCGGCTTCCAGTTCTATGAAGGCATGGAAAAAGCCCAGGGCGTGCGCGTACGCTTCTCGGGCGACTACGTTGCCGGCCTGAGCGGTACCAATGGCTCGAAGCTCGACGTGGTGCGCCTGGAGCCGCTGCTGATCGGCGGCATCTACCCGAAGAACCTTGAAGACCGCATCCTGATCAAGCTCGATCAGGCGCCGCCCTATCTGCTCGAAACCCTGGTGGCGGTGGAAGACCGTGACTTCTACCACCACTTCGGAGTGTCGCCCAAGTCGATTGCGCGGGCCATCTGGGTCAACACCTCGTCCGGCGCCATGCGCCAGGGCGGCAGTACCCTGACCCAGCAGTTGGTCAAGAACTTCTACCTGACCAACGAGCGCAGCCTCAGCCGCAAGCTCAACGAAGCGATGATGGCGCTGCTGCTCGAAGCCCACTACAGCAAGCGCGACATCCTCGAGGCGTACCTCAACGAGGTGTTCGTGGGCCAGGATGGCCAGCGTGCGGTGCACGGTTTCGGCCTGGCCAGCCAGTTCTTCTTCAGCCAGCCGCTGTCCGAGCTCAAGCTGCACCAGGTGGCGCTGCTGGTGGGCATGGTCAAGGGGCCGTCCTACTACAATCCGCGTCGTTCCCCGGAACGCGCGTTGACGCGTCGCAACCTGGTGCTCGACCTGCTGGCCGAGCAGGGCGTGGCGACCCCCGAGGCGGTCGAAGCCGCGAAGAAAATGCCACTGGGTGTGACCAAGCGCGGCAGCCTGGCGGACAGCTCGTTCCCCGGCTTCCTCGACCTGGTCAAGCGCCAGTTGCGCCAGGACTACCGTGACGAAGACTTGACCGAGGAGGGGCTGCGTATCTTCACCAGCTTCGACCCGATCCTGCAGATGAAGTCCGAAGCGGCGATGAACGAAACCTTCAAGCGCCTCAGCGGGCGCAAGGGGGCGGACGAAGTCGAGGCGGCGATGGTGGTGACCAACCCGGAAACCGGGGAGGTGCAGGCACTGATCGGCAGCCGCCAGGCCGGGTTTGCCGGTTTCAACCGTGCCATCGACGCCGTGCGTCCCATCGGCTCGCTGGTCAAGCCGGCGGTGTACCTGACCGCGCTGGAAAAACCGAGCCAGTTCACCCTCACCAGCTGGGTGCAGGATGAACCCTTCTCGGTGAAGGGCGCCGACGGCCAGGTGTGGAAGCCGCAGAACTACGACCGGCGCGCCCATGGCACGATCTTCCTGTACCAGGGGCTGGCCAATTCCTACAATCTGTCGACCGCCAAGCTTGGCCTGGAAGTGGGCGTGCCCAACGTGCTCAAGACCATTGGCCGCCTGGGTGTCAACGTCGACTGGCCGGCCTTCCCGTCGATGCTGCTGGGTGCCGGGGGCATGTCGCCGGTGCAGGTTGCGACCATGTACCAGACCCTGGCCAATGGCGGCTTCAACACGCCGATGCGAGGCATCCGCAGCGTGCTGACCGCCGAGGGCGAGCCGCTCAAGCGCTACCCGTTCCAGATCCAGCAGACCTTCGACCCGGGCTCCATCTATCTGGTGCAGAACGCCATGCAGCGGGTGATGCGTGAAGGTACCGGGCGCTCGGTTTACAGTGTATTGCCCAGTTCGTTGAACCTGGCCGGCAAGACCGGTACCAGCAACGATTCGCGTGACAGCTGGTTCGCAGGGTTCAGCCAGGACCTGCTGGCAGTGGTGTGGCTGGGTCGCGATGATAACGGCAAGACACCGTTCACCGGCGCCACCGGCGCGTTGCAGGTCTGGACCAGCTTCATGCGCAAGGCCGACCCGCTGCCGCTGGACATGCCACAGCCTGACAACGTGGTGCAGGCCTGGGTCGATCCGCATACCGGCCAAGGTTCCGATGCCAGCTGCCCGGGCGCGGTACAGATGCCGTATATTCGCGGCAGTGAGCCAGTGGCCGGCGCCGCCTGTGGCGGCGAGCAGGCACCTGCCGAGTCCGTGATGGACTGGGTCAAGGGCTGGATGAATTAAGCCAAAGCACAGCAAAGAGGGTGTGACGTGAACAAGTGGTTGTTTCCTGCCTTGACGGCACTGGCTTTGCTTACAGGTTGCGCCAGCGTGCAGCGTGGCTCGATCCCCGTAGTGGATTCAGGGACGCGGGTTTCCAACAGCGAGCGGGTATCGGCCAACCGTGCCGGCGCTGCCGTGAACACCGGTACTCGCCAGGCGCAGGCGATGCCGCAGGATTCCGGGGTGACGGTGATGGTGCCCCAGGGCGCCGGCTCCGAGCCGATCCAGACCTTTGCGGCGCCTACCGGGCCAGCGTCGATCGACACCGGGCCGATTACCCCAGGCCCGCAGAATTCGGCGCCGTTCCCGAGCACCAGCAGCGGTGGCTACAGCGCACCGAGCGCACCCACCGGCATTCCCAGTTCGAACGCCGGCAGCGGCGGCCTCTCGGCTGACGAACAGCTCGATGGCCCGGTGCTGGCGCTGTTGACCACGGCGCAGACGCAGCAGACCGGCGGCGATCTCAACGGCGCCTCGTCCAGCCTTGAGCGTGCCCAGCGCATTGCCCCGCGTGAACCGCAGGTACTCTACCGTCTGGCCCAGGTGCGACTGGCCCAGGGCGATGCGGCGCAGTCCGAACAGCTGGCGCGCCGTGCCCTGACCTACGCCAACGGTCGCCCCGATCTGCAGGCCGGCCTGTGGGACATCATCGCCCAGGCGCGCGACAAGCAGGGTGACGCCGCCGGCGCCGCGTTGGCTCGCCAGAAAGCCAAGGTCAGCCTGTAATGGAGGCGCGCATTCTGGCGATTGCAGACCACCTGCTGCTGATAGAGCACGAGCTGCACAGGCAGGGCTGGTGGTCCGCCGAGGCGCCCAGTGCGCAAGCCCTGGCCAGCACAACGCCGTTCGCCGTCGACGCCATGAACTTCGATCAGTGGCTGCAGTGGATCTTTCTGCCGAAGATGAAACAGATACTCGAAAGCGGTGCGCCGCTGCCCAGTGCCTCGGGCATCCTGGTGATGGCTGAAACGGTGTACGTGGATCGGCCGCAAGAAAGTCGCGAGTTGCGTCGTCTATTAGCAGAGTTTGACCAATTGATCAGTGCTTCTGCCTGAATTTCCCTATTTTCACCCTAAGAGCCGCAGATTGTGGCTCTTTTTGTTTCTGAAGTTTGTTTTTCTGCTGCTGTCTTTGTAATTCGTGGTGGCTGCGGATCGTCATTTGGAAAAATTGGCAATAATTTTTCTTGACTTGCAGGCGCAGAATCAGAAGAATCCAGTTTCCGCTGTAGAGGGACTGCCAGAAGCAGACCCGCTAAGCAGATCATGAGGCGCACACCCGCGCCGACCTGTTACACCCCGCAACGCGTTACCTCGCGCTGGGTGGGAAAACCCCGCAACACTTTGGGGCGCTCCCAATACTTGCTCAGTCAGTGCTGACGTAGTCGGCGATTTCGTCGCTCATGCTCTGCTTGGCAGTAAACCTATTAAGACCCGTCCTGCCTGGACGGTATTCTGGCGTTTTAGAGGTGAACAACGTGGAGCTTTTATCTGGCGCTGAAATGGTCGTCCGCTTTTTGCGTGACGAAGGCGTTAAGCACATCTACGGGTACCCTGGCGGTGCTCTCCTGCATGTATACGATGCCCTGTTCAAGGAACCGGAAGTAAGCCACATCCTGGTTCGCCACGAGCAGGCGGCAACCCACATGGCCGACGGTTATGCCCGTGCCACCGGCAAGGCCGGCGTGGTACTGGTGACTTCCGGTCCGGGTGCCACCAATGCCATCACCGGTATTGCCACGGCGTACATGGACTCCATCCCGATGGTCATCCTCTCCGGTCAGGTGCCCAGCACCATGGTCGGTACCGATGCCTTCCAGGAAACCGACATGATCGGTATCTCGCGGCCGATCGTGAAGCACAGCTTCATGATCAAACATGCCTCGGAAATTCCTGAAATCCTGAAAAAAGCCTTCTACCTGGCTGAATCCGGTCGTCCTGGCCCGGTTGTCGTCGATATTCCGAAAGACATGACCAACCCGGCCGAGAAGTTCGAGTACGTCTACCCGAAAAAGGTCAAGCTGCGCTCCTACAGCCCGGCCGTTCGCGGGCACTCGGGTCAGATCCGCAAGGCCGCCGAGATGCTGCTGGCCGCCAAGCGTCCGATCGTCTACTCCGGCGGTGGCGTGATCCTCGGTGGTGGCTCGGCTGCGTTGACCGAGGTCGCGCAACTGCTCAACCTGCCGGTCACCAATACCCTCATGGGGCTGGGTGGCTATCCGGGCACCGACCGTCAGTTCCTGGGCATGCTCGGCATGCACGGCAGCTACACGGCCAACCTGGCGATGCACCATGCCGACGTGATCCTGGCCGTCGGTGCGCGTTTCGACGACCGTGTGGTCAACGGCCCGGCGCGGTTCTGCCCGAATGCCAAGGTCATCCACATCGACATCGACCCGGCATCGATCTCCAAGACCATCAAGGCCGATGTGCCTATCGTCGGCCCGGTCGAGAGCGTGTTGAGCGAAATGCTCGCCACCTTGCGCGAAATCGGCGAGAAGCCTGATCAGGCGGCGATGGATGCCTGGTGGAAGCAGATTGCCGAATGGCGTGGCGACGGCATCATGTTCCCGTACAACAAGGGCGATGGCAGCGTCATCAAGCCGCAGACCGTGATCGAAACCCTGTGCGAAGTCACCAAGGGGGATGCGTTCGTCACCTCCGACGTGGGTCAGCACCAGATGTTCGCGGCGCAGTACTACCGCTTCAACAAGCCGAACCGCTGGATCAACTCCGGTGGCCTGGGCACCATGGGCTTCGGTTTCCCGGCGGCCATGGGCGTCAAGCTGAACTTCCCGGACCAGGACGTTGCCTGTGTCACCGGCGAGGGCAGCATCCAGATGAACATTCAGGAGCTCTCTACCTGCCTGCAGTACGACCTGCCGGTAAAGATCGTCAACCTGAACAATGGCGTGTTGGGCATGGTTCGCCAATGGCAGGACATGGCCTACAACAGCCGTCACTCGCACTCCTACATGGAATCGCTGCCTGACTTCGTCAAGCTGGCCGAAGCCTATGGTCACGTGGGTATCCGCATCACCGACCTGAAGGACCTCAAGCCCAAGCTCGAGGAAGCCTTCGCCATGAAAGACCGGTTGGTGTTCATCGATATCCAGGTCGACAACAGCGAGCACGTCTACCCGATGCAGATCAAAGACGGCTCGATGCGCGATATGTGGCTGAGCAAGACGGAGCGGACCTAATCATGCGGCACATTATTTCCCTGCTGTTGGAAAACGAACCAGGTGCCTTGTCCCGTGTGGTCGGCCTGTTCTCGCAGCGCAACTACAACATCGAAAGCCTGACCGTCGCCCCGACCGAAGACCCGACCCTGTCGCGCCTGACGTTGACCACGGTTGGTCATGACGAGGTGATCGAGCAGATCACCAAGAACCTGAACAAGCTGGTTGAAGTGGTCAAGCTGGTCGACCTGTCGGAAAGCGCGCACATCGAGCGTGAACTGATGCTGGTCAAGATCAAGGCCACGGGTGCGCAGCGTGCCGAGATCAAGCGCACCACCGATATCTATCGTGGACAGATCGTCGACGTCAGCAGCACGGTCTATACCGTGCAGCTGTCGGGCACCAGCGACAAGCTGGACAGCTTCATCCAGTCGATTGGTACCGCGTCCATTCTCGAAACAGTACGCAGTGGTGTCACCGGCATTGCCCGTGGCGACAAAGTGCTCAGCATCTAACTCAAAAAATTAGCGAATGGCCTGAAAGGGCCGAGATAACCAGGGGTATTTTCATGAAAGTTTTCTACGACAAAGACTGCGACCTTTCGATCATCCAGGGCAAGAAAGTTGCCATCATCGGTTACGGTTCCCAGGGCCACGCTCAAGCGTGCAACCTGAAAGACTCCGGTGTGGATGTCACTGTCGGTCTGCGTAAAGGTTCGGCCACCGTTGCCAAAGCCGAAGCCCACGGCCTGAAAGTGGCTGACGTGGCAAGCGCTGTTGCCGGTGCCGACCTGGTCATGATCCTGACCCCGGACGAGTTCCAGTCGCAGCTGTACAAGAACGAAGTCGAGCCGAACATCAAGAAGGGCGCCACCCTGGCCTTCTCCCACGGTTTCGCTATCCACTACAACCAGGTCGTTCCACGTGCTGACCTGGACGTGATCATGATCGCGCCAAAAGCGCCTGGTCACACCGTACGTTCCGAGTTCGTGAAAGGCGGCGGTATCCCTGACCTGATCGCCATCTACCAGGACGCTTCCGGCAATGCCAAGAACGTTGCCCTGTCCTACGCCGCAGGCGTTGGTGGCGGCCGTACCGGCATCATCGAAACCACCTTCAAGGACGAGACCGAAACCGACCTGTTCGGCGAGCAGGCCGTTCTGTGCGGCGGTACCGTCGAGCTGGTCAAGGCCGGCTTCGAAACCCTGGTTGAAGCGGGCTACGCGCCAGAAATGGCCTACTTCGAGTGCCTGCACGAACTGAAGCTGATCGTTGACCTCATGTACGAAGGCGGTATCGCCAACATGAACTACTCGATCTCCAACAACGCCGAATATGGCGAGTACGTGACCGGCCCTGAAGTCATCAACGCCGAATCCCGTCAGGCCATGCGCAATGCCCTGAAACGCATTCAGGACGGCGAATACGCCAAGATGTTCATCAGCGAAGGCGCTACCGGCTATCCTTCGATGACCGCCAAGCGTCGCAACAACGCTGCCCACGGTATCGAAGTCATCGGCGAGCAACTGCGTTCGATGATGCCTTGGATCGCAGCGAACAAAATCGTCGACAAGGCCAAGAACTGATCTTGATCTGATGCGATGAAAACGCGGCTTCGGCCGCGTTTTTTCGTTTAGGCAGTCAGCTTCTGGTATAAAGCTTCATCGTTTGCCGGCGAACCCTCGTCGCAGACGTCTGTCGAAACTTTCCAAACCGTTGCAAGGTAATGTCCATGAGCGAACGTCCCGAAGAGCCGAACAAGGCCTCTGACGCCGAAAGCCTGCTACCGATCGATGAGCATGTTGAAGAAGGGCATGACGCCGAAGGACGCAAGGTACGGCATCGCGGCATCTATCTGCTGCCCAACCTGTTCACCACTGCGAACCTGTTCGCCGGTTTCTATTCGATCATCAACTCCATGAGTGCGCAGAGCGCCCTGAGTGCCGGTGATCCGCGCGAAGCGAGCAAGTACTTCGCTTTCGCCGCCATCGCGATCTTCGTCGCCATGGTGCTCGATGGTCTGGACGGGCGTGTTGCCCGCATGACCAACACCCAGAGCGCCTTCGGCGCCGAGTACGACTCGTTGTCCGACATGGTCGCCTTTGGCGTGGCCCCGGCGTTGCTGGCCTTCGGCTGGGCACTGGGTGACATGGGCAAGGTCGGCTGGATGGTTGCCTTCATCTATGTGGCGGGTGCGGCATTGCGCCTGGCACGCTTCAATACCCAGGTCGGCAAGGCCGACAAGCGCTACTTCATCGGCCTGGCCAGCCCGGCGGCAGCCGGCGTGGTTGCGGGTACGGTCTGGGCGTTCAGCGACTATGGCATCCAGGGTTCCAAGCTCTCGTTCCTGGTGGCGCTGCTGGTGGCGGCTGCCGGCATGCTGATGGTCAGCAACATCAAGTACAACAGCTTCAAGGAGCTGGACCTCAAGGGGCGGGTGCCGTTTGTGGCGATCCTTGTGGTGGTGCTGGTGTTCGCGGTGGTGTTCAGCGATCCGCCACGCATTCTGCTGCTGATTTTCCTCGCGTATGCCGCGTCGGGTCCTATCCAGTACCTGTTGCGTTCGCGTCGCAAGAAAACCACCGAGCAGTGATGTAATTTCCCCAAGGCTCCGTAGTCTACTGGTGCATCAGCTCACCGGTTCTACGGAGTCTTTATGCTTATCAAGCTGTCCCGGCCTTCCGACTGCAAAGAATCGGAAATCACGCCTGAGTCCCTCTATCTCTCCCGACGCGCTCTGCTGGGTGGCACTGCGGCTGCATTGGCGGTCGGCAGCTTGCCGCGCTGGGCCGCTGCCGCCGAGGTTTCGCAGTATGCGGACGTCGACGCCGGTGCTGCCCCCAACTGGTTTGCCGAAAAACTGCCGGGCACCCAATGGCAGGCGGTAACGGTCAAGGGTGAAGCGATCACGCCGTTCAAGGATGCCACGCACTACAACAACTTCTACGAGTTCGGAACCGACAAGGGCGACCCTGCTGCCAATGCGGGTGCGCTGCCGACTTCGCCATGGACGGTGGTGGTGGATGGCGAGGTCGGTAAGCCGGGCCGCTATGCGCTCGAAGACTTCATGAAGCCTTATCAGTTGCAAGAGCGCATCTACCGGCTGCGTTGTGTGGAGGCTTGGTCGATGGTGATCCCCTGGTTGGGGTTTCCGATTTCGGCATTGCTCAAGCAGGTGGAGCCGACCTCCAAGGCCCGGTACATCCGCTTCGAAACCCTGCAGGATCCAAAGCACATGCCCGGGCAGCGTTCGGGCTTCGCCTTGATCGACTGGCCCTATGTGGAAGGGCTGCGACTGGATGAGGCGATGAACCCGCTGGCCATCCTGGCGGTGGGCATGTATGGCCGCGAACTGCCCAACCAGAACGGTGCGCCGCTGCGCCTTGTGGTGCCGTGGAAGTATGGGTTCAAGAGCATCAAGTCCATCGTGCGTATCAGCCTGGTCGAGCAGCAGCCGCGCACCACCTGGCAGAACATCGCGCCTGAAGAGTACGGGTTCTATGCCAACGTGAACCCCACGGTGGACCACCCGCGCTGGACCCAGGCCCGTGAGCGCAGGCTGCCCAGCGGCCTGTTCAGCCCCAACGTTCGCGATACGCAGATGTTCAACGGCTATGCGGACGAAGTGGCTTCTTTATATAGCGGCCTGGACCTGCGGAAGAACTACTGATGCGCTATCCACTGTTTCGTTTCGCGGCCTTTCTGTTGGCTTGTGTCTGGCCGCTGTACTGGCTGGCCCAGGCTGTGCTCGATGCGCTGGGCCCCGATCCGGGCAAGGTGCTGGTGGACAGGATGGGGCAGGGTGCTCTGGTCATGCTGCTGGTAACGCTTTGCATGACGCCGTTGCAGAAGCTGACAGGCTGGTCTGGCTGGATCGTGGTGCGCCGGCAGCTCGGCCTGTGGTGCTTTGCCTATGTGCTGATGCACTTGTGTGCCTACCTGTTCTTTATCCTCGGGTTGGACTGGGGGCAGTTGGGCGTCGAGTTGCGCAAGCGCCCTTACATCATTGTTGGGAGTTTGGCGCTTGTCGGGCTGCTGGCACTGGCGGTGACCTCCAACCGCTACAGCCAGCGCCGCTTGGGCGCGCGGTGGAAGAAGCTGCACCGGCTTGTTTACGTGATCCTGGGTCTGGGGCTGCTGCATTTTCTGTGGATAGTGCGGGCAGACCTCAAGGAATGGACGGTGTACGCGGTCATCGGTGGGTTGTTGATGCTGCTGAGAGTGCCTTCTATAGAGAAGCGCATTCCCCGTCTGGGAGGGCGCAAGCGTGTATCGGTGACGAAAGTTTCAAATTAGCCCTTGACGCACGATTTAATCTCTCTATAATTCGCCCCACTTCCGGCGCAGTCGGAACGAAAAACTCCTTGAATATCAACGAGTTGGACGTTTCAGGTCGGGCTGGAGGTGCTTCGATCGAAAGATCGGCAGCGGTGAAAAAGGTGGTTGACAGCAGGTTGTAACGCTGTAGAATTCGCCTCCCGCTACGAGAGATCGAAGCGAGTCAAGTGTTTGAAGTGAAACGA